>PMYB01000020.1:23460-57781 GCA_003170915.1 Bryobacterales bacterium | reverse complement strand
CGCCTGAAGGCCATCGACATCGGGCAAAAGTACCTGGACAAAGAGGCGCGCCGGCTGGGGGTGCAGCTCGGCAAGGTAGCCAAGGCCGATCTCGAAAGAGTCGCGAGCGAGTACGGGTACAGCAAGATGGAGGACCTGTACGCCGCGCTGGGGTACGGAAAATTCTCCGCGCGCCAGGTTCTGAGCAAAGTGGCGCCGGGGGTGGTGAAAGAGGACCCGTCCGAAGGCAGGCCCGCGGGCGCCCCAGCCGAGCCGGGCGGCGTACCCTCGGGGCCGGGCGCGGCCACAGCCCAGGCTCCCGGCGCCCGCCAGGCCGGCGGCGATGGCGTCATCAAAGTTCGCGGCGTCGACGACCTGCTGGTCTACCGCGCCAAGTGCTGCAATCCCATTCGCGGCGAAGTCATCGTTGGCTACGTGACTCGCGGCAAGGGCGTCGCGGTCCATTCCCGAATGTGCCCCAACGTGCAAAACCTCATGTACGACGTCGAGCGCAAGATCGAAGTGGAGTGGGCGCGGGCCGCCGAGGACGCCTTTCCCGTGCGCATCGTGATCCACACCGACGACCGGCCGGGAATGCTCAACCAGCTCACCTCCGTGCTTTCCGACGAGAACACCAACATCCGCAGCCTGGAGGCCAAGGGGGATCTGGACCAGAGCGGCGGCGTGGTGGAGATGACGGTGGACGTGCGGGACAAGAAGCAGCTCGAAAAGCTGGTGGCCGCCATGCGGCGGATTTCGGGCGTGCGCGACGTGGAGCGTCTCTACAACTGACCATGCCTTTTTCGACCGATCCGGAACACATCGCCATTTCCAAGTCCAAGGGAATCAAGATCGACTGGAAGGACGGGCACCGCAGCGAGTACGGGTTGCAGTATCTGCGCGACCAATGCCCCTGCGCCACGTGCACCAATGCGCACGGCACGCCTCCGGCGCAGCCGGCCACTCCGTTCCAGATGTACCAGCCGGCGCTGACTATGCTCGGCGCGGAGCCGGTGGGCCATTACGCCATCCGGATCGACTGGAGCGACGGGCACAAGACGGGAATTTATTCCTACGAACACTTCCGCCGGATCTGTCCCTGCGAGGAGTGCAAAGCGGTGCGCCCCGATGACCTACACTGAAGTTCTCTTCGATCCGGATGCGGCCGGTTTCGTCCAAGTCACGATCCATCGGCCGCAGAAGCTGAACGCGCTCAGCAACCGCGTGATGGCGGAACTGGACGACGCCTTCCAGCGCGTCGAGCGCGAGTACCGCGGCCTGATTCTGACCGGCGCCGGCGAGCGCGCGTTCGTCGCGGGCGCCGATGTCGAAGAACTCTCGAGCGTCAGCCCGCTCGACGGCCAGGCGCGATGCGCGCGCGACCAGGCCATCATGCGGCGCCTGGAGACCATGGGCAAACCCTCGATCGCCGCCATCAACGGCTACGCGCTGGGCGGCGGCTTGGAGCTAGCGATGTGCTGTTCGCTGCGCATGGCGGCTTCGACGGCCAAGCTGGGGCTGCCGGAGGCCAAGATCGGCGTCTTTCCGGCCAACGGCGGAACGCAGCGGCTGCCGCGGCTGGTGGGCCGCGGGCGCGCCCTCGATATGATGCTGACCGGGGCGCCGATCGACGCCCAGGAAGCCTGGCGCATCGGGCTGGTGAACCGCGTCGTGGAGCCGGCCGGGCTGCTGGCGGCGGCGCGCGAGCTGATGCTGGCAATTCTGGCGAACTCGGCGGCCTCCATCGCCTGCATTCTGCGGTGCGTCGATACCGGCCTCGAAAGCGGCCTCGACGCCGGCCTGGAGCTGGAGGCTGCCAACTTTGCCGCCATCGCGACCGGCCCCGAGTTTCGCGAACGCCTCCAGGCCTTTCTCAATCGGCGTCGCACATGAATCTGGTGAAACCTATTCTGACTCCCGATCAGGCGGCGCTGCTGATTCGGGACGGAGTCACCGTGGCGATCGGCGGCTCCGGGGCCGGCCACTCCATTCCCGAGCGGATGCTCGAGGCCATTGGCCGGCGCCACCGCGCGAGCGGCGCGCCGCGCGAACTGACCTTGATTCACCCGTTCGGCGTCGGCGATCAAGGCGCGCGCGGCCTGGAGCACATGGCCATGCCGGGCCTGTACCGCCGCGTCATCGGTGGCCATTGGTCGATGTCGCCCTCCATGGCGAAGCTCGCGGCCGAGAACCTGTTTGAGGCCTACTGCCTGCCGGCCGGCATCCTCGTTCAACTGTTCCACGCCGCGGCATCGGGCAGTCCCGGTTGGATCAGCGAGATCGGCCTGGGCACGTTCATCGACCCGCGAGTGGAAGGCGGCAAGCTGAACGCCCGCACCGTCGAAGACATCGTAGAGTTGTGGAATCGAGATGGCAAGGAGTTCCTCTACTACCGCGCGCACGCGATCGACGTGGCGCTGATCCGCGGCGCGGTGGCCGACGAAGAAGGCAATCTGAGCATGCACGAAGAGGTCGCGCCGTGGCACAACTGCGCCATGGCGCAGGCCGCGCGCGCCGCGGGCGGTATTACCATTGCGCAGGTGAAACGCATCGTGGCGGCGCGCAGCCTCGATCCGCGCCTGGTCGATGTGCCCGGCATCTTCGTCGATTATCTGATTGTAGATCCCGATCAGGGGATGACCTACAACATCGGCTACGACCCGGCGCTCTCGGGCGAGACGCGCAAGCCGGAGAGCGAGTTCGCGCCGTTCCCGTTCAGCATGCGCAAGACCATCGCGCGGCGGGCGGCCATGGAGCTTAGGCCCGGCGCCGTCATCAACGTCGGCTTCGGCGTGCCCGACGGAGTCATGAAAGTCGCGCGCGAGCAGGGAATCGCGCAATCCGTCGTGCCCACCATCGAGCAAGGCCAAATCGGCGGCATCCCGGCCGAGGGCCTCGAATTCGGCGCCGCCTACAACAGCACGGCGATCATCGGCACGCTGCGGCAGTTCGCCTGGTATCAGGGGCGCGGCGTCGACATCGCCTTCCTCGGGTTCGCCGAAGTGGACGCGGCCGGCAACGTGAATGTCAGCAAGCTCGACTCGGCCATCATCGGCACCGGCGGCTTCATCGACATCGCGCAGAAGGCGCGAAAGGTGGTCTTCTGCGGCACGCTGGCCGTCCGGGGCGGCAAGCCGAAGTTCGTCCCCGCGGTGCGGCAGATTACCTTCAGCGGCGCGCTCGCCATCTCCACCGGCCAGGAGGTGCTCTATGTCACCGAGGCGGCGGTGTTCCGTCTGACTGCGCAAGGGCTGCAACTGGAGGAAGTGGCGCCGGGACTCGACCCGGAGCGCGACGTCGTCGCCAAGATGGCCTTCCGGCCGCTGATCGCTGCTTCGCTCGGCCGTATGCGCGCCGAGTTGTTCGCCCCCCCGCTGTTGCCCGCCGACTGTTTCCCGGCATTCCCATGAAGCCTCCCCGTTTCGTGCACGGCCTGCGCTGGTGGATGGTCTCGCTGGTCTTCCTGGCGACCACCATCAACTTCATCGACCGGATGGTGATCGCGGTGCTGGCGCCGGTGATTACCGAGCGGCTGGGCCTGACCAATCTCGAATTTGCCGGGATCAGCACCTGGTTCCTGCTGGCTTACACGGCCAGCCAAGCCATCTCCGGCAAACTCTACGACCGGCTGGGCACGCGCCTGGGCTTCACGCTCTCGGTGCTGCTGTGGTCGTTCGCCGAAATGGGCCACGCCTTCGCCGGCGGGCTGCGCAGCCTGAGCGCGCTACGCTTCCTTCTGGGACTGGGCGAGGCGGGCAACTGGCCCGGCGCCACCAAAGTGATCGCCGAATGGTTCCCCGTCCGCGAGCGCGCCATGGGCATGGCGATTTTCAACTGCGGCGTGGCGTTCGGCTCCATCGTCGCGCCTCCGCTCATCGTCTGGCTTCAGATTCACTTCGGATGGCAAGTGACTTTTTTCGCCACCGGCCTGCTGGGCCTGGGCTGGCTGGTTCTCTGGCGGCTGTTTTATCAAACGCCCGATCGCCACCCGAAGCTCGGGCCTGCCGAGCGCGCCCTCATTCTGGAGGGGCGCGGTTCCGACCGTCCGGTTCGCGCCGTGCGCTGGCGGGACCTGCTGCGGCTCCGCCAGACCTGGGCGATTGTGCTGGCCCGCCTGCTCACCGATCCAGCGTGGTGGCTCTACATCACCTGGCTCCCGCTCTATCTCCACAACGTGCGCGGATTCAGCCTGCAGCAGATCGGCATGTTCGCCTGGGCGCCCTATGTGGTGGCCGCGTCCGGTTCGCTCACCGGCGGCTGGCTCTCGGGCCATCTGATCGCGCGCGGCTGGAGCGTGGGCAAGGCGCGCAGGGCGGCGGTGCTCCTCGGCGCGGCGCTCATGACAGCGGGCATCCCGGCGGCGCATGCCTCCAGTGCGGCGGCGGCGCTGGCATTTATCAGCGTCGTAATGTTCGGCTTCCAATGCTGGATCGCCTCGGTTCAAACCCTGCCCAGCGACCTCTTTCCCGAACACGCCATCGCCTCGGTGGCGGGCCTCGGCGGAGTAGGCGCGGGCATCGGCGCGATGGCCTTCACCATGGCGACCGGATTCGTCGTGGACCACCTGCACACCTACACGCCGATTCTGGTCGCGGGCGCGCTGCTGCCGCTACTCGGAACCGGCGTTTTGATTCTTCTCGGCGGCACCAAATCAGTCCCGGCAGCTTCTACCTGACCTGGTACAGCCCCGAACCGTGCGGGCGGATCTTGAACGTATAGCCGTCCTTGACTGTCCCCAGGTCTTTCTTCTCCCAGAGATCGCGCAGGGCGCAGGTTGCCGGCAACCCCAGTTCGCTCCAATTCACGCGAATCTCCAGGGGCGCTTGATCTCCCACGTTGAATACGGCCAGGTACCTTGGGCCCACCCCTACGCAGTCCGAGGTCCACGCAACCTGGTCCCCGCGCCGGAACAGTTGGCGGCTGCTCGTGCCGTTCTGGTCGGCGTTCAGGACTTCGTCGTTGGTCAGCAACGAAAGCGTGAAATCGTCGTTGCTGGGCAAGTCGCCGCCGAACATCAGCGGGCTGCACGCAATCGACCACAGGCTCATGAGCGTGCGCTGTTCGTCGCGCGTGAAGCGCGTCGTGCGATCGTCGCCGCGCTCGGCACGAATTCCGATGCGGCCGAGCGGCAGCATGTCGGCGTCCGGCCAGGCGCCGCGCCGCGTGTACTGGCTCCACTTTTCGAGCAGACCGAAACTGGTGCGGAGGTCCGGCCAGCGGTCCCAAAAATCGCCGGAGATGCGCCACATGTTGGCGTTGGCGGCATAGAAATCGGCCTTCGCCAGGTCCGCCGGGCCGGGTGAAAGACTCAGCACGATGGGCCGTTTCAACTTCACAATAGCGCGGTGCAGGGCGGCAATTTCATCTCCGTGAAAGGGGCTCGAAATGTCGTCGGCCTTGATGTAGTCCACGCCCCATTGGGCGTAGAGCTGCAAGATGGAATCGTAGTAATCCTCGGCCCCGGGCTTACTCATATCGACCCCGTACATGTCGGTGTTCCAGGGGCACAGCGACTTGGTGTCGGCGATGGCGGCGGCGTGCGCCGTGCTCCCGAAGACCGGCAGGTCCGCGGCCACGGCCCGGCGCGGGATGCCGCGCATGATATGGATGCCGAATTTGAGACCCTTGGCGTGGATGTAATCGGCCAGCGGGCGGAAGCCCTTGCCGCCGGCGGCCGAGGGGAAACGGTTGGTAGCGGGCGTGAGGCGGCCATATTCGTCCATCACCAGGTCGGCGTTGGGCCGGTAGCCGTGGGTCTGCGGGTGAGGCTCGGACCACTGAATGTCCACCACCACGTATTGCCAGCCGTGGCTCTTCAGGCGAGCGGCCATGTAATCGGCGTTGGCTTTGACTTCCGCCTCGGTGACGGTGGTCCCGTAGGAATCCCAACTGTTCCAGCCCATCGGCGGCGTAGGCGCGATCCACGGCCATATGGTGGCGCTAGCCGCCAGTGGCGCGATGAGTAACAGCGCGGCAAGTTTCATACTCTTCGTCCTTCTTCTCTTACCAGCCCGGCGTCCATTCCCAGCCGCCCTCCTGGCGCGCGGCCACGCGGCCGACGCTGGGGAATGGGAAATGGAACGCCATGAGGTGCATGTTTCCGGCCACGGCGCGTTCCAGCAGCATGCGGCGGGTGGCGGCCGCCTTTCCGGCGGCCAGGTCGAAGCCGTTCTCCCAATCCGGCCGCTCCAGGTGCAGCGGGTGAACGGCCGCGTCGCCCATGTTGAGGAGATGCTGCGCATCGGAAGAGATCAGCAGCGCCAGGTGCCCGGGAGTGTGGCCCGGCGCGGGGATGGCGCACACTCCGGGAACAATTTCGGTCTCACCCTCCACCGTATCCACCTGGAACCGCAGCGGCGCCAGACAGCGCCGCGCCGCCAAACCGATCATGCGCTTCACCTCTTCCGGCACACGCAGGCCGCCCAGATCGGAGCGCGACTCCGTCCAGAAATCCCATTCCGGCTGCGAGAGAACATAGCGCGCGTAGGGAAAAGCCGGGCGCCCGCGGGAATCGATGGCGCCGCCGATGTGATCGGGGTGGGCGTGCGTAAGCACCACGGTATCGACGTCCTTCGGCCGGACGCCTACCGTCTCCAGCCGGGCGATGACAGCGCCAGCGGTCCGCGAGAACTCTCCCCCGCCGGTGTCCACCAGCACCACGTGCCGGCCGGTTTCGATCAGCAGGCAGGTGTAGGGGCTCAACACCGCATCTTGCGGAAGATGGCGGCTCGCCAGCGCGCGCGAGAGCTCGTCGGGGTCGGCGTTGGGAAAGAACCACGGCGTCGGATAGGAAAAATAGCCATCGCTCAAAACCGTGCAGCAGATGGCCCCGACCTGAAAGCGGTACGAGCCCTCGGGCATATCTATATAGGGGTTAACCGAAACCGAGGCAAAAGTCAAAGGAAGGGATTGGCGGGGAGGCGCCCACGCCGGCCGGTAGGGCACGCGGCGTAGGCTTGGTGGAGGTTTCCAGAGAGAGGGATAATAGAAGCCGGCATAAGCAGAGACGAGACGATTCAGGAACTGGTGCGGCGGCCAGATGAAGCGGCGAGAGCATTCCCTTCCATCCCGCGACGCTATCGGTCTTTCAACGAAAATGGCAAGCGCTGCCGCAGTATCAGCAGACCCGCGGTACGCTCGCGATGCTGGCGCAGTGGGCCTCGTGGGCGTTCGCCAAGCAGCATCGGGAACAGACCGTCGAACCGCTCTTGACGCTGGGATCGGCGCCGCTGCACGTGATGGGATTCCGCGGCGCCGTCCTGGGCCAGGTGGGAGAATCGCGGCTGAGTACGGCGATCGAAACCGATATCGCCGGTCCTATGGCGCGCGCGCGGGCCTTGGACGCCGATACCAAAGGCCCGCTCAAGGACATTCACCGGCGGGTTGCGACGGCCATCTTTTTTGAATCCTCGGGCGGCCAGCGTGAACGGATCGCGCACCTGCCGGAACTCCGGTTCGCGCTGGCCGGTCCCGCGGTCGATACCACATCTATCGATTCGGCGGCTATGAATTTGGAGGCGAAGGCATTCTTCATCCGCAAGGTTTCCAACGACGGTTTCCGCATCCACCACCAGCCAACCTTAAAAAAGGTCGTCAATGACCGCAAGGCGTCGTTGGATTTCGAGAAGGATGTGCGCCCGCTGATGCGGAAGATAATGCGGGAACAATTCGAGAAGGACACTCCCATTCGGATTGAACCCTTTCCGGCCGCCTCCGCCGACATCGACAACTCGCCGCGGTTACAAGTGGTTGTGGTCGATCCAGACCTAGAGTGGACAACAACTGGCGCGACGCGCGACATGATTCGCGAGTGGACCGGGAAGCGGGGTGAATCATCCCGCGACTATCCGGCGGCGCTCGTCTGGTGTGCAAAGAAGCCGGGCAAGGAGTTGCGGGAGAAGGCCGAACTTGTCTTGGCCTGGCGGCGCGTCCAGAAGGAAGTGCAAGAAGGGACGCTCGGCGCCGATGTCCAGGCGGCGGATTTCCGAGGCGTCCCGGGCAGCGTCCGTGATGCGGAAGAGGAACTGGTCGAGGAGGCGTGGGCCAGCTATAGGTTTGTTGTCATCGCGGATGCCTCCACAGGCGATGGCCTCCATATCATTGACTTGGGCTCCGGTCACGCAAGCAGTGGGGAGACGCTTGGCGGGCGGATTCTTGCCGCCCTGAAATCCGAGAGCCGCTTGAATGACAGCGTGGGCGCAAGCTACCTGGAACGGAACTGGCCGGCCGCATTTAAGGAGACGGGCGCGTGGCCGTTGGCAAGCCTGAGAAAGTGTTTTCTGGATGGCTCGCTGACGCGCCTGGTAGATCCGGACAAGGTATTGCGCGAGAAGATCCCGGAACTGGTAGCTCGCGGAGACCTGGGCTTCGCCGCCGCTCTGGAGAGAGAGGGAATCCGGAAAGGGAGAGGAACGCTCCAACTAGGGAGCGGTGAGGGTAATGGGGAAGGTATGGGGAACTTAAAGGCGGATGCTGGGGGCCGAACTCCCTCTTCCGTCTCCCACGTTAGCGCCGTGGCACCTTGGACTCTTCTCTTCTTCCGCGTAACTTATTGCAACCAAATAGAAAAAAATTCGAAAATTTCTGTGATCGAAAAAGGGTTGCTCGGTTTCGCGGCGCGAGGAGGCCGGGGAGCAGGAAGATCGCGACCGCCGCGAAATTGAGTAAACCGTCCGGTGAACGGAGGAAGAGGCGGATGAACCCCTCGGCCGGCACGGTCATCACCTTGCGAGGGGGGCGATCCAACGCTGGCGGTCCGGGGAGAGACCGCCGCCGGGAACGACGCAGTGCAGGTGCGGATGGAAGTGCAGGTTTCCCGGTTGCGGGTCCGAGTGGAAGTACTCGGTGGGCCGGGCGGCTTTCGCGTAGCGGCGCAGGACCTGCAACAGGCGCGGGGAAAGCATGGCATAGCGATCCTTGGGACAGAGTCGTCCCCGTGTTTTCGCAGCGTTTCGCCAGGACGAAGCCCACACGTGCGCGGTCCTTGCCGTACTTGGGTATTTACCTCGCGCCTGCCATCATGCAATAATCCATTCGATGATGATAAAGATTCTGGTTCCGGCTTCCATGGCCGTATGCATTGGACTTCTGCCAGCGGCGGATTTCCCGAGCGCGGAGATCGCGAATGGCCGGATTCGGGCAAAGATCTACCTGCCGAACACCCAAAGCGGATACTATCGCGGAACCCGGTTCGACTGGTCGGGAGTCGTCTACAGCCTGCAATACAAGGGACACAACTATTACGGACCGTGGGTGCAGAGGACGGACCCGAAGGTTCGCGACTTTGTGTACGAAGGGCCGGACATCGTCGGCGGGCCTTGTAGTTCGATCACCGGTCCCGTCGATGAGTTCGGACAAGTGGGATGGGAGGAGGCGAAACCCGGCGGCCGATTCATCAAAATTGGCGTCGGCGCTCTGGGGAGGCGGGACGAAGACAGGTACGACAACTACCGGTTGTACGAGATCGTCAATCCAGGGAAGTGGACCATCGGGAAATCTCGCGATTCCATCGATTTCACCCAGGAGCTTGCCGATTCGTCTTCCGGCTATGGTTATATCTACCGGAAAACGTTGCGGCTGGTGAAAGGCCAGCCGGAGATGGTTTTGGAACACAGCTTGAAAAACACGGGAACCCACCCGATCCGGACCACGGTCTACAATCACAATTTTCTCGTGCTGGATAACCAGCCGCCCGGTGCACCCCTGGTGATCACCGTGCCATTCCAGATTCAAACCCAGCGCCCTCCCAACAAAGAACTGGCCGAGATTCGCGGTAATCGGATCGTGTACCTGAAGACGCTGGAGGGCCGGGATGTCGTGACCACCCCGTTGGAGGGCTTCAGCGACAGCCCTGCCGACAACGAGATCCGAATCGAGAACACCAAGCTGGGCGCGGGCATGAAGATCAGTTCCGATCGGCCGCTGGCACGCGAAAACCTGTGGTCGATCCGCAGCGTGGTTGGGATGGAGCCCTTTGTGGCGATTGCCATCGAGCCGGGGGCCGAATTCAGTTGGAAGTCTACGTATAGCTACTACACTCTGCCGGCAGGCACCAAGTGAAGGCTCTGGCGGCGGACCCCTTGATGAACCGCCGCCAGCGGGTCCTCGCCGCGCTCCGCCGTGAACCGGTCGACCGGGCGCCAGTCTGCAATCCGACGTCGGTCGCAACCGAGGAACTGATGGACATCTCAGGTGCTGGGTTTCCCGAGGCCAACCGCATCCCGGAACTCATGGCCAACCTGGCTGAAACCGGCTACACCAAACTAGGCTTCGACTGCATTATGCCGGTATTTTCCGTCATCCAGGAGTCCTCCGCTCTCGGATGCGATATCGATTGGGGAGAGAAAGGCACCTGGCCAACGGTCAGGACGGCCGAACCCATCTGGGAGCATTCCGAGGACATCGCAATCCCTTCCGGGCTTCTGAATCACGGTGACATGCGGTGCGTTATCGATGCAATCCGCATGCTTAAGAAGCGTTTCGGCAATGAGGTAGCCATCCTTGGAAAGACCATGGGGCCGTGGACGCTCTGCTACCATGTGTTCGGCCTGCAGCCATTCCTGATCATGACGTTAGAGGATCCCGATGGGGTGAAGCGTGCCCTCGACAAACTGAAAGAAGTTACGGTTGCGTTTGGGCTTGCGCAAATAGAAGCCGGAGCCGATGCCTTGACCCTCCCCGACCATGCGACAGGGGATCTGGTCAGCGCACAATATTACAAAAGATTCTTGCAGGACATTCACACGGAATTTGCGGAAAGGCTGCCGGCGCCGCTCATTCTCCATATTTGCGGCCGGACCCTCGACCGGATGGACTACATTGCACAGACGCACATGGCCGCCTTCCACTACGATTCGAAGAACCCGCCGGCGAAAGCCAAGGAAATCATGGGGAACCGCATTTCTCTGGTGGGGAACATCAATAATCCAGTGACGCTGCTTACACGAGCGCCGGCGGAAGTGCGCAAGGAGGTTTACCTCAACCTTGATGCCGGCGTGGAACTGATCGGACCGGAGTGCGCCATCCCGCTCCAGACCCCGCTCGAGAACTTGAAGGAAATACCGAGAGCTGTCGAGGACTGGTACCGGGAGCGTGGGACCGCGCTCCAGGCTTAGGCCAGGCCGGAGTTTGCTAGAACCCCGACTGCTCGGTTCGCGCGATGATTTCGTCTTGCAGGGCGGTGGTGAGGTCGCAGAAGTAGTCGCTGTAGCCGGCCACGCGCACGATCAAGTCCCGATGCTTCTCGGGATGCGCCTGCGCCTCGCGCAGAGTCTCCGCCGTCACTACGTTGAACTGGATGTGGTGACCGTCGAGCTTGAAGTACGCGCGCACCAGGTGCGCCAGGTTGTCGAGGCCCTCTTCTCCTTCGACGGTCTTGGGCGTAAACTTCTGGTTCAGCAGCGTGCCGCCGGTGCGCGCGTGGTCCATCTTCGAGGCCGATTTGATAACCGCGGTGGGGCCGTGGCGGTCGGCGCCTTGGGCTGGAGAAATGCCGTCCGAATGCGGCTCCCAGGCCTTGCGGCCGTCGGGGGTCGCGCCGGTCACGGAGCCGAAATAGACGTGGCAGGTGGTGGAAAGGTAGTTCACGTGGTAGGCGCCACCCTTGGTGTTGGGGCGTCCATTGACCTCCTCGAAGAAGGCGTCGAAGACTTGCGCCAGGATGGCGTCGGCGTAGTCGTCGTCGTTGCCGTACTTGGGAGTCTTGTTCCACAACATCAGGCGCGTATTTTCACGACCGTCGAAATTGGCGGCGAGCGCTTCCAGCAAATCGGTCATCGTCAGCGTCCGGCGATCGAAAACGTGGTACCGGATGGCCGCCAGGCTGTCCGTGCACGTGCCTGGGGCAACCGCCATGATGTAGGTGGAATTGTAGCGCGGGCCGCCATCGTGGTAGTCCTTGCCTTTGACGATGCAATCCTCAACCAGCAGCGACAGGAACGGCGCCGGCATGTGGCGCGCGTAGAGGCGCTCGATGACGTTGTTGCCGCGGATCTTGATGTCGATGAAATGATGTAACTGGCTGCGAAATGCCGCGAACAACTCCTGGTAGCTTTGGAACTGGCGCGGATCTTCGGTCTCGATGCCGATCCTCTTTCCCGTGCGCGGATCGAGGCCGTTGTTGAGCGCGATCTCCAACACCTTGGGCAGGTTGAAGTACCCCGTCAGGATGTAGGCTTCCTTGCCGAACGCGCCGGTCTCGACGCAGCCGGAAGTGCCGCCGGCGCGCGCGTCCTCGATGGACTTGCCCTGGCGCAGCAACTCTTCCACCACCATGTCGGCGTTGAAAATCGACGGCTGGCCCCAGCCCTTGCGGACAATCTCGAGGCCCCGTTTGAGGAACCGGTCCGGACTCTTCCTGCTCAATTGCAGGTTGGAAGACGGCTGCAACAGGCGCATCTCGTCGATCACATCCAAGATGAGGTACGTCAGGTCGTTCACCGCCGACGAGCCATCCGGTTTGAGGCCGCCGGTATTGATGTTGCAGAAGTCCGTGTAGGTGCCGCTCTCGGCCGCGGTGACGCCTACCTTGGGCGGCGCCGGCTGGTTGTTGACCTTCACCCAGAAGCATTCGAGCAGCTCCCGCGCCTGTTCCCGGGTGAGCGTGCCGGAGTCGATTTCGCGCCGGTAGAACGGATACAAATGCTGGTCGAGATGGCCGGGACAGAATGAATCCCAGGTGTTCAGCTCGGTGACCACACCCAGATGGACGAACCAGTAAGATTGCAGGGCCTCGCGGAAGCTTCGGGGCGCGTGCGCGGGCACGCGGCGGCAAACCTCCGCGATTTCCTCCAACTCGGTTCTGCGGCGCGCATCGGTCTCGCGGGCCGCCATGCGGTCCGCCAGTTCCGCATGGCGCTCGGCAAAGCGGATCACCGCGCCGGCGGCCATCGCCATGGCCTTGAGATCCTGCTGCTTGTCGTAGGCTTCCGGATCGTTGAAGAAATCCAGGCGTCCCAGGCTTTCGGCCACCTCGGTTTTCAAGTCGGCGAGGCCTTTGCGGTAAATTACGTCTCCCAGCACCGTGTGTCCCGGCGACCGCTGCTCCATGAACTCGGTGAAAATGCCCGCCTCGTAAGCGTCCTTCCAGGCCGGCTCCATCGCGGCGAAGATGCGGTCCCGCATGCCGCGGCCCTGCCAGTACGGGATGATTTCCTCCCGCTGGATGCGCTGGGCTTCCTCGCTCACCGAATAGGAGATCTTCTCGCGCGAGTCGAGGATTGCGAAATCCTCCATGCTGTGGCAGCAAAGCTCGGGAAATGTCGGCGTGCCCTTGGGCGCGGGTCCGCGCTCCCCCACAATCAGCTCGCCGGGGCCGATGGCGATGGTGCCATGCTCCAACACGTATGCCAACGCGGAGGCGCGCTCGATGGGCGCCGCGAGAGGCGCGCTTCGCCGGTAGAATTCGGTCACGAGCCGGGCGCGCTCGATGGAGAGCCAGGGCTTCGTGTCGAGGCTCGCCTGGCGGAGTTTCGCTACCCGTTCGGTCATGGCTACAGTCTAACTCTCACGTTCAAACCGGCTCGCGTCAGAGCGTCGCTGAAGCGCGCCAGATCCGCCGCCGTGGGCTGTGGCGCGTCCCCCAGCCGGTAAGTCAAACCCAGCCGCTTGTATTTGCCGGCGCCTATGTGGTGATAGGGCAGCAGCTCGACGCGGCTGACCGGAAGCGCCGCCAGGTGCCGGGCGAATTGGCCGATTTCATCGAGTGTGTCGTTGATCCCCGGCATGACGGGAATGCGCACGGTCACCGCCCGGCCGCGCGCCACCAACTCCTCCAGGTTAGCCAGAATCCGCCGATTCGAGACCCCCGTGTACTCTTTATGCTTGACGGGGTCCATCAGCTTGAGATCGTAGAGTACCAGGCCGGCCGCCAGCGCCACGTCCAGAAACACGCCGCTGGGCGCGTAGCCGCAGGTTTCGAGCACGGTGCCGATTCCCCGGTCCCGGCAGGCGCCGAGCAGCGCGGAAACGAATCGCGGCTGGGCCAGGGGTTCGCCTCCCGAAAGCGTCACGCCGCCGCCGGACTCCTCGAAGAAAACCAGGTCTCGCTCGATCTCCGCGATGACGTCGCCGACGGTCATGCGCCGGCCCGCGATCTGGCGCGCTTCCGCCTGGCAGACCTCGGTGCATTGGCCGCAACGGCGGCAGAGGGCGGAGGTGCGCACCGTGCCGTTCACCTGCTCGATGGCGTGTTGCGGACAGGCGGCAACGCAATCGCCGCAATGACGGCACCGCTCCTCGAGATACAGCAACTCGGGTTGCAGCCTTTGACTTTCGGGATTATGGCACCACCAGCAGGAGAGCGGGCAGCCCTTGAAAAAGACGGTGGTGCGGATTCCGGGCCCATCCTGCGTGGAAAAGCGCATGATGTTGAAGATCACGGCGGTGGATGGGGCAGCGTTTTCGGCCTGGCGCGACGCTGAATCCATGTCAGCCACAGTTTAACATCGGGAGATCGGGGACCCCGGAATCGGGCGGTGCTCGAAGCCCCTGAACGTCAGGGCCGCCGAGGACCTGCACCACCCGGTGTTCGGAAATGGGATTGGGTTCGTTTGGTACGGCGTGGTTTGGCGGAGCGGCGGCCGGGGCGCGGCGCATGCGCCAATGGGCCACGGCCATTTCCTCAACCATGCCGAACTCGACGCCATCGGCGGGAGCGAAACGCTGGATGTGCTGGGTCACGAGGTCGTCAAAACTCTCGTTGGATTCGTTTTCCAAGACAATGCACTTGGCCAGGAGACCGTGGCGGAGGGCGTTGGCGGAGGAGTGTTCTTTCCCCTCAAGGGTGATGGGGCCTCGGGAGCGGGCGCCGTTTGCCCGCGAAGAATTGATTCGTCTGAGTGAAGTCATATCGTCCTATCCATAGGGTAGAACGGAGGGGATGGGGTAGATGTGGTAAGCGGTTTGTTTTCAGTGAATAATTGTTGTGAACGGGATTGGGGGGAGGGGTGGTATCGGCAAGCCGAGTTCGATGCGCTCAAGCCGCATCCAAAATCTGCACGGACAGCGCCTTGCCCAAGGCGCGGAATGCCGCTTCCAACTGATCGAGCCGTGAGCCGTGCCGTAAATTGAGCAGGCGGTCCACCTGGGGGAGGTGGCAGTTCAATCTTCTTGCCAGTTCGGTCTTGCCGATCCGTCGCGCCCTCATCGCCGAATAGAGGGCCAATTTCGCTTCGGTCAGCGCGGGGAGCGCGACAAACGACCCGCGATTGAAGGGTGAAGGATCGGGGATTGCCCGCCGATCCTCGATATAACCCATGAAGGCGGTTTCGAGGGCGTCGCCCGCGCGAGCGAGGGCTTCCTCGCGGTCCGCGCCGAAGGTATGAGCCTCGGGCACGTCGGGAAAGCCGGCCGGGATTCTCCCGTTGGTATCGCGTGCCAGTCTTACGGGATATCGCAACATGATTCCTCCTTACTTGAGACGGAGATCCTTCTTGATCTTTTCGGCGAGCCCTTTGCCGATTTCCTTGCTGGAACCGTGCATCGGGAGCACGGAGAAGCGCCGCCCCAATCGGACCTTGAGGTGGCCTCCATTGCCGGGTTCGAATGTGCAGCCTTGTCTTTCCAGCTACCGCTTGAACTCGGCGCTGGTGACCATCTAAAGGATACAACGGATGTGTTGAGTTGGAGAGGGCTGCGTGGCCCAATTAGTGCTTTACCGGGCGGGTGAATGGGCGTATAGTCGAGAGGTTGTGGTTTCGACAGGTTTTGATACCTTTTTCTCTGCTGCCACTGGTCACGAACCTTACGATTACCAGCGTCGCTTGGCGGGGCGTGACCAAGGCCGCGCCGCCGAATTACTCCTCATCAATATTCCTACCGGCTTGGGAAAGACCGCCGCAGTCGTGCTGGCTTGGCTGTGGAACCGCGTCGCTTTGCCGGATCAATCCAAGCACGGCCGATGGCCGCGGCGGTTAGTGTACTGCCTGCCAATGCGTACGTTGGTGGAGCAGACGCGTGACAACGTCGCTGAATGGCTGGCGCGCCTTGCCTTCGCCGCCGCCGCCGACGACCCGCGAGTGAATGCGGTCGTCGAGCACTTGGAGGAGAAGGCTCGCAAGCGCCTGTCGGCCGATGAGGTAAAACTGCGCCGGTTGAAACAGGACTTGTTAACCGTGCGCGAAGACTTGATTTGGCTCGTGGAACATTCGCCGATTGTCTTGATGGGCGGGGAGGAAATCAGGGCAAAGAAGGCCGAGTGGGACATCTTTCCCGAGCGCCCTGCCGTTCTGATCGGCACCCAGGACATGCTGCTCAGTCGCGCGTTGAATCGCGGGTACGCGATGAGCCGGTACAAGTGGCCCGTGCACTTCGGACTGGTAAACAACGATTGCCTGTGGGTGTGCGACGAAGTGCAGTTGATGGGTAGCGGACTGGGGACCACAACGCAGTTGCAGGCGTGGCGGAAGGAGATGGGCGGGTTTGGGCCGCGGGCAACATGGTGGATGTCGGCGACGACGGATACTTCCGACTTGGCGACGGTAGACGCCGGCGGCCTCGTGGGTGCGCTTCGCACCACCAAACTGGAGAATGAAGATCGCAGCGACGGCGGGATCGCGAAGCGGCTCAACGCCCCAAAGAAGGGCAATAATAAACTTGACTAATCCACGCTTTTGCGCTAGAATTAAAGCATGGAACAACAACAGCCAGCCAGCCTCCAAGAGGCCATCATCTACTACTCGAATACTGAGAACTGCCTCAATTACCTCGCGCGGAAACGCTGGCCGGACGGTGTTGTTGTTTGCCCAACCTGCGGCAGCACCAACGTCAGTTTCCTGAAAAACCAGCTTCGCTGGCAGTGCAGTTCCCACCACCCCAAGCGCCAATTCTCCATCAAGGTCGGGACTATCTTCGAGGATTCCCCCATCGGCCTGGATAAGTGGCTCTCGGCAATGTGGCTCATCACCAACGCGAAGAATGGCATCTCTTCCTGGGAAATCCGCCGAGCGCTCGGCGTCAGCCAGAAAACCGCGTGGTTTATGCTGCACAGAATCCGCACCGCCCATCAGGGAAAGAGCGGCAACAAGTTTTCCGGCCAGATCGAAGCGGACGAAACCTTCATCGGCGGCAAGGCGCGGAACATGCACGCTGCGCAACGTGCGAAGAAAATCACCGGCACTGGCGGAAAGGACAAGACTGCCGTTATGGGCATCCTGGAACGTGGCGGCAAGATCCGTACCAAGGTGGTTCCCAACCGCAAAAAGAAGGCGCTTCAAGCTGAACTCCGTGAGCACGTTCTCGCCGGATCTGCGATCTTCACCGATGCGCTGAAGTCCTACGAAGGGCTGGATGAGTTCCAGCATGAAGTGATTGACCATGCGGTGGCCTACGTGAATGGTGAAGTCCACACCAACGGCCTGGAGAACTTCTGGTCGCTCCTGAAGCGCACTCTCGCCGGAACCTACGTGAGTGTCGAGCCTTACCACCTGTTCCGGTATCTTGACGAACAGGCTTTCCGCTACAACAACCGGAAGGGCATGAACGACTGGGATCGCTTCGATCTGGCCGTCTCGCAGATTGTCGGCCGGCGCCTCACCTACGCCGAACTCACTGGCAAGGTGGGAGAAACGGCAATCCCATTCTAAACGGCAGGGCCGGGGGAAGCGGAGGGGTTGACCTTTCGCTTCGGCCCGCGCCTCTTCGGGTTTGCTTCCACCTTCTTGCGGTAGGCGCGTTCGCGTCGCACAAGCGTGGCGTGCGGCACGGCCAGCACGGAATCCACTAGGGCATCGAAGCGCTGAAACGCTTCTGGGCCTTCGATGCACTCTGGTAACGACGTTGCGGGTTCGCTGCCCATGTTCTCTAATCCTTATCATCGCACGTCTCGGGTTTAATCTCTAGAGTCAGGGAAAACCCAGCCCGGAACCCTCCCCCTTGAAGCAGATTCGCTAGCACCCTTACGGTCTGCATCGCTTCCTCAATTGCGTTCTCAATTGACGTTCCGTTAGTAGTCCACGCGGCATTGCAGTGCGGGCAAGTTCGGAACTTCTTTACCCGTATCTCTCTGTCGAAAGGCACCAATATCTCGGTGCTACACTCGTTGCAACGCAACCGCATTCCCAAAATATCCGATAACTCCATGAAACGTTTCGCCTGAATCGTCATTTCGCCCTCTTTTATCGTTTGTGCAGGATAACGCCACACGCGTTAGCCACTTCGGTTGAGTCGGGCAGGTCAAATTCCATCTGGATCTGAACCGCGAGATATTCTGGAACGCCAAGCATGATCCTTGTAATCTGGGGGCCGGTTCCTTCCTTATGCCAAAGGAGATGACCGTACAGAAGATTGTCCAGTCTCACATCATCCAGAAAGACCCCTGAATGATCCGTGCTCTTGGGCCACCACTCGGACTGTAACTTCTTGTCGTCCAGTCGGTATTCCACCGAAACGAGATCATTAAGCGTGGACGCCAACTTCGCGGAATCCCAGGCCCGTGGTTTGGCTGAATCCAGAACCGCTCCAGTCGCAATCCATCCCTCGACGAAATACCCGTTCGTCTGGGACTTCCCGACACGATGCGGCCCAGGTTGGCAATGGAGCACCAGGATTGGCGCGGCAAGGTTGGACTGTCGGGGCGCAACAAGGAACTTGCCCGTTAGCGTGAACTCCTTGAACGATGTTTGGTGCAACGGGTCAGACCTATCAACCTGCGTCCATGCACCTGCGGCAACGTTGTCGGTTTGTGCCATCCCGGACATAGCGATGCACAGCAATAACGGCAGTGGCGATATCTGAACAGTTAGCCTCATGGTGTCCATTATCCTCCGATTCCACCGGGACACAAATCTGACCCTCGCCTTGGTGTACCGGCACCTTCGATCTTGGTGATAAGCCGTGCGATCCCCAATGCGTTCGATTTGTTTGACAGCGCATCGTGCTTGTAGGTGGCCCTCAGTAGCTCTAGCTCTGGCCTAATCTCATCATCATCCTCGGGCGGCTTTACATAGTCTCTGCGAATCTGCCACGCAATCAAGTCGGCGGCCTGCAAGCCCGCCACCTTTTCGTCATCCATGAAACAGATTCCAGACATGTGCTTGCCGATCTGGGGGAAACGCTGTTTTATGTGGGTATACTGGCGAACCGCCTCAGCCTGATGCTCGAATTGATAATCGAAAACAAAGCTAATGTCCGCGTCTTCGCCTGTTTTTCTGACCCAATCTACGGCCAGCGACATCACGCCGTGAAGACAAAAATAGTAGGGGTTTGAAAGTTCTTTTGCCAGCGGCCCGTGGACGACAGCCCGGTATTCATTCCATTCGATAGTGGAAGACAACTCTACTATGTGCGCCCCAAACCTCTCGAAGACCCTAATCATCCGGTTTAGCTTGGCCTGCCTTGTTGGTTCGTCCCATCCCTCGAAGACACCATCCCCGTGGTAGTTATGGCCCCTGTGAAAATGCGTGATTCTGGGCTCCTCGGAAAGTGCCGTATTCCAGTCCGCTTTGAACCGTTCCCAGTTGTGCGCCGTCGCTAGGTAGCCAGCAATTACAAAAGTGCCCTTGCCGTGACTGCCGCTCTCGTCTCCATAAAATGTCATCGCGTGGGTCATTAACACCCACCCGCTGCCATACTCATAGCTTCGCGAGCCACCATCAACGGGATCGAAAAAGCCTCTTGCGTCCAAAATGAAGCCCGCTGGGATTTCAGGGTATCCCTCCCAATGAACGACGTGGCACGCGCCACCAATCCCAAGCCTACTACCTCCCGGTGGATTAGTCAAGTTCATTATTGCCCAAAGAAGCTTACTCGGGCTCCGGAGTCGTGCCAAACGACCGTGGGCATCGCGCAATTCGTCATGGACAACCATGCGGCCGGCTCTCAGTCTCTGGTGATTTTGAACCGTGTCGCATGGGCTCGCGAGACGTACGATGCGTTGAATCGGATCGCTAAGCAACCACTGGATATCCGGTTGTTACACTCCCGGTTTCGCGGCCATGAAAGGCTGGGTTGGTCCAAGTTGCTCTCCGATGGAATTCCAGCGGGCGGACGTGTTTTGGTTGCGACTCAGGTGGTCGAAGCCGGCGTCGATATCAGCTCAGCCCTCTTGGTAACGGATCTTGCGCCGTACACAGGTCTCGTTCAGCGCTTCGGGCGCTGCAATCGGGCCGGGGAGTTGGATGAAGGCCGGATCTTCTGGGTCGACCGGACAGGTGAAGAAGCGAGTCCTTACGAGCCGGAAGATCTGGAACAGTCCAGGTCCCTGATTGCAGAACTGGATTCAGCTCGGATCAACGATTTGCCTCGACCCCCGGACGGGTTTGAGCATGGCGACATTATCCGACGCCGGGACCTGTTGGATTTGTTTGATACGACCAGAGATCTTTCCGGGTACGACATCGATATCTCCCGCTTCATACGCGAAGGGGACGAACGGGATGTGATGGTGGCGTGGCGTGAACTGCCGGACGAAGGGCCGGCCCCCAAAACTGTCACGCCTACGAGCGACGAGCTTTGCGCCGTGCCGATTGGCGAGTTCCGGAAGTTTCTCGACAAGGCGCTGAAGAACAAGAAGCGGAGGGAAGCCTGGACCTGGAGCGCCATTGATCGCGAGTGGAAGAGGGTGACGGCCCAGGACGCGGAACTGCTGCGCCCAGGCATGATTCTGATCGTGGATACGAAGGCCGGCGGCTACGATGTGGAACGCGGTTGGGACTTCGAATCCCTGGCCGCCGTACCGGTAGTTCCCACCGATGGCGCGGAACCAGAGGTGGGGATGGACGACGAACCCCTGACTAATCAGAAGTACAGGCAAACGGTGATGGCCCATTCGCGAGAGGTCAGGTCGCAGGCGGAACTTATCGCGGGAAAGTTGGACAACATCGGAATCGGCGGCTTTGTTGACGATTTGCTTTATGCCTCTCTGCGGCATGACATTGGCAAGTGCCACTGGGTGTTCCAGGAGAGCGTGCACCGGCAGTTGACCGCCGACGAGGCGACAAAAGGATTGTTCCTCGCGAAAACCGAATTCCGCGGACGCCACTCGCGGCCTCACTTCCGGCATGAACTGGCAAGCGCGCTGGCGTTGCTTCAGATGGGCGCGTCCGATCTGGCGGTCTACTTGGCGGCCTGCCATCACGGTAAGGTGCGGCTTTCGATTCGGGCTATGCCCGGCGAGACGAAGCCGGACAAGCCGGACGTGAGATTCGCGCGCGGAATACACGAAGGAGACTCCTTACCCGAGGTCGATCTGGGCGGCGGGGTCGTAGTACCCGGCATCGTGCTGGACCTCGAGCCAATGCTGCTTGGTATGAGCGAGGACGGGCGGCGCTCGTGGTTGGACCGAATGATCGGGTTGCGGGACAGGATTGGTGTTTTCCGGTTGGCGTACCTGGAGGGTCTGATTCGGGCGGCGGATGCGCGAGCGAGCGCCAAGCCGGTGGAGGTGTTATAGATGGCGCACCGGATTGCTCTGCGAGGTTGCTCGCCGGAGCCGATGGCAGCGTATCTGAAAGCGCTCGGCGTGTTGCGGCTTGTGTCCGAGCAGGAGGACCAGGAAGCGAGAGCCTGGTGGCGGGGCGACACGTTCTGGCTGGAGTCCAGTTTGGACGAGGATGGGTTAGTGCGCTTCTTTCTGGATCGTTACAGCCCGACGCCGATTGTTGGGCCGTGGAACGGTGGTAGCGGTTTCTATGAAGGAGACAGTAAGGTTGGCCTGGAGCGGATACTTGCGACCGACTGCCCGCGCTTTCGGGAATACAGTCAAACGATCAAGACGGTTCTCTCGCTACCCGAACTGCCGCCTCGGGAGCTCAGTATTGGAAGCTTGCTTCAGCAGGTAGAGCTTGAAGCGGCCAAGAGTGCTGCCAAGAAGCTGAAGAAACTCCTCGAACTTCTTTCCGAGGCGAAGGCCGAATTGCCGGATGCGAGCGAGAGAACCCTTAACCTCACAGTAGACGAACTGGCTGCGGAGGGTGTCCGTGTCAGGGCTCTGAAGAAGGTGAGAACGGCCGTAAACAGCGCTAACCGGGCGTCGAGCAAGGAAGCGATTATTCGGTCTTGTAGAAATCGGCTCTGTGATCGAGCCCTCGACTGGATCGACGCCGCCGCGATCGTGGGGCCGGACAATAAACTCTATCCCCCGCCTGTCCTCGGTACCGGTGGCAATGAGGGCAATTTGGATTACACCAATGGCTTCATGGACCGGGTCTCGGGCCTCCTGCTGGACTCAGGCGACGGGCGGGTGAAGAACCTCTTACGGAACGCGCTATTCGGCGAAGCCACAGGAGGATTGGAGGTTGCTGCGACAGGACAACACGATCCCGGGCGGGCCGGCGGCTATAACCAGGGGCCGGGAATCGAGACCAAAAAGTTTCCCGCAAACCCGTGGGAATTTGTTCTTAGTATGGAAGGCGCAGCGGCGTGGGCGAGCGGAGTCTCGCGCAGGCAGGGCGTCGGCACAGCGCACGGGGCAAGCAGTTCGTTTACGGTTCGTCCGCGGACGGTCGGGTATGGATCAGCCAGCGAGAACGATGATTCCCGCGCTGAGATTTGGATGCCTATTTGGGAAAGGGCCGCCGAATTCGAAGAATTGCGCTCACTACTGCGCGAGGGCCGTGCGGACATTGGCCGGAGGCAGGCGTCGGATGGTGTGCAGTTCGCGGAAGCGGTCGCTTCCCTCGGCGTCGACCGCGGGATCACGTCGTTTGTCCGGTTTAGCCTCCTCAAGCGGCGGGGAGACAGTTATGTTGCGCTACCGGCCGCACGCTTCCAGGTGCGGGAGCGGCGCGAGGTCGATCTTATTGAGGAACTCGACCCGATACTTGCTCAAGTCGACGGTTTCGGGAGGGCGGCGGCCAAGGGCAACCAGGCTGCACCTGCCCGCTTCGTCTCATGCCGGCGCGGCGTTGATCGTGCGATCTACAGCTTCCTTGTGCAAGGTGACGCTGTGCGGTTTAAGGATCTGCTGGCGGCAATTGGGCGCATGGAGAAGTACTTCGCGGCTCGTGATCCTGGGAAGGAGCCGCACCTGAGTCGGCCGCTGTCGGGACTGAGTGCCCGATGGGTTCTTGCGGCGGACGATGGCAGTGTGGAAGTCAGGATTGCGGCTGCGCTGGCGTCTATCGGGCCAACCGAAAAAGTGGGGCCGCTGAGAGCCGGGTTGATTTCCGTCGACCCGGAAAAGCACTGGGCATGGGCGGAGGGAAACGGCCAGAAGTCGTGGAGTGGCGCGACGTTTGCGGAACGCCTGACCGGAGTTCTGCAACGGCGCATGATGGACGCCGAGCGCTTGGCGTGCGATGCAAAGCCACTGCGCGGCTCCATTGAAGTTCATCCCCGCGACATCGCCGCGTTCCTGGAAGGAAGTTTGGACGACGAATTGATTGAAGACCTGCTCTTCGGAATGACATGGATCGAATGGTGGAAAGCCGACGCGGAGGCGGCTGAGCTTCGACGCCGCTGGTCTGAACCGGTGGCTCGGAGCACGATTCCGCGGAGTTGGGCGTTGCTGAAACAGTTGTTCCGTAACGACGAGGTCCGGCGACGAACTGATGGGGTTGAGCCCGTGGGCTACGAACCTGCCGTCATTCCGCTATTGCGCGCACAGAGGGTGGGTGACGCGTGCCGGCTTGTGGCGCGAAGGCTGCATTCGAAGGGGCTGAAGGCAACCAGAGCGGTGTTCCCGGACGGAGAAGACGGTATGCGATTGGCGGCATCGTTACTGGTCCCGAGCCGTAAGCTGCAGGAGATTTCGACGTTGGTATTGGAACAGGACGAAGAGACTGGAGCGTAATCATGATTGAAGAACTGAAGGACGTATCGCGGCTCCTGATGGAACAAGTGTTGATTCCGGCGCAAGGGGATCGGTTTCAGCCGACCGGGTTTGCCGATCTAGGGGCCGCCGTCTACGAAAGAAACGACGGGCGGCGCATGCTGCTGGTGGAGTCGGCGCAGTCCGTGGCCAACCGAATGGAGGCAGCCTGTCTGGACGGATCGGGTCCGGAAATCAGTCCCGATCTGACCGGGCTGCCCTATGTGAGAGCAACCCTGTCTGGCGAGTCAGGGGCGGTGACTACCTCGCTGGTGGAAGCCCACCGGATTAACTCGCCTTTCATCGTTACCAACGAGGGCTTCCAGGCGAAGCTGGTGAGCGAGGCCGAATACGCCAAGGGAAGGCCACTCAACTGGAAGAAGATCGCCCAGGCGATTTTCAGGGTGGACCCGAATTCGATTCTGCATGGTGTGTTCATGGCGAACATAGGCGATGGCAGGGTAAGACTGCCACGCGCAATCAGTGGATTCATTGAGGCAAGCGATGTTCGGGAGGCTTCTTCGGGGGGCGTCAAGAACAATCCTCTCGATCCAACCGGAAAGCTGCGTGCTGTCAACTATGACAAGGATGTATATTCCAACGTGCCCTACCCCCGAACCGAGTACACGGCGCGGGAGATCAAGGCTTATTTCAATTTAGACTTAGCACTGCTCCGAGGGTACGGGCTGCATGAAGCCGCCACAGGCTTGCTCACAGTCCTGGCCTTGTATAAGGTTCGCAGATTCCTGAACGCCGGTTTGCGGTTGCGAACGGCTTGCGATTTCATGGTGTCCGGCGATTTGAAAGCAACGCAACCCGCACAGTTTGTAGTTCCGGCAGAGAGAGAATTGCTTGCCGCGGTGAAAGCGAAAATACTGGAATGCGCGGAGCTGAAACTGTTCGCTGATCCTTCGGTTACCGTGCTGACAACCGAAGTGAAGTGGAAAAAAGAGGAAAAGCCGCCCGTGCAGAAATGAAGCGACCATGCTAGTCATCGAGTTGACATTTCCGGCAGGGAAGTATCATGCCACACCCTGGGGCCGGCATGTGAACGAAGGTGTGCCGGAATGGCCCCCCTCCCCATACCGGCTGATCCGCGCTCTGTTCGATGCATGGAAGCGTAAACGGCCCGATTGGGACGCACACCGGGTGGAGAATTTGCTGGCGCCGCTAGCGTCCTCTCCGCCGCGCTTCCTGCTTCCAGCCGCAAGCGTGTCTCACACGCGGTCATTCCTCAGCAAGAACGAGGAGGATCTGACGCAAAAGACGCTGATCTTCGACGGGTTCGTCGCGGTATCACCGCGGTCGGGAGTGCTGGTTGCTTGGCCCGGCTTGGTGCTCGACTCCGCGGTCGTAGCGGATCTGGACGAATTGCTGTCCGTAGTGAATTACCTGGGGCGTTCCGAGTCGTGGGTGTCGGCGCGCGTGCTGGCCGGTGTAACGGATGCCGCATGGAATTGTATACCGGAAGAACCCATCGCCGATCGTTCCGATGTGGATACTGTGCCGGTGGCTTGTGCCGCCGCACGCGAGGAGCTTCCCAATTGGCTTGAAGCGATTGCGTTCTCAACCGCGGACCTGTTCAAAGCGAAGCTGAGCGGTCCACCGGCGCTCCGCTTCGTGAGCTACTTGCGGCCCAGACGTTGCTTTGGGGTGACGTACGCAGGCCGAAGAGTCAAGGATACGAGACCGGTTCACGGGGCATTGTTTGTCTTGGAATCGAAGGTCCTTCCCCGGTCGATCTCGACTCTCGAAATTGCTGAGCGAGTTCGTTCAAAGCTCATGGGTATTCATAGGCGTCTGTCAGGGGGTGGGGGTTTGGTGTCGCCGAAGTTCAGCGGAAAGGGGGCTGATGGCAAGCCGCTGACGGGGCACCGACATGCGTTTGTTCTTCCGTACGACCAGGATCTGGACGGCCATTTGGATCATCTTCTCGTGGTCTGCCGCGAACCGCTCGACGAACTGGAAAAGCTGGCGTTGGACCAGATGAATTCGCTTTGGCAGACGGACGGGCGGCCCGATATTCGGTGCACGCCGATTCGATGGGGCACTCCAGAGCAGTTGCTTCCGCCTGCGCGACGACTGGTTAGCGTGACACCGTTCGTGCCGACTCAGCACTATCGCGAGGGCCGGGGCGACTTCGGCGAATGGCTGCGGGCCGAGCTTGTCCGGGAGTTGGAAAATCACGGTTTGCCGACTCCAGTGACTGTGCGGTCCGTTGAGCGGGCGGTTTTGCGCGGCGGGCAAGGCTTCCGGTGGATTGAGTTCCGGCGGAATCGGAAGAAGGATTCACCACGCCTCGGCTACGGCTTCGAGTTGGAGTTTGCGGGGCCGGTAGCGGGTCCTATTGCGGTTGGCTACGGGTGCCACTTTGGTCTGGGCCAGTTTCGCGCGGTGGAGTGACCCATGCGATCTTCCTATCTGGTTTGCTACGACATCTG
The DNA here is from genome assembly GCA_003170915.1 of Bryobacterales bacterium. GTDB lineage: Bacteria > Acidobacteriota > Terriglobia > Bryobacterales > Bryobacteraceae > Fen-178. Next base: position 31,615 of record PMYB01000020.1, on the reverse strand, counting down.
CGATGAGAAGCGGCTGCGCAAGGTGTTTCAGGCCATGCGCGGGTACGGGGACCATTTGCAGTTCTCCATCTTTGAATGCCAGCTTACGGCGATGGACCTGGCACGGTGCGGCGCGGAGCTGGGGGCGATTATCCAACATAAAGAGGACCAGGTGCTGTTCGTGAACCTCGGTCCCGCCGAGGGGCGGGGCGACCGCGTCATCACGGCGCTCGGCAAACCGTACACGGCCATCGATGCGCCGTGCATCATCGTGTGAGGACACTATGGGTGCATTGCCGGTAACGATTGAGACGGGACGGAGCCTGCCGGATTATCTGCCGGCTCGCATGGTCAACGAATTCGCGTACTGTCCGCGGCTGTTTTTTTACGAGTGGGTGGACGGCGTGTTCCAGGAAAGTGTCGATACTATCGAGGGCGCCATCCAGCACAAGCGCGTGGACGAGAAAACGACTCCGCTGCCGGCGGCGGCCGATCTGCCGCAATCGATCCACTCGCGGTCCGCCACGCTGTCGAGCGAGACGCTGCGGGTGATCGCGAAAATGGACCTGGTGGAGGCGGAAGGCGGCGTGGTCACGCCGGTGGACTACAAGCACGGGCGTCCGCGCGAGGGGCCGGACGGGCTGGAACTGTGGCCCGCCGACCGCGCGCAGTTGGCGGTGCAGGGCATCGTTCTGCGGGAGAACGGGTACGATTGCCGCGAAGGAATCGTTTATTACCGGAAGACCGGGCAGCGGGTGCGGGTGACGTTCGACGACGGCCTGATTGCGGAGACCCACAAACTGATTGGCGGAGCGTGGGCGCTGGCCCAAGCGGGCGAAATTCCGCCGCCGCTGATGGACTCTCCGAAGTGCCCGGGGTGCTCCCTGGCGGGAATCTGTCTGCCGGATGAGACGGTGGCGGCGGGCGATGCGGAAGCGGAGAGCGAGCCGGTGCAACTCGACCTCTTCGGGACGCCGCGCCGTAAGGCGGTGAAACGCGAGGTCCGCGCGCTGGTCACGCCGCGCAGCGAGTTGCGGCCTGTGTATCTCAATACCCAGGGCGTGCGGGTGGGTAAATCGGGCGCGGTGCTTCAGGTGAAGGAAGACCGAACGGTGCTGCAAGAGGTGCGGATCGGCGAGATCTGCCAGGTGAGCTTGATGGGGAACATCCAGATCTCGACGCAGGCGGTGCAGGTGCTGTGCGAGGCGGGGATTCCGATCTGCTATTTCTCGATGGGAGGGTGGTTCTACGGCATCACGGTCGGCCTGAACGTGAAGAACGTTTTCCTGCGGCGGAGCCAGTTTCGGCTTTCCGAAGCGGAGTATTTTGCACTGGCGTTCGCGCGGCGGCTGGTGGCGGGGAAGATCCGCAATCAACGCACGCTGTTGCAGCGCAACCACGTGGAGCCGAACCGCGGGACGCTGGCGGCCATGAAGGACATGGCGGACCGCGCCGAGCTGGCGCAATCGCCGGAGGAGCTGCTGGGCCTGGAAGGCAACGGGGCACGGCTGTACTTTGGAGATTTCGGAGGCATGATCAAGCCCGGCGAAGGACAGGAGGCGGCGGACCTGCCGTTCGACTTCGAGGGGCGCAACCGGCGTCCGCCGCGCGATCCCGTGAACGCGCTTCTCTCGCTGGGCTACAGCCTGCTCGCCAAGGACCTGACGGTGGCGTGCTACGCGGTGGGGTTCGACCCGTATATCGGCTTTTACCATCAGCCCCGCTTCGGGCGTCCGGCGCTGGCGCTGGACCTGATGGAGCCGTTCCGGCCGTTGATCGTGGACTCGGCCGTGCTGAGCGCGATCAATGGAGGCATGGTGACGTCGCGGGACTTCGTGCGCGTAGGAGGTTCGGTGGCGTTGACGGCCTCGGGGCGCAAGGCGTTTTTCCGGGCGTACGAGTTGCGGATGGACACCTTGGTCACGCACCCGTTGTTCGACTACCGGGTAAGTTACCGGCGCCTGTTGGAGATTCAGTCCCGGCTGCTCGCGCGTGTGCTGGAGGGCGAAATTGGCGAATATCCGGTGTTCACGACGCGGTAATTCGATGCGAGAGGTGAGGCGGCGGCCAGAGTACGGGGGCCGCTCGCGCGGGCTCAAAGCTTGTGGAACATATGGTTTACCGACTGAGAAGGTTGCGGCGGCAGGCGATTGGCGGCCTGCGCCATGGAGGCGCTCGCGTGCGCTTCCCCAGGTCCTTGAAAACAGAATAGGATAGTGGGTGGGCTATTTCCGGGACCGCGCGGTCCCGGCCCCATTGAAGCTCAGCCCCTTCACGGTGTAACGAATGTCGTTCCTACATTTCCGGGACCGCGCGGTCCCGGCCCCATTGAAGCGGTGACGATCACCGCTGTTCCGAACACCACCTACCAGATTTCCGGGACCGCGCGGTCCCGGCCCCATTGAAGCACTCCCATTGATGCCGTCAGTAAGGGCGCTGTATCATTTCCGGGACCGCGCGGTCCCGGCCCCATTGAAGCGATTCGGTGGACGCGCCCTGACCATCGAGAACAGCTATATTTCCGGGACCGCGCGGTCCCGGCCCCATTGAAGCGATACCCCTTTCGGCGTTCATCCACGCCCACATGCGATTTCCGGGACCGCGCGGTCCCGGCCCCATTGAAGCACCACAATTGTGGTAACTGCCCCCACTGCTGGCAGCATTTCCGGGACCGCGCGGTCCCGGCCCCATTGAAGCCGCAAAGACCTTCGAGTGATCCCCGGTAGCCCCGGAATTTCCGGGACCGCGCGGTCCCGGCCCCATTGAAGCCTGGTAACGCGCAAACATCCAATGTCCTGAAAGCCATTTCCGGGACCGCGCGGTCCCGGCCCCATTGAAGCCGTGCAACCGTTGGCCGGGGTCTGGACGGTCTGGCTCATTTCCGGGACCGCGCGGTCCCGGCCCCATTGAAGCACGGACTGCGCCCGCGCGATCTCGGCCCATTCGGACATTTCCGGGACCGCGCGGTCCCGGCCCCATTGAAGCTTTCTTATCCTCCTGCTTTGCGCTCCGGCGCTGTTATTTCCGGGACCGCGCGGTCCCGGCCCCATTGAAGCCATTCCCAGTTAACGGACTGCGCCCGAGCGATCTCATTTCCGGGACCGCGCGGTCCCGGCCCCATTGAAGCATCATGGACGTCTCGACGAATGGCCGGCGCCGCTTCATTTCCGGGACCGCGCGGTCCCGGCCCCATTGAAGCGAAGGATTCGGGGTAGGCTTTCAGGAGGTCGACGTATTTCCGGGACCGCGCGGTCCCGGCCCCATTGAAGCAGAGTAGCGGCCTCCCCTTATCCTTCCGCGTCTTCCATTTCCGGGACCGCGCGGTCCCGGCCCCATTGAAGCCAGGGCGTCGGGGCTCTCGATGCCGGCGCCATGGGGCATTTCCGGGACCGCGCGGTCCCGGCCCCATTGAAGCCGACTTCCGCCAGGCCCAACGCGAGATGGCGGAGTTATTTCCGGGACCGCGCGGTCCCGGCCCCATTGAAGCGGTTTTCGCCGGGTCCTGAGTGTTCACACCCTCGAAATTTCCGGGACCGCGCGGTCCCGGCCCCATTGAAGCGACGCTGGATTACTCCCGGTTCATCAGTGTCGATGCTATTTCCGGGACCGCGCGGTCCCGGCCCCATTGAAGCGAGATCACGGATGGCCACACCGTAGTTGACACCGCATTTCCGGGACCGCGCGGTCCCGGCCCCATTGAAGCTCGACCACATGGACCAGGGCGTAGGTGCCTGTTCTATTTCCGGGACCGCGCGGTCCCGGCCCCATTGAAGCCGATTGGATTGGAGGTGTATAGACGATGACACAGGCATTTCCGGGACCGCGCGGTCCCGGCCCCATTGAAGCCGCTTCCTTTACGTCCTCCTTGGCTCCGCGACGTGCATTTCCGGGACCGCGCGGTCCCGGCCCCATTGAAGCCTCAAGGCTCTGGCCAGCGTGGACCGCTCCGAAGTGATTTCCGGGACCGCGCGGTCCCGGCCCCATTGAAGCTGGTAGTGCCAGCATCGCTGTCGGGTTGCGCTCATTATTTCCGGGACCGCGCGGTCCCGGCCCCATTGAAGCCGTTATACCCGCCACCGCCTGCGCCCCAGGATTGCACATTTCCGGGACCGCGCGGTCCCGGCCCCATTGAAGCCCCCACGGAATCATCGTGCCCAAAAGTGTGGTAGCAATTTCCGGGACCGCGCGGTCCCGGCCCCATTGAAGCGTGGTTGGGGGAAGTTATACGGTTGAGGATGTGGGGATTTCCGGGACCGCGCGGTCCCGGCCCCATTGAAGCGCTGCGCGAGCGCACGCCGTCACGACATTCCAAGGAATTTCCGGGACCGCGCGGTCCCGGCCCCATTGAAGCCTTCGGGTGGCTCGGCTGCTAGCGGCGGCGCGGGCGATTTCCGGGACCGCGCGGTCCCGGCCCCATTGAAGCACGATGGGCGTTTCGGCCATCTACCCCGTCGTGTCATTTCCGGGACCGCGCGGTCCCGGCCCCATTGAAGCCTCTTACGATGACGCCGGTTCTGACCTTCGTCGCAGATACAGTTTCGCCAGCGCACTGGTGTCGAGGAAGTAGCCAGGCACCTAACGTTCGTTCCGCTCTGCCCTGAAGTCGGCGTCCATGGAGCCTGGAATCCGCGACAGTGCCCGTCTGACAGTTTCCAGGGAGACGCCGTGGTCCGCAAGAGCCTCAGAGCGCGCAGCAGCCTCAAACTTCAAGTCATCTTCAGGAGGATTGTCGTCGAGAACAATGATGCTGACGAGTTGGTGCTCGCCAAGAGGCAGCGGTTCCACAGGCCGCAGAACGCCACCCTCGTAGATAGCCTGTAGCTTCCGTACCATGACTCGATTTTAGCTCACATCACCCAATAATGGCCCGCAGCGGGAGGCCCCGGGTGCTTGACTGCTTTGGGGGATTTTCGCGGTTTAGGCCGGGAAACCGCTCCCTAACGGTCGCGGCTCTGTTACGGGTGCCACGTGTTTGCAGTAAGTTACAGAGCCGCGACCGTAGGGAGCGGTCAACGGAACGGATCTCCCCCACATCGGATAAGCACCCGAGGACCCCCCTCACGAAGCCAGCGCCTGGGCCACGCGCGAGGCGAGCTGGTCGAAGGTGACGATCTCGTAAAGGGAGGGGTCGGACATGATGCGGGCTACCAGGGCGGCGTGCATGGCGTGGCCGGCGCGCTCGGCAATCACGTGGCCCAATAGCGGGCGGCCGAGGAGCGCGAGGTCGCCGATGAGGTCGAGTGCCTTGTGGCGGCAGCACTCGTCGGGCGCGCGCAGGCCCTCGGGATTCAGCACGCCGCCGCTGTCGAAGCCGATGCAGTTCTCGAGCGAGGCCCCGCGGATGAGGCCCATATTGCGCAGTTGGTCCTCATCGGCCCGCCAGCCGAAAGTTCGGGCAAAGGCGATCTCGGAAGCGTAGCGCTCGGGCGTGACTTCGAGTTCGATCGAGTGGCGTCCCACGGGGTACGGATAGTCGGTATCGCAGGTGAGGCGGAAACTCTCGGCGGGGAGGATGGCGATGCGCTTGCCGCGATCTTCAACCGAAATCGGACGGCGGATGCGAAGGTAGCGGCGCTTGCGGCGGTACTGGCGAATGCCGGCCGCCTCAATGAGACGCACGAACGGCAGACCGCTGCCATCCAGGATGGGAACTTCCAGGTTGTCGATTTCCACGTAGACGTTGTCGATCCCCATCGAGTAGAAGACGCTGAGCAGATGCTCGGTGGTGGAGATGAGGACGCCCTGGCGCATCAGGCTGGTGGCGTAGCTGACGCGCGCCACGTGCCGCCAACTGGCGGGGATCTGGAAGTTCTCGAGATCGGTGCGGACGAAGACAATCCCCGTGGAGACGGGAGCGGGGAGGATGCGGATCTGGACGGGAGCGCCGCTATGAAGCCCGACACCACTGGCTTCGACCGGGCGCCGCACCGTAGTTTCAAAACGCGGGTTCAAGCTTTATCTCCAATGCAACTCGGCATCCCAACTCCAACCATTTGATGCTCAATGACTTGGCTTGGTTACGGTGTGGCTCAAAAGCCACAGTTTGCAAGGCTGCTGTAGCGGAAATGCAATGCCGCGACTGACACCGGCATGGGTCCCCGGTTATGATGGGCCAAGTGGCCCACCAGCGATTGTTCCTGATTGACGCGTTCGGGTTTATCTTTCGCGCCTACCACGCCCGCGCCCGCAGCGGCGCTCCTCCCATGCGGACCAGCACGGGGCTATCCACCGAAGCGGTCTACATTTTCAACAGCATGTTGCGGAAGCTGGCGAGGCAGTATGAACCGCCATACATCGCGGCGGTCTTCGAGAGTGAAGGGCCGACACTCCGCGAGCAGGAGTTCGCCGCGTACAAGGCCAACCGCAAGGAAACGCCGCCGGATCTGCTGGAGCAGATTCCGTATGTCCGCCGGGTGCTGGCGGCCATGAAGATTGCGGTGCTGGAATACCCGGGATTCGAAGCCGACGACGTGATTGGCACGCTGGCGCGGCGCGCGGAAGAGGCGGGTTTCGAGGTGGTGATCGTTTCGAGCGACAAGGACATGATGCAGCTCGTCACGGAGCGGGTCTCGATGCTCAATCCGGCCAAAGACGACGAATGGTACACCCCGGAGAAGGTCAAGGAATTCCTGGGCGTGCGGCCGGAGCAGGTGGCCGATCTGCTGGCCCTGAAGGGCGACGCGGTGGACAACATTCCGGGCGCGCCAGGGATCGGGGAGAAGGGCGCGAAGGACCTCATCGAGCGATTCGGATCGGCGGAAGCGGCGCTGGAACATGCTGGGGAAGTGGAGCGCAAGGCTTACCGCGAGGGTCTTCAGAACCACGCCGAACAAGTGCGGCAGAGCAAGCGGCTGGCCACCATTTCGACCGACGTACCGGTCCCCTTCTCGCTGGAATCCGTGAAAGCGCAGCCGGCCGACGCGGGGCTCTTAAGAACGCTCTACAAGGAACTGGAGTTCCACAGTCTCTTGAAGGAAACCGGGCCGGGCGAAGACACGCGAGCGCGGGATTACCGCGCGGTCGAGTCGGCCGGCGAGCTGAAGGCGTGGCTGGAAGCGGCGGCGGGCGCACCGGTGGCGGTGGCGCCTTCGAAACGGGCCGAGGGCGAGTTTGCGCTGGACACGGTGGGCCTCGCGTGGCGGGTGGGAGAGGCGCGCGCGGTGATGGCGGAGTACCTGCCGCACCTCAAAGGGTGGCTCGAGGACGCGGGCGCGGCGAAGGTGGCGTACGACGTGAAATCGACGCTGCTGGCGCTGGGCCGGCTGGGCATCGACGCGCGCGGATTTGAGCACGATGTGATGCTGTACGCCTTTCTGCTGGATGCCGATCCCTCGGGATGCTCATTGGAGGAGCAGGCGCGGCGGCGCCTCGATGTGCAACTGGGCCCCGCGCCCGAACAGCATGCCGACATCGCGCTGGAGCTCTGGAAACAACTGGCGCCGGCGGTGGAGGCGCGCGGCATGGGGAAGCTCTACGCCGAAATCGAGCTGCCGCTGGCGCCGGTGCTGGCTCGCATGGAACGGGCCGGCGTGCGCATCGACACCAACGAATTGCGGCGGCTGTCGGAGCTGATGGAAGGCCAAATCGCGCGGCTGACGGCGCAGATCCATGGGATCGCCGGCCGGACGTTCAACATCAGCTCGCCGCAGCAGCTTGGCGAGGTGCTGTTCGACGAGCTGAACCTGCCGGCGCCGGTGAAGTACGGAAAGGGGAAGACCCGTTCCACCGCGGCGGACGTGCTCGAGGAACTGGCGGCGGACCACGAGATCGTGCGCCAGGTGCTCGAGTATCGCCAGCTCACCAAGCTGAAGGGCACGTACGTGGATGCGCTCCCGGCGCTGCTCGACCCGCGCACGGGGCGGCTGCACACCAGCTTCAACCAAACCGGCGCGGCCACCGGACGGCTGTCCTCTTCCAATCCCAACTTGCAGAACATACCGATCCGCACCGAGCTGGGGCGCGAGATCCGCGCGGCCTTCGTGCCCAAGGAGGGGTGGAAGCTGCTGGTGGCGGATTACTCGCAGATCGAGCTGCGGCTGCTGGCGCACATGTCGGACGATGCGCGGCTGGTGGAAGCATTCCGCGATGGAGAGGACATCCACACGCGCACCGCGTCGGAGGTGCTGGGCGTGCCGCCGCTGATGGTGACGCCGGAGGCGCGGCGCGACGCCAAGGC
>PMYB01000020.1:0-23453 GCA_003170915.1 Bryobacterales bacterium | reverse complement strand
GTGCGGCGATTCATCGATGCGACCATCGAGCAGGTGCGGCGAACGGGGGTAACGCGCACGCTGTTCGGACGCGAGCGGCCCATCCCCGAGATCAACAGCCGCAATCCCAACGCGCGCGGGTTCGCCGAGCGGACTGCGGTGAACTCGCCGCTGCAAGGCACGGCGGCGGACCTGATCAAACTGGCGATGGTGCGCATCGACGCCGCGCTCGAGGCCGGCGGATACCGGAGCGCGATGCTGCTACAGGTTCACGACGAACTGGTGTTCGAGTGCCCGCCGGAGGAGCTGGCGACGATCTCGAAACTGGTGAAGCGGGAGATGGAAGGGGCCTGCCAACTGAACGTGCCGCTGGTGGTGGATGTGGGGATAGGAAGCAACTGGCGCGACGCGAAGTAGGCTCGTGGTATCCTCATATCCAAGGCAAGGGCAGATGGGTTTTCCCAAGGGCGCATGGCTATTGCTCGGCGGAGTGGTCTTTCTGGGGGCTTTGAGCGCCCAGCGGCCGTTCCGCGAATACCCCGGCGTGGAGTACAGCAACTTCCCGATTCCCAAGGACTGGCAGGAGAAAACCGAGTGGGCCTACGCCCGCCTGATGTATCCGCCGATGCCTGGCGTCCACGGGCGCGGCGGGCGCGGCGGCTTCGGCCGGTTCGGCGGCCGCTTCGCCGCCTGGGATTGGACGCAGGGGCGCTCCAGTTGGACCACCGATTATCCGCGGTCGGACCGGCATTTTTCGGAGGCGCTGCGACGGTTATCGCGCGTGCACGCGCGGTCGGTGGAGCAGCCCGTCAACCTGGACGAAGGCGACCAGTACGATTGGCCGTGGCTCTACGCGGTGGAGGTGGGCCACTGGAACCTGACCGACGCACAGGCCAAGGCGATGCGGGAGTATCTGCTGCGCGGCGGCTTCTTCATGTGCGACGATTTCCACGGGACGGAAGAGTGGGAGGTCTTCACCAAGAGCATGCAGCGGGTATTTCCCGACCGGCCCATCGTGGAGATCGATAGCAAGGACCCCATCTTTCACACCATCTACGATCTGGACGACCGGTTCCAGGTGCCCGGCGAGCAGTACGTTCGCTCGCACCGGACGTACGAATACGACGGGTACGTCCCGCACTGGCGCGGGATCTACGACGACAAAGGCCGCCTGATGGTGGCCATCTGCTTCGACATGGACCTGGGCGATTCCTGGGAGCACGCGGACAATCCGGAGTATCCGGAGAAGTTCTCAGGCATGGGAATCCGCATCGGCGTCAACTACGTGGTGTATGCGATGACGCATTAAGTCGATCCACATTATCCCCTCAATCGACGTGAACCGCGCGGTATAGTGGCTCCTGGAGTATTAGTACTATTGGATCTGAAAGTACAGTACTTAACTGCCGCTTTGTGACGCTGAAGAACGCAAAAATCATTGACAGCCAGAGCCGCTGGTGTTACCTTTAAGGCCGCTGGTCATCGAGAAGAAGGTCTCCAGCTTTTTTAGGGAGGTTTACTTGTGCGTTCTAAGGCTCTGATTCTCGCAGTTGCGTTTCTCTGCATGGCATTCGCTACCACCGCGTTGGCCGGTACGCTCTCCTGGTTTCCGACGCCGATTCTGGGCACTAGCGTCTACTACGACGGCGATGTGGTCGTGAACACCGGCCCAGTACCTTACGCGATCCCAGACGACAATCCGGGGTACAGCGGTGGGTACGATTCGGACTACAATCCCTTCCCATCGCCGAGCATGACTCTGTTCTTCGTCGGCCAGAGTGTGGCCACGGGAAGCGGCGTGTGGGTCGACCCGGGCGCTACTTACGATATCGTCGGTGTTTTCCTGCAACTTTCGGGTCCGCAGCGTACTACCACTTACGGCGAGGAATATACAGCCACGACAGACCCGTGCTGTGCCGGGTATGTCATGGAAGCATTTACCTCCGTCGGGAATCTTTCAATGCTGACAATCTCCGGCGACCCGCTGATCGGGTTGAGCTCCGCCGACATCGGAAACTGGACCTACACCGAGACGTGGACTAACCAGGCAGCCTCGTCCGATACGATCACGTCGACTGACAACTTCACGGTGGCGGCTACCCCCGAACCCGGCACCATGCTGCTGCTCGGCGCCGCCCTGCTTGGCTTGGCGGCTCTTCGTCACAGCCGGAAGTTGTCATAGCGCCGCTCCCAACTTATTGGCTTCGGCGGGGGCGCCGCCATATGACTTCCGGGCGTTCCGGAGCTGTGGGTTTGCCTGACCGCTTCGCGGTTGTTCCCTCGCTCCGGATTCGACCGTGCGGTGCAGAGCCACAAGCCGGATGTTTTTGAAGTCCAGGTTGGTGGCCGGGTCATGCGCCTGGAGGCTGATGGTACCGGCGGCCAGTCGCGCGGCCGCGATGCGCTCACAGGTCGCGCCGGTGTCGGCTCCCTCAGCCGCGCAGATAGGCGTCGTCGCCGCGGATCCAATCTTCGCGCGCCGGGGAGAACACGTCGACCACCACGCTGTCTTCCAGCGCCTCGACGCCGTGAGGCACGTGCGGCGGGATGGCGATCGACTGGCCGGCGCGCACGATCTGCTCCCCGCCTTCGATCAGGAATTTCATCGCGCCCTTTTCCACCGTGGCGATCTGTTCGTGCACGTGGCTGTGCGCGGGAACCACCGCGCCCTTCCGGATCTCCAACCGCGCGATGGTCATGTTGGCGCCGTGGATGACTTTCCGGGCCACGCGCGGGTTCAACTGTTCCTGTTCCAGCTTGTTCCAGTCGTAGAGTTGCATGGAAAGCATTCTAGCATCCTCGCCTCATCGTGGCCGCGAGTGTCCGCGGACGCTCCAGGAACGGCCACGATTCCGTTGTTTATTTCAACAGTCAAAAGCCAACTATGAGTTGAAACTTGTCGAGTGTTCGATTCATCATACTTTGGACGGGATGTACATGGGCGCCTGGCGGTGTAGGCGCCGTGGAGAGTGAGCCTCAGGAGGCTAATGATAGCGATGTGGGAAAAGGGGAGCAAACCGTATCAAGGGGGACCCTACAATGGCCGGTCCAATGGCGCCGATCATTCGAGTACTGTCCACCACAGAATTGGGGATAACCATGGTGGGACGGCGGGGGCGCGTCCTGCGCTGTTTTCCGGCATTTTGCCGGCGGACTATACGAGGATCGCCGCCACCGCGCGTGTCAAGGAGTTCACGCGCGGTGAGGTGCTGTACCTCGAGGGCGACTCTGTACGGCAGGTCTTACTGCTGACCTCGGGCTTGGTGAAACTCAACAAGCTTGGACTGAGTGGTACGGAGGTAATAATCAGGCTCGCCGCACCCGGCGACGTTCTTGGTGCGCTGGGCCTGTTTTCCGCCGGCAGCCAATGTACAACGGCGCAAGCATTTCGGCAGTGCCGGGCACTCGCTTGGGATATATCCGCCTTCAGAGCTCTGGTGGGGCGCTTCCCGATTCTGCACGAAAACATGGCTCGAATTCTCGGCGGGTACTTGCTGGAACTCGAAGAGCGATTTCGTGAAGTGGCGACGGAGAGAGTTGGTCCGCGGGTCGCCCGTCAAGTGGTGCGATTAATGGAGCAGATCGGCAAACCAGTCGATGGTGCGGTGGAAATCGGCCTATCGCGCGAGGAGCTGGCGCAGATGACCGGCACGACGTTGTATACCGTAAGCCGGCTGCTCTCAGCCTGGGAAGCGCGCGGGATGGTAAGGCCTCGCCGTGAAGCTGTGGCGATTTGCGACGCTCAGTTGCTGTGCGCGGTCGGGAGAGGTGATGAATCGCTGTACTCCGCGGAACCCGTCTCGACCCGGAAGCCAATATATCAAAATGGCTTAAGCGCTATTGCGTAGGCCATGAATCCGCGCGTGCGGGTACTCCGGCGCTACCCCAGCGCGCACCGCCGATGACCGGGTCTCGGCCCTTGGTTTCCGTATTGTATTATGATGAAGACTGCCTATGAAGGGTATCGTGCTCGCCGGGGGCACGGGAAGCAGGCTGTTCCCGCTGACCAAGATCACCAACAAACATTTGTTGCCTATTTACGACCGGCCCATGATTTACTACCCCATCCAGACGCTGGTGGATGCGGGCATCCGCGACATCCTGATCGTGACCGGCGGCAGGAATTCGGGCGACTTTCTGCGGCTTCTGGCGAACGGGAAGCAGTTCGGGCTGGAACACATCAATTACACCTACCAGGAAGGCGAGGGCGGCATCGCCGACGCTCTGGCGCTGGCGAAACATTTCGCCGACGGCCAGAAGACCTGCGTGATTCTGGGCGATAACATCATCGAGGGCAGCATCCGGAAGGCGGTCGCGCAGTTTACCGCGCAGGCGGAGGGCGCGCATATTCTGCTCAAGGAAGTGCAGGACGCGGAGCGGTTCGGAGTCGCCGAAGTGGCGGGTGGAAAGATCGTGGGCATCGAGGAGAAGCCCCAGCGCCCCAAATCGAATTACGCGGTGACGGGTTTTTATATGTACGATCCCACCGTGTTCGACAAGATCCAGACGCTGGTGCCCTCGAACCGCGGCGAACTCGAGATCACGGACGTGAACAACGCCTACATTCGCGAAGGCACCATGACCTTTTCGTTCCTGGATGGATGGTGGACGGATGCGGGCACCTTCGATTCGCTGTTGCGGGCGGCGAACCTGGTGGCGCAAATGGCGGCGAAGAAGCAGGTTTCCGCGGAACTGGCGGCCGCGGTGGAAGGAGCGGTCCTCTGATGGCGGGCGAAACGGCTGCCGAGGCGACGGGACGCCGGCTGGCATCCGCCGGCGGTCTGGAACTGGCGGTTCCGGAGTGCGCCAAGGGCATCGGGGCGGTGATTGGCGAGGTCCATTCCCCGCACCTGATCGCCGGCGTTCGGGTAGAGCCCTATTCGATCCACGCGGACGACCGCGGATACTTTCTCGAGGTGCAGCGCCTGGGCAGCGGGCTGGCGGCGGAGTTTCCGGCCGCCACCACGCAGATATCGGCGGCGGTGAACTACCTCGGAACGGTGAAAGCCTTCCATTACCACCTGCACCAGACGGATTGTTGGGTCCCCATGAAAGGCATGCTGCAGGTAGCGCTGGTGGATCTGCGGCTGGGCTCGCCCACATTCGGCCTGCGCAACACCATGTACCTGGGGGCGCTGCGTCCCTGGCAGGTGCTGATTCCGCCGGGCGTCGGACACGGGTACAAGGTGATTGGGGGCGAGGTAGCGGTGCTGGTGTACATGACGGACCGGTTCTACAATCCGCGGGACGAAGGGCGCATACCTTATAACGATGCGTCGCTCAACTACGATTGGGAGACGCAGAGAAAGTAGCGCGCCTCGCGGCGGCCTATGAAGATTCTGGTTACGGGCGGGGCGGGGTTCATTGGCTCGGCATTTGTCCGCATGTCGATCGGCGAGACCGATTGGCGCGTCGTCAACCTGGACAAGCTGACGTATGCGGGCAATCTCGAGAACCTGGCGGCGGTGGATGGAAACGAGCGCTACCGGTTCGTGCATGGCGATATCTGCGACGCGCGGGCCGTGGATTCCATCCTGAGCGAGGAGAAGCCCGATGCCATCGTGCACTTCGCGGCTGAATCGCACGTCGACCGCAGCATTCTCTCGCCGGAGCCGGTGATCCGGACCAACCTTCACGGGACATTCACGATGCTGGATGCGGCCAGAAGCCACGGCACGGCGCGATTCCTGCACGTTTCGACGGACGAAGTGTACGGAAGCGTGGCGGCGCCGCTCGACGCCACCGAGAAGTTTCCGCTGAACCCCAGCAGCCCGTATTCGGCTTCCAAGGCGGGCTCCGATCTGCTGGCGCGGGCGTATTTCGTCACCTACCGGCTGCCCGTGGTGGTCACCAGGGCATCGAACAATTATGGGCCGTACCAGTTTCCGGAGAAACTGATCCCGCTCATGATCGCCAATGCCATGGAGAATCGCGCGCTCCCCGTTTATGGGGATGGCATGCAGGTGCGGGACTGGCTCTATGTCGAGGATCATTGCCGCGGAATCCTGGCGGCGCTCGAGAAGGGCCGCGATGGCGAGGTCTATAACATCGGCGGCAACCGGTCATTGCCGAACCTGGAGGTGGTGCGGAAGGTGCTGTCGCTCGCCGGGAAGCCGGAGAGCCTCATCGAGTATGTGACCGACCGGCCGGGGCACGACCGGCGGTACGCGCTCTCGAGCGAGAAGCTGATGGGCGAAACGGGGTGGCGGCCCGAAATGGATTTCGAGACGGGGCTGAAACGAACCATCGAGTGGTACGCCGCGAATTCGCCGTGGGTGGCGCGGGTGCGGAGCGGCGAGTATCGGGCGTATTACGAAAAGAACTATGGCGGCCGGACAGTGGCTCGCTAACTTGTGGCGCACGCACTCTTGCGTGCCGCGTCGAGACTCTTCTCGACGCTTGGCGGCCGCACAGCGTGTCGGCACGAGTGCCGACACGGCACGCAAGAGTGCGTGCGCCACTGAGACCACACATGCGCGTGGCGATTGAAGCCGCATCGCTGGGCCTTTCGAGCGGCGGGCTGGCCCGTTATACCGCCGAGCTCAGCCTGGCGCTGGCGCGGTGCTTTCCGGATGACGAGTTCTTTCTGTGCTCCGATCAGCCGTTCCGGATGCCGCCGGGCAGCCCTTCCAACCTCAAGCGCGGCGGCGGCCCGCGCAATTCCATGGAGCGGCGCTGGTGGCTGTGGGGCATGGCGCGCGAAATGAGCCGGCTGGGCGCGGACCTGGTCCACGGCCCGGATTTCGCGGTGCCTTATATTCCCCGCCGGCCCAGCGTGCTCACGCTTCACGATCTCTCCCCGTGGATGGACGCGGCCTGGCGCCCCGCGGCCAAGCGGGTAAGGCGCCGCACCCCCGTATTGTTGGAGCTGGGGATCGCCACCATGATCGTGACGCCGGGCGAGGCGGTGCGGAAGCAGGCCATTGAGCGGTTCCGGCTGCGTCCGGAGCGAATCGTGGCGGTGCCGGAAGCGGCGGCGTCGTGGTTTCGTCCGGTGGCGACCGTACCCGCGACGCCGTATTTCCTCTTCGTGGGCACGCTCGAGCCGCGCAAAAACCTGCCGGCGCTGGTGGAGGCGTGGCGCGAAGTGCGGCGGCATCACCCCGTCGAACTGGTGTTGGCCGGGCGGCGGCGCACCGGTTTTCCCGCTCTGGCGGAAGAACCGGGGTTGCGGATGATGGGCGAGGTTCCGGATGCGGCGCTGCCCCAGCTTTACTCGGGCGCGCTGGCGTTTGTGTACCCATCGCTGTACGAAGGCTTTGGCCTGCCGGTGCTGGAGGCCATGCAGTGCGGCGCATGCGTGATTGCCTCGCACGCGGTGGCGGAGGCGGCAGGCGACGCGGCGGTCTACGCCGACACCCCTCAGGAGATGGCGCGAGCCATGCGTGAAGTAGTGGCGCGGCCGGAGTGGAGGGCGGAGCTGGGCGCGCGCTCGCTCGAACGCGCGCGGGAGTTTTCCTGGGAGCGGACGGCTTGCATGACTCACGAGGTTTACGAGGAGGCCAGGAGGCGTTTTGGCCACTGAAGCGCGGGCATCGGCGCTGGTTCTGGCCGCTGAATCGCCCTACCCTCTGGCGGGTGGCGGAGCGCTGCGGACGGCATCGTTGCTGCACTATCTGGCGATCGGGTATGACGTGGACCTGGTGGTTTTCCGCCAGCCTGGCGCGGCAGATCCCTCCCAGCAGTTGCCACGGGGGCTGGTGCGCCGGGTGTGGGTGGTGGATCTGCCGGCGCACGGCCGAAGCTTCGCGGCCCGCGCCCTGCGGAACGCGGCACGGGTGGCGCGCGGAGTGCCGCCGCTGGTGGACCGGTTCGCGGGCTTCGGGCCCGAGATCGACCGGGCGCTCGAAGGCCGGCGGTACGACATTGGCATTGTGGAGCACTTCTGGTGCGCGCCGTACGCGGAGCAGATGGCCAAAATTTGCGGCCGGACGGTGCTCGATCTGCATAACATCGAGTCGGTGCTCGACCAGCGATGCGCGGAGGCGGAGGGCGGCGCGCGAGCGTGGGCCCATCGGGTATTTAGCCGGGCCGCTCTGAAACTGGAGCGAACCTGGCTGCCGCGTTTTTCGGAGGTTCTGGCGGCGTCGGAGAGCGATGCGAAACGCGTGCGCGCTATTGCGCCAGGGGCGCGCGTGAGGGTGTACCCCAACGCCCTCCCGCCGACACCTTTGCCGCCCAGAGCCAACGAGGACGCCATCGTGTTCTCGGGCAACATGGAATACCATCCCAACATCTCGGCGGTCCGCTTCTTTCGCAGGGAGGTCTGGCCGCTTCTGCGGAAACGCTGGCCGGGGCTGGTGTGGCGGCTGATCGGGAAAAACCCGGAGGCGGTGAGGAGGTTCACTTCCGGCGATGCGCGCATCCAGGTCGAGGGACAGGTGGACGATGCCATCCGGGAACTGGCGCGCGCCAAAGTGGCGGTAGTCCCGGTGCTGGCGGGGAGCGGCACGCGGCTGAAAATCCTCGAGGCGTGGGCGGCCGGGCTGCCGGTGGTGTCCACCACTTTGGGGGCGGAGGGCCTGGGCGCGCGCGACGGCGAAAGCCTGCTGCTGGCGGATGGCGGGCCGGCATTTGCGGAGGCGGTCTCGCGGCTATTGGCGTGCACGGATCTTCGGGAGAGGGTGGGTGCGGCGGGCAGGCTATTGCTGGAAAAGGAGTTTATCTGGGAAACCGCCTGGAAGAAGTTGGATTTTTGACAATCTGACCATGGTACAATGACCATGGTATGCAAAGACAGATAGCCGCGGGCGAGTTCAAGGCGAAATGCCTTCACCTGCTCGATGAAGTCCGCCAAAGCCGCCAGGAAATCGTGATCACCAAGCGTGGCCGGGCGGTGGCGCGGCTCGTGCCGGCGGATGAGGAGCTTCCCCCAATCTTCGGCCGGATGCGGGGATCCGCTGAAATCTCAGGCGATATCGTTGCGCCCGTCGGCGAAAAGTGGAACGTGGATGAGTAGCTCAGGGCCGGCGCCTCTGCTTCTGGACACGCACTACTGGATATGGATGCAGTTGGGTGAGGCCAGCCACTTCACGGAGCGGATGCTCACGGCCATCCGCCAGGCCGCAGCCAGCGGCAGCCTCCTGGTTTCGGCGATCTCCGTCTGGGAAATCGGAATGCTTGAAGCCAAGGGCCGGATTCGCCTGAAACCGTCGTGTGAGGAATGGGTGAAAGAAGCTCTCGCCGCACCCGGGCTGGCGCTCGCGCCGATCACGCCGGAAATCGCGCTGGAAAGCAGTCGATTGCCCGGACCATTCCACGGCGACCCCGCGGACCGGATCATCGCGGCGACGGCGAGAAGGATGGGGGCTCAGTTGATGACCCGCGATCAAAAGCTGATCCAATACGGCCGCAAGGGCCACCTGGCGATCTTCTGAGGCGGTTTCGCGGCTATTGGCGTGCAAGGATCTTCGGCAGAGGGTGGGTGCGGCTGGCAGGCTGTTGCTGGAAAAGGAGTTTACCTGGGAAACCGCCTGGAAAAAGTTGGATTTTTGACACAGCCGAGGGTCGTTGTGGTCCGCTATACTGGTACAATTGATGCGCTTTGCCGTTGATGCTCACGCCATCGGCCGCCACCTCACGGGGAACGAGGTCTACGTTCGGAGCCTCCTCAACGCGTTTGCGGCACAAGACCAGAGGTGTGAGTTCATCGCGTATATCTCGTCGGACAAGGCGTACGAGTGCATACCTTCGAACATCCGTACGCGGCGGGTCGCTGCCAATCCCTTTCTGCGCCTGGGATTTCAGTTGGCGATGAAGGTCAGGCAGGACCGGCCGGACCTGCTGCACGTGCAGTATACCGCTCCGGTCGGCTGCTCCGTGCCGGTGGTGGTGAGCGTTCACGATGTGAGCTTTCTGGAACACCCCGAGTACTTCACTCGCGACCGCGCCTGGCAGTTGCAGCGGACGGTGCGGCGCACGGTGGGGCGGGCAGCCAGGATTCTGACCGGCAGCGAGTTCTCGCGCAAGGCGATTTTGAAAGTGTACGGCGACCTGGACGAGGACCAGGTGGTGGTGGTGCCCGACGCGGCCGCTTCGGAGTTCCGGCCGATTTCGCGGGAAGCCGCCTCCGCCAACGTGCGAGAGCGATTTCCCATTCCCGCGCCGTTTATTCTTTCGGTGGGCGACCTGCAACCGCGCAAGAACCATATCGGGCTGATCCGGGCCTTTGCGCGGCTGGCGCGCGCCTACCCGCAACTCAAGCACCACCTGGTGCTGGCCGGAAAGGAGACCTGGTTTGCGGACCGCGTTCACCAGGCGGCGCGCGAATCGGGCGTGGCGGAGCGCATCCATTTCTTCGGGTTCGTCTCGGACCCGGACTTGCTGCAACTCTATAATGCGTGCGACCTCTTCGTCTTTCCGTCGTTTTACGAAGGCTTCGGGCTGCCCGTGCTGGAAGCCATGGCCTGCGGACGCGCGGTGGTGTGTTCCAGCACTTCGTCGCTGCCGGAAGTGGCCGACGGCGCGGCCATTCTGTGCGATCCATACACCGTGGACGAGTTCGCGCGCGGGATTGCCGATCTGCTGCTGGATTCCGAGCTGCGGGCGCGAATGGAGCGGCTGGGATTGCAGCGGGCGGCGCACTTCAGTTGGCAGAAGACGGCGCAAAGGACGCTCGAAGTTTTTCACGAGGTGGCCGAGCGGTCCAGGACGCACGAGCGCGTGGGCTCTCCGGCCATAGCTCACCGATGAGGCACATCCGGTATCTCGTTTTGGCTGTCGCGGCGGCATTGCCGCTGGTACCGGCGGCCGTCGCCCAGACGGGCTTCCCGTTTCAGGACGAATCTCTGCATTACAACGTCAACTGGCCGAGCGGCCTGAGCCTGGGTGAAGCCACCTTCACGGCCCACCACAAGGGAGGCGCGTGGGAGTTGGCAATGACGCTGGACGCGGGCGTCCCCGGGTTCGCGGTTGCGGACAAGATCCGGTCGCAGGTGACGGACGATCTCTGCTCGCTCGAGCTGGAGCGCGACATCAGCCACGGCGCCAGGAAGACGCGCGAGAAGACCACCTTCGACCAGAAGACGGGCGAGGCCACGCGCACCACGGTGTTTCCGGCCGGCGGCGGCACGAGCACGTTCACTTTCACTTCGTGCCCCCGCGACGCCATGGCCTTCCTGTACTTCGCGCGGCGCGAGCTGGGGCAGGGCCGGGTGGCGCCGGCACAAACAGTGTTCTTCGGGTCGGCCTACTCGGTGCGCATGGATTACACCGGGGCGCAGACCATCACCCTGAACGACAAACCTTCGGTAACGGACCACCTGGTGGTTAACGTGAAGGGGCCGAAATCCAGTTTCAGCCTCGAGGTGTTCTTCGCGCGCGACGCGGCGCGCACGCCGCTCGTCATCCGGGTTCCGTTGAGCGAGGGGACTTTCTCGATGGAGCTGGTGCGCTGAAATGCGCGTGGCTTTCTTTTCCCCGCTGCCGCCGGCGCGCAGCGGGATCGCGGATTATTCCCAGGCCCTGATCCAATCCCTCAAGCCACTCGCGGAGCTGGAGGTTTTTTCGGAAGCCAGCCGTGCATTCGATCCGGCGCGGTTCGACATCGCGCTGTACCAGCTTGGAAACAACGTCCATCACGACTTCGTCTACGAGACGGCGCTGCGGCATCCGGGCGTGGTGGCGATGCATGAATCCAACCTGCACCACCTGATGGCGGACCTTACCATCAAGCGGGGCGATTGGGACGCCTACGTACGCGAGTGCGAATACCACGGCGGCCCGCAAGCGGGCGCGTATGCCGGGCGCGTGCGCAAGCTGGAAGTGGGTCCGGATTACGAAGGCGTGCCCATGACGCGGCGCATTCTGGAGAAAGCCCGCGGCCTGGTGGTGCACAGCCGCTACATGCGGGAGGAGATGCGCGCGGCCGGATTCACGGGGCCGGTGGCGGTGATCCCGCACGGCGCGTGGATCCCCGAGGCGGACCGCAACGCGTACCGGCACCGACTGGGCCTGGATGAGATCGCGCCCTTGGTGGGGGTTTTCGGTTTCTTGAAGCCCTACAAGCGGATTGCGGAATCCCTGCGCGCGTTCCGGCGGCTGGTGCGGCTGGTACCCAATGCCCGGATGATCCTGGTGGGGGAGCCGCATCCGGAGTTCCCGCTGGAAGCGATGATCGGCTCGATGGGCCTTTCCGCCAACGTGCGGGTGCTGGGCTTTGTTCCCATTGAAGAATTCGTCGGCTATCTGGGGGCGTGCGACATCGTGCTCAACCTCCGCTATCCGACGGTGGGAGAGAGTTCGGGCACGCTGCTGCGGTCGCTGGGACTGGGCAAGGCGGTGATGGTTTCCGAGGTCGGCTCGTTTCAGGAATTCCCGGACGATGTGTGTCTCAAGGTGCCGGTGGGGCCGGGCGAGGAGGACCTGATCTTCGAGTACCTGAACCTGCTGGTGTCGCGGCCCGACGTGGCCCAGGCCCTGGGGGCCCGGGCCAAGGACTACGTAGCGCGCGAGTGCAACTGGGCGGCGGTGGCACGGCGGTACGCCGCCTTCCTGGAGGCGGTGGTGGAAGGCCGGGAGTATCGCGACGAAGCCGCTCTGCCGCTGGAGGACGACCCGCCGCCCGAGTTCGGACCCGACTTGCCCGATTACCTGCGAGGATGGGAGGCCAGCAAGCCGGGCCGCGGGTATCTGGAAACGCATCAAACCCGCCTCGTCAAGACCCTCGATATCACGCCCCCAGGCGGCCCTTCGGACCGCATTCTCGAAATGGGGGCTTACATGCAGATCACCCCGGCGCTGCACAGCAAGCTGGGCTATGGCGAGGTGCGCGGCTGCTACTACGGCGAGCCGGGCCGCGTGGATCACCGCGTGGCGACATCCGCCGAGGGCGAGCCGTTCGAGTGCGACGTCGACCATTTCGACGCCGAGAAGCACCGCTTCCCGTATCCCGACGAGCATTTTTCGACGGTGCTGTGCTGTGAGTTGATCGAGCACCTGATGGCTGACCCGATGCACCTGATGTCGGAAGTCAACCGCATTCTGAAGCCCGGCGGCCACCTGGTGCTGACCACGCCGAACGTGGCGGGGCTGCGGGGCATCTCGGCGATTCTTCAGGGATATCATCCGGGCTTTTTTCAGGCTTACATCCGCCCGCCGGAATCGGGCGAGGCGGAAGCGCGGCATAATCGCGAATACACGCCGCGCGAGATTCGCATGTTGCTGGAGAATTCGGGGTTCGAAGTGGCGCGGTTGGAAACCGGCGAATTCCTGGATATGCCGCGTCCGGAGTACGGCTGGGTGGTGCACCTGCTGGAACGCTACCGCCTGGAAACGGACCTGCGCGGAGACGGGATTTACGCGGTGGGGCGAAAGACGGGACCGGTGAAGGAACGCTACCCCGGGTGGCTCTACGCATGAGCGCCGCCTACCTCTCGCCGGAAGTCAAGCTGGACCCAGGAAAGCGAACCGCGCACGCCCAGTTCGAAATTCAAAACGACTCGCCGGCGGTCTGGCGCGCGGCCGAAGGCTTCGGCATCGGCTATCACCTCTTCGACGCGGAAACCGGCACCCTCATCGTGGACGGCGCGCGCGTCAAGCCCGAGTGCGACGTGCAGCCAGGCGAGCGCGTGCGCGTGCGGCTGGATGTCGAACTGCCGGCCGAGGACGGCCGCTACCAGGTGATGCTTTCGCCCATGCGCGAAGGCGTGTGCTGGTATTACGACCAAGGCTGGCCATTCCTCCTGGTGGAGTGCGCCGCCAAGGATGGCGTCGTCAAACTGGGCCGCGTGCGCGTGACCACCAGCGCCACGCTGCGGCGCGAGCGGGAGCTGCGCGCCGTGGGCCGGGCCTTTACCTACCCCGTGCTGACCATCTGGCGAAACCGCGGGCTGATTCGCGTCATGGTTCGGCGGGACATTCTGGGGCGCTACCGCGGCTCGTTCGGCGGCGCATTCTGGACGCTCATCAATCCGCTCCTGCTCATGCTCACGTACTTCTTCGTCTTCGGAGTGGTGCTGCGCTCGCGCTTTGGCCAGGACCAGAGCCGCTCGGGGTTCGCGTTGTATTTCCTGGCGGGCATGCTGCCGTGGCTGGCATTCAGCGAAGCCGCCGGCCGCTCTCCGGGAGTGATGCTGGAGCACCGCAATTTTGTGAAGAAGCTGGTGTTCGCGGTGGAAACGCTGCCGGTGAACCTGGTGGCCGCCGGCCTGGTGAGCGAATTGTTTGCGGTGGTGCTGTTCTCGGGGTTCCTGCTGGCGATTCGCGGTGGAGTGCCGCCGTCGGTGGTGTGGCTGCCCGCACTATTGATTCCACAAGTGTTGTTCACCACGGGCGTGAGCTGGTTTCTGGCGGCCCTGGGAGTCTTCGTGCGCGACCTGGGCCAGGTGATGGGATTCGTGCTGACCATCTGGTTTTTCGTGACGCCGATCTGCTATCCTGAAACCTCTTTGCCGCCGACAGCTACGGTATTGCTCTCCAAGAACCCGATTTATGTCCTGGTGCGCGGGTACCGCGCGATTTTTCTGGAACACCACGCGCCGGCGTTCGGCGCGCTCTGGAAGCTGTGGCTGCTGTCGATTGTAGTGTTCGTGCTCGGCCACGCGTGGTTCTACAAACTGCGGAAATCGTTCGCGGACATGATCTGAGGCGGGAAATTGCTTTCTAGAATCGTTGCGGCGCTGATTGCATTCGGGCCGTGGGGCGTGTTCCTGCTCGGCTTCATCGATTCGCTGGGCATCCCGCTGCCGGCGACCATGGATGCGTTACTGGTTCTGGTGGCGGTGAAGGCTCCGCAGCGGGCCTATTTCACCGCGCTCATGGGGGTGCTGGGCACGGCCGGTGGAAGCATCACCCTGTTCCTGGCCGTTCGCCATGGCCGCCGGCTCTTCCTCAAGGGCGAGCCGCCGCCGGGCAGACGGCAGCGCTTCGAGCGATGGTTCGATCGCTACGGCATGTTGACCGTGTTCATCCCGGCTGTGGTACCGGTGCTGCCGCTGCCGCTCAAAGTGTTTGTGGTTTCGGCGGGCGCGTTGAAAACCCCTTTTGGCAAGTTCCTGACGGTGATCCTGCTGGCGCGCGTGATCCGCTATTTCGGCGAAGCCTATCTGGGCATACTACTCGGGGCGGATGCGCAAACGTTCCTGGTGCGCCACATATGGATGATTCTGGGGATCGTGCTGGCGCTGGCCGGGGCGGCGTACGTGCTGATCGGGATAATCGACCGGCGGCGGGAAAGGGCGGTGTGAGGGTGGATGCCTCATTTGCGTCGGTAAGCGTGGCCTCGATGTTCGACGGCGGCCGGAGGCCTGATCCTGGAAGTGAGCCGTCAGAGGCGCTTGATTACCAGCTTCGGAATCAGACCAAAGTGCCGTGCGTTGGCCGTCGCCACGGCGAAGCCGAGTTCGAGAGCGGTTGAGCCGATCAGCAAATCCGCCAGCGCGATGCGCGTCCCTGCCGCCCAGCACGACGTTGCGGTGTGTTCGCGCGAATAATGCCGTGCGCCAGTTCCAGCACGGTCACCACCGAAACAGCGATCTCGGGATCGTTGCTCTGGAGGCCGATCATTTCCAACATCCCGTAAGCAGTTTGGCCCAGCCGCTCCGCGGCGATGACCACGGAAGAATCGAGGATCAATCCCACGCTGGCGGTTCCAGAGACTCACGATGGTTTTCGATGGCGGCCTGTACGTCACGCGCGAAGCCGGCGTCCATGGTCGCTGTGGAGTCCTTCGGCATAAGCGCCAACACTTCTGAGATCTTGCGGCGGGGCGGAGCAGCGGGACGCAGAACAGCCACGGGCCGGTGATCGTGCTCCACCACGACCTTGGTGCCCTGCCGCACTTTCGCCAATACGGCCGCGATGTCCTTGACCAACTCGGCTTCGGTCATGTGCAACTCGGCCATATCTTCGATCATACTACCGCCGCGCTGCGGTCCCCCTACTGCCCTGAAACCGTGATCGCAACCAGGTTGCCCGCGGCGTCCCAGGTGTAGGCGATGGTGCGTCCGTCGCCCAGAACGGCCTGCGTCAGCCGGTTCAACGAGTCGTAGGTGAAGGCGGCGGTGCTGTTGGGAGTAAATCCGGAGCCGATCAGGGAAATGAGCCCGCTCAAAGCGGATTGCGCGTTGCCAGCGCCGTCGGTGGCGGTCACGCGGATCACCGCCGTGCGGGTGGGTGCGATGTCCGGCGGCACGGACCAGTTGAAGGTCTGGGTATTACCGCCCAGACCGCCGACAATCGCCGTCGCGAAGGTCTGCCCACCATCCGTCGAAAGCGCAATATCGTGGCTGGCAATACCAACGTTGTCGTCCGACTGCCACTGAATGCGGTAAGTGGTGCTGCCGGCGATCGCTTCGCCGGCGGTGGGCTTCAGCAGAGTCACCACGGGCGGCTCCGTGTCCGTGATGGCGCAGGGGTTGTAATCGTCCTGGAAGCTCGCACGATAGCTGCCCAGATTGACTCCGCCGCGATCGCGGACCAGCAGCGTGTAGGTGCCGGTGGTGAAGATAACGGCGGTAAGCTGCCCGCCCGAAGCGGTGGCGATCCGGTTGCCGGAGGGGTCGTACAACTCCGCGTACGGGAAGTAGCTGCCGGAACGCGACACCAGCTTGATGTCGGCCTGGCCGCCGCGAGTGCCGGCGAACACGAATGTATCGAGCTGGCCGGGGATGGCGACCTGCCGCAAGGTCGATTGTCCGCACGCCAGGGTCGTGGGTGAGCACGGATTGTTGGGGCGCTGGAAGGCCACCGTGAACGAGCCGGTCTCGCTCGAGGCGGTGGAGGGGCTCACCACCACCAGGTAAGCGCCGCCCGATTTGACCTTCAGGCTGATATCGGAAGCCCCCGTGAGCCGCGCGCCCGTGGGATCGAACATCTCGATCTGTGGAAAGAAATTATCGGAGATCTTGGTAAAGACCAGCCGCATCAGATCGCCCGCATTGGCGCCGGCGAGGTAATAGCGAAACTCGTTGGCGGCGGAAAGCGATGCGGTGGTGGAGCCGCCGCACTGCAAGGCCGATGTTGCGGCGGGATTGTTGAGCAACTGCCAGGAAAGCGCATAGCCGCCGGTCGTGAGCGGGGCGGAAGCGCCCACGATCACCGTATAAGTGCCGGTTGCGGAGACCTTGCGCGAGAGCGCGAAGGTGCTGGAATCGAGGCGGACGCCGCTGGGGTCGTAGAGGTCCATCTGGGCGGCGAAGCCCGGCGTGACGGAGGCGCTGCGCACCAACAGCGCGTCCCCGCTGCTGGCCGGAATGCTGTACGAGATGAATGGCTCCGCGCCGTTGACGACGCCGGTCACC
The DNA here is from genome assembly GCA_003170915.1 of Bryobacterales bacterium. GTDB lineage: Bacteria > Acidobacteriota > Terriglobia > Bryobacterales > Bryobacteraceae > Fen-178. Next base: position 6,234 of record PMYB01000020.1, on the reverse strand, counting down.
GCCTGTCCCTGCGGCGAGGCCGCCGAGCAGGCGTTCCTGGTGCGAAGCAGCTCGATACCGAAAGGTCCTCCGGCCTGGCGGACGCTGGCGTCCATTGCGACCACGGTGTAGACGCCTGCCGCGGGCGCCACCACATCCACACCGGTGACGTTGCCGGAAGCGCTCTGCCCCACGGGGTTGCCCTGCGCGTCGTAGACTTCGAGATCGGGTTGGAGTGCGCCCGTGTAGTCCAACATACGTAGGGTGAACGACTCGCCCGCCGCGGCGGTGTACGTGTAGACGGAGGATGCGAGGGGGCGCGAAAAACTGCCGGCCGCCAGCGCGCCACAGCCGATGGCTGGGGCATTGCAGGGCCGGTTCAGCCGCACCAGCGAAAGCGAATATGTGCCGGTTTGGCCGCCGACGGTGCTGCTGTCCGACACCGACAAGGTATAGGAACCGCCGGTGGGAACGGTGAAGAGCAGGGGGGGCGCCAGAGAGTTGGTGTTGACGAACTGAATGGGATTTCCCTGCGGATCGTAGACATCCACGCGGGGCCTGAAGGCGGAGTTTGGGCTGGTCTGTTCGAGACGTAAGAGGAAGGCGTCGCTGGCCTGGGCGGCCACCGAGTAGGAATTCGATTGCAGCGCTCCGTTGATGGAGCCGTCCACCACGGAGGCGCAGGAAAGCGCCTGCGGCGGCGCTCCCCCTCCGTTGCAGGGCACGTCGAGCCGCGCGAACGCGATGGAGTAGCCGCCGGTCTGCAGGTAATTCGAGCTTTCGACAAGAACGGTATAGTCGCCCTGCGTGCTGGTCTTGAATGTTGTGGCGGTGACCGACTGGGCCGATGACACTGGATTCCCCTGGGGATCGTACACTTCGATGACGGGCACCAGGGAGCCGCCGGCGTCCGTGCTCGCGGTGCGAATGGAAGCCGTAGCGCCGCCCGAGAGTGAAGCCTTGTAGGAATCGATGGCGACGGGGCTGGCGAGCTTCCCCTGACTCGCGGAGCCGCAGGTGAGAGACTTGCCGCTGCACGGGCGGTTGAGCGTGGAGACGGAGATCCCGTAATTGCCGGTTCGGTTGGCCAAGTCGGTAACCACGATGTTGACGAGCCCGTCCCCGCCGGCGGGCAGCGCCGGCAGGTCCATCTTCGCCGCCACTGCCGAACTGGTCTGCACGGCGGCGAACTGGCTGGTGGCGGGATTGAGATAGAGTATCTTTCCCGACGAGTCGTAAGCGAACACGCCCAGGTTGAAACCAGAAGCGAGAGGCATGGTCTGGGTGGCGTACTTGGCGACCCGCACGCTGAGAACGTCGCCGGGGTTGGCTTGAAACTGGTAACTATTGAGTTGCAGCCACGGGGCGACCGGCTGCGGTGGGCTGACTGGCGGGGGCGGGGGCGAGCCGATCTGCTGGTTCACGGCCGGAACGCCGCAGTTCAGAGGCACAACGCTGCACGACGGATTCGACGACGGGCACTTCCCCTTCAGGCTGGTGTAGACCAGCAGGAAATCCCCGGCGACCTGGTTGCCGCTGTAAACCGTGATCGTGTAATAGCCTTGGCTACCGCCGGGAAGATCGTATTCTCCACCGGAGGTGACGCCGATGGCGGCTGGGCCGGGAGTGGAAGTCGGCGGATAGCCCGGCGTCGAACTCGGAACCGAATACGTGCGGCGGTTAATGATCTGGCTGTAACTCCACGACACAGTGAACTGGAGCGAGTTATCCTGGCTGAGCGTCAGCAGACGGATGAGAACGGCGTCACCGGGGTTGGCGTAGAAGCCGAAGGGCTGCCGGCTGTCCGGGTCGAAGTGTCCTTGCACGGCGACACCGGGGGTCAATACCGTCGTCTGGCCAGACACGGCCCGGCTGAGCGCCACGGCGGCCCAAAGCACGAAGGCGGCCCGGCGCATCAGCGCTCCCTCCCGCCAGTGGCGAAAAGGCAGTTCGAGACGCCTTGGAAGAAGCAAGTCCCGGCGCCCGGAAATGGCGGCGACAGGTCCGAAGAGGGCGGCGACGGGTCGGCCGTCGCGGGCAGGGTCAGGCGCAATTCCGGAAACTGATAGAGGCTGTTGGTAAAGACGAGGCCGTTGCCGTCGTCCATCCAGCCGGCTTCTCCGCGCGCGCGGAACATGTTCTCGACGGCTTCGTTGGAGGCCATCAGGCGGCCCGTGGGATCGTACCGGTACTCGTTCACCACGCCCCCGGTGGGATTCGAAAGCGCCACCACGTTGCCGTCGCCATCGAAGTGATAGAAGTACGTCGAGCTGTCGGCAGCCACCTTCCACAGAAGACCCAGGCCGTAAACGTACCAGGCGATGGGCGTGTAGGAGCCGTCCATCTCCATCACCACGCGCGGCCGCGAACCGGCGAGATCGTAGAGGAAAAGGCGGGCCGTTCCATCGACCGTGCGCACCACGCGGAGGCCGGTGGAATCGTAGCCATAGGTTGTCGAACTCTCGGCACCCAGCACCGCCCAGTTGAAGCTCTGCAAGCGGCCGAACGGGTCGTAACCGAGGGTGACGTTGCTGGATCCCTGAATGGCGGTGAGGTTGCCGCGCGAATCGTACGTGTAGCTTTGGCCGTCGCTGCGCGTGACCGGATGGTTGGCGGCATCGTAGGCGGCCGAGTAGGCGGGGAACGAAACCGCCGCGGTGAAAGGCTCGAGCGCGCTCACCGCGGTGCGGTTGGCGTTGCCGTCAAGCGTGTACCGGTAACCCGCCACCGGCGAACCGTCCGGCCCGGTGCTGACGATGGCGCGCAGATTGTGCGCGGCGTCGTACTGATAGACGGCGATGGGGCCGCCCGAGACGGTGACGCTGAGCGGCCATCCGGCGGCATCGTAGCGGTAGAGCGCGAAGTTGCCCAACCAGTCCGAGACCTGGCTCAGCCGGTGCGCGTGATCGTACTGGTAGGTGACGGTGTTCCCTCCGGGCAGCGTCATGCCGGTCAATTGGCCGGCGGCGTCGTAGGTATAAGCGACCTGGTTTCCGAAAGAGTCGGTGTAGCTCACCAGGCGGTTGAGGCTGTCGCGCCGAATACCCGAGAAATCGAACGCCGCTTGCACGTTGCCCGCCGTGAGCCCGGTGATGCGGTTGCTGGTGGTGTAACCGGCTGCCAGCGTGGAACCGCCGGGATCGGTGCGCGCGACCGCCCGCGCGGCGCCGTCGTACTGATAGCTCCAATTGCCGTTGAGGGCGTCTATGAACGTGGCGATCAAGCCGTTGGCGTCATATTGATAGCTGGTCTTGTTGCCGCGCGCATCGGTGATGCCGGTTATCTGCCCGGAGGCGGAGCGGACGGCGGAGACCACCCCGCCGGCGGGGTTGGTCACGCCCACCAGGTTTCCGGAAGAATCGTATTGGAACGCCCAGATATTGCCGTTGGGATCGGTGATGTGGGCCGGGCGGGCGGCGGTATAGTCGGCGGACCAGCGGTTGCCCGAGCCATCGGCGATTCCCGCCAGGTTGCCGTTGGCGTCGTAAGCGAAGCTGGCGGTCGAGCCGTTGCCATCGACCGTGCGGATGCGCCGGCCGGAGGTGTCGTAAGTGTAAGAGATCGTGTTGCCGGCTGGGTCCGTGGCGGAAAGCAAAAGTCCGGCCGGGTTGGAAACGTAGAGGGTGGCATCGCCATTCCCGTCGGTAACCTGCGTCTGGGTGGGGTCGTTGGGAACGCTGTACTGGCGCACGGCGCCGTCGGGCGTGGTAACGGTGGCCACCGAGGTATACGGAGGATCGCTCGAGTAAGCGATGGCAATCTGGCCGCCGGCGTAGCCCATGGAAACCAGGTTTCCGGAGCCGTCATATTGATACGCGACAGTCTGTCCATCGGCGTTGGTCTGTTGCGCGAGGCGCCCGTCCAACGTATAGGAGTAACCGATGGACCGGCCCGCGGAATCGGAGATCGAGGTGACGTGGCCGTCACCGTCGTAGGAGAACGTGAGCGACCGCTCGCGATAACTGGCGCCTGTCAGCCGGTTGGAGGAATCGTAATTCAGCGAAACACGCGTTGCGCCGGAGTCTTGGATCGCCAGCAGCCGTCCATCGAGGCTGAAAACGCGGGTGGTGGTGGAGGCCGGGCTGCGCAGCGTGTAGGTGCCGTCGCTCGACTGCGCCAGCGTGTCGGTGGTGGCGGTCACCGCGAAGAACGCGCTGGACGACCCAGAGGGCGCCGCGGGCGCGAACCGATCTATGCGCCCCGAACCGCGCCGCAGCACCAGACTGTCGTCGGTATCGGTGGTGAGGCTGTCTCCAAGACTGAAGGACCAACCCGCGCCGAAGGGTCCCGGGCGGGTGTCGCCCATGTTGTAGGAGCGTTCGAAGGAGAATGCGGGCGCCGGACCGCCGAACACAAGATCGGTGACCCGGATAAAGAGCGTCAGGTCGGAGGCATTAACGAAAACCTGCGGGTAGCCCGGGTCGCGGCAAACGTCGCCGCGGCAAATCGGGGCGTACGCCGTGAAGCGGTTATCGCCAGGACCTCCGAATCCCGGCTGGGCGCAATCACGGCAGGCGCCGTAGGTCGTGGCGCGCACCATTAACAAGAGACAACCGACCAGCAAGCATCTGCGCGAAATGGTGCACCCCTTACAAATCATAAGTATAACAAACTGCGGGGGCGGGAACGCCGCGAGGCGGTGGCTGGAATGTGCGTTATAGTGCATTGGACGGCGGAATCGATTCTGGAGTTTCGGAGTTCCGGATGGCTTGCTCCCGCTGGCCCGCGCGAAGGGGGATACTGAAGCAGATGAGCCAAGCCCCGGAAGCTTTTGAACTGGCCATTTCGGTGGAGCCGGCGGATATCGACCAGCTCGGCCACGTCAATAACGTCATCTACCTTCGCTGGGTGCAGGAGGCCGCAGTGGCGCATTGGACGGCTGTCGCGCCCGCCACAGACCAGGCGAAACTGCTGTGGGTGGTAGTGCGCCACGAGATCGACTACCAGCAAGCGGCTTTCCTGGGTGACCGGATCATTGCCAGGACATGGGTGGGAAGCGCCAGCCGGATTCGGTTCGAACGCTTCACCGAACTGCTCCGGGCGAGCGACCGGAGCGTCTTAGCCAAGGCACGCACCCTGTGGTGCCCCATAGATAGCCGGACCGGGAAGCCGGCCAGCGTAAGTCCGGAGGTCCGGGCTTGCTTCTCGGTGTAGCGCCGGCGGCGGCGTTCCGTGATAAGCTTTCCAGCATGAAAACCATCAGCCGATCTGCTGTATTTGCGGGCCGCGGAGGCGCCTGCCTGGCACAGGTTGCGTGCAGCCTGATGCTGGCCGTGGCGCCGCTGGCCGCCCAACAGGGAGATGTCCATCGGGACGTCCCCTACGTTCCTACTCCCCCGGACGTAGTCGAGACCATGCTGAAGCTGGGCGGAGTCAAACAGGGAGACATCATGTACGATCTCGGCTGCGGAGACGGCCGGATCGTGATTATGGCGGCGCAGAAGTTCGGCGCCACTGGCACCGGGGTGGACATAGACCCGGAACGGATCAAGGAGGCGGAGGACAATGCGAAGCAGGCCGGGGTGACCGACCGGGTGCGCTTCCTCCAGATGAATCTCTTCGACGCCGACTTCCATGACGCCACGGTGGTCACGCTGTACCTGCTGCCGGAGGTCAACATCAGGCTGCGCCCGAAACTGCTCAAGGAGTTGAAGGTGGGGACGCGCATCGTCTCGCACCAGTTCGACATGGGCGAATGGAAACCCGACAAGCAGGTCAACATGGACTGGCGCACCGTATACCTCTGGACCGTGACGGAACAGGCCAAAGCGGAGTTCGGCGGGAAGTAGAGCTTCAGGTGCGGAGGAACTTCGTCAGGCGCTCCATGGCGGGTTCGAGAATGGAAGGCTCGGCGGCATAACAGATCCGGACCGAACCTTCCCCGCTGGCGCCGAAGGCCACGCCTGGGGCGAGACCTACCCTGGTTTCCTCGAGGAGGCGCTTGCAGAAGGCGAAGGAATCGCGCAGGCCCTGGATGCGCGGGAACAGGTAAAACGCGCCGTCGGGCTTGGGGACCGTCACGCCGGGGATGCCGCTCAAGGCATCCAGACAGAGATCGCGGTTCCGCTTGAGCCGCTCGAGCATTTCGACGAGCGGGCCTTCGCCCTCCGCCAGAGCCGTCTCACCGGCCTTCTGGGCGAAGCTGGGCGCGTGGGAGATTATGAACTCGTTCAACTGCGTGGCCTTGGCCGCCAAATCCCGCCGCGCCACCAGCCAGCCAACGCGCCAGCCGGTCATGCAGTAGCTTTTCGAAAA
>PMYB01000175.1 GCA_003170915.1 Bryobacterales bacterium | reverse complement strand
ACTGTCCGGAAATGGGATTAGGTTCGTTTGGTAATTCCAGTGGGCGCCGCGAAGATCGACCCGTGTTTGCGCCGCGGCCGTGAGCACAACAAGGGCCGCAAGAAACGCTCTACGCATTCGTCCACCTCCACTTTCATTCATTAGCACGCGGGGCCTCTCGCCAGCCCCAACGCCGGAGTAAGTGTTATGAATTCAAGTAGATAAAAACCGATCTTTTCTGTGACCGACAAAGGGTTCATCAATTTCGCGGCGCCGGAAAGCCGGGGAGCAGGGACGGCCGAGCCGCCAGTTTACAGGCAGAATCGGTTGTGAAGAAGCGGTCCCTTAGCACACCGTTGAATGGAGGTACACTTGAGGCTCTTATGCCCGGACTTGCGGGTTGGTTAGGCGTCGACAGCGATGAACCTGTGTTCTCATCGCGCGGACTCGAACTACTCAAGATAGATCCGTTCGACGAGACCGTGGAGGTTCCCGGCATCTATCGCGGCCGGGTGTATTTGACTCATAACGCGGCGAACCCGACCGACCAGGGAATTCTGATGGACGAGCCGGGCGGCCTGGTCCTCGCCTACTGGGGCGAGTTCTACGGGACAGAATTCGACAATTGCGGGAACGGAGCGGAGGTCTGCCGCGCTTTGGCGGACTTGCTCGGCGACCGGGCCGAGGAACGGCTGGACTCGATAGACGGCTCGTACGTTCTCTTCTGGCAGCACGGCGGACGGCAATTGCTGGCCACGGACCGCGTCGCCTCCAGACCGGTCTATTACCGGGAGTCGGCGCACGGTTTCGCCTTTGGACCCGATCTGAAGTTGTTCTCCACACTACGCACCGGAAAGCCCCGCATTCACCGCGATTCCCTGGTATCGTTTCTCGTCAACGGCCACCCGCTTTCCGATGAGACCCACTACGAAGGTGTCCGTCTCCTTCGGCCCGGCCGGTACCTGCGTGTCACACCCGCGGCTGCCGGCATGGGGCAGTACTATTTCTACAAACCCGCCACGCCGGGTGCACGGGACCCTGGGACCGAGGCGTGCGAGGAAGCGCTGGCGCCGGTGTTGCGGCATGCCATCCGGAAACGAGCGCGCTACATGGATCGCGCGGTTGTCCCGATCAGCGGAGGGTACGATTCCCGCTGTCTGCTTGCTTGCATCCGCGAGATCTATTCCGGGCCGCTCAAAACCGTGAGCTGGGGTGTTCACGAGAAGGACCCGGAGGCCGATGCCGCGATCGGCCGAAGGGTTGCGGAGTATTTCGGGACCGAGCACCGGTTCCTCCGCAGGAAGTCCGAACTGGTGCTGGAAGAACTCGATCCCATGGTGGACCGGCTCGACGCAGCTACCGAAGATTGCCTCATCCATCACCACGAAGCCACCCTGATGCGCCAGATCCGAGACGATTTGGGGTGCACGGTGCTGTTCCGGGGCGACGAGTGCCTGGGCTACCTGGGGCCGGCGCACACGGCCGTGGAAGCACTGGGTTGGGTCAACGTACGGGAGATCTCGATGTTTCCGGATTTGCACCAACTGTTTCAACCAGGCGTGCTTGGCGGCGTCTTCCGGGAGCAGAGAGAGGTTTACGACGGCATCATCGGGAGCTGCCCGTGCACGGAGGACTGGACTGCCGCGAAGGACTGGTTCTACCTGGAGCAACGCGTCTTCCGGAGCCTGAATTTCGCTCATTACATGAAGCTCTCGGTTCTCCAGGCCCGGAATCCGTGGCTGGACCGGGACGTCTTAAACTTCTTCTCGGAGTTGCCGGTTCCGTACCGGTACGACAAGGTGCTGTATCGAAGAACCCTGGGCCGGATGTTCCCCGCGGTCATGGAATCGATACCGATGGCGCGGCGGCATAGCCTCGAAAACTGGGGAGAGGTGCTGCGCCAGAACCGTGAATTCCAACTCTACGCACGGAAACACCTGGTGGAGAGCGCGAGCGTGATTCACGAGATATGGAACCCGGCCGCGCTGGACCGGCTGCTGACCTCTTTCTCGCGCGGAGAACCGGCAGGTTCCCGAAAGGCGCGCGCACTCGAAAGCATGAAGCGCCTGTTGCGTGAGAAATCCGGGCCGCTCTACCGGATGATGAAGAAGAGGGCGGGGCGCCAGTTCACCACCCGCATCCTTCCTCCGGAGTCGGTTATCGGCCGTTTATTGATCCTGAAACGGTGGTGCGACCGCTGGGCGTGACCCCGTTGGCGGAATGGCCGCTTCGACCATCCGGGTGAACTGCTCGACGTAAGCGCGCTCGTTAAATTGGGTATGCGCCATGGCGTAGCCCCTTGCGCCCATTCTCTTCCGCAACTCGGCGTCGGAGAGCAGTTCGCGCAGCCGTCTTTCCAGCGCAACGGGGTCTTCCGGCGGCACGACGAATCCGTTCTCCCCGTCCCGGATCAGATAGGACATGCCGCCCACGTCCGATCCGATCACCGGCACGCCGGCGGCCATCGCCTCCAGGATCACCCGAGGCATTCCCTCGCAGCGGGAGGGCAGCGCGAAGACCGTGGCGCCGCAGATGACCTTAAGCGCCTCGACATTCGGCCGCGCTTCCAGAATCTCAATCTGGGGCAAACCTCCCGTCAGAGTCTCCAAGCGTTCCCGGTCGGGATAATCGCCCATCAGCTTGAGCTTGATCTCCGGAAAATCGGGGGACAGGCGCCGGAAAGCTTCGATCAGGAGATCGACGCCCTTGAGATACCAAGGCGCGCCAACCAGGAGAACATACTGTTCGCCCGCTTCGGGCCGCGGCTCGATAGCGGAGACCGGCACGAATTCATGAAATACCGAGGCCGGGGCGGTGCGCAGCCGCTTGTACGGCGCCAGCAGCCCCGGAGCGAGGAGATGCACGCGGTCGCACAGCCGGATACACACATGCAGGCAGAAATCGGAATACATCGCCATGAGCCGCTCACCGATAGTCGGCCGCGGGCGGTAAGTGAGATAGATACGCTCCGGCGCCGTGACAATCTCAATAACCAGCCTGGCGCCGGTAAGTAACTTCAAGATCACTCCACACAGCCCATTAGTCATGTGGGAGTAGGTGACGATGCAATCATAGCGCCGCTCACGATAGATGCGAAGTCCGGCCGAGAGGTAGAACCACCAGAGCCCGCTCCTCCCCCGGCGTCCCCCCAGGCGCCAACGGTAGCGGAACCGCCCTTTCGTAAACGCCGGGTAAGATCCCGCGCCGAACTTCCGCTCCACGGCATCCGGCGTCCGGGACCAAATTGGGTGCAGGACATCCCCTTCCATGCTTTCGGAAAGCCAGGCGAAGCGGTCCGTCCCGGAATCGAGCGGCGGCGGCACGGGAGTGCTGTGAATGTAGAGTATTCTCATCGTTTTCAAATTCGGGTTCCGCCGCCTCCGCGCCGCGCACTCCCAGCCATGCGAATGCGGCTCCTAAGCCCGCTGCACGGATGCAATGCCCTGCCCGGCGCCGGCGGAGCGTGTTTCGAACTCCCGCGCGGCGGCTGGTGAGATGACGATCGCCAGCGCGCCTAGGGCCGGCGCGTAGAACAGATAGGCAAAGTTCAAGAACGTAGCCGCCGCAAGGAAACCTCCCATGCCGACCATGACGCAGAACACCGCGGTGCGGATGTCGGCGCAGTCCGGTCTCGCGCGCGCCTTCCGGTGCGTCGCTTTCAGCCGGCGCCAAGTGGACACTACGCCGCCAACGAAGAAGATGAGGGCCGGGATCCCGCACTCGCTGGACGCTTGGAGCCACACGTTGTGGGCGTTTTGCCACACGCCGGGACTCGAGGAGGTTTTCGACCGCCCTCCCTCGAAACTTACCATTTGCCCGGGGCCCACGCCGAAGATCGGGTACTTGAGGGTGTCCTCGATACTCTTCCGCAGCATGTATTGGCGTGTCGCACGGGATCCGACGGCCCCAGCATCCTCTCCGCCGGCTTCCTCTTGCGAAAAGGACGTGATCCGCCGTAAGGTCTGCCTCGGGAGCGCGGCGACGGTGACTGGCACAATGACCGCGCCCAGAATCAGGAGAGCAACCCGCTGGCGCATAGTTCCCAGACATAGGAACAGCGCCGCCTCGGCCAGCAAGCCGACCAAGCCGCCCCGCGATCCCGTACTGAGGATCACGTATACCCCATAAGGCAGCGCCGGAAACAGCACCAGGCGCACGATGCCCGATTTCGAGCCGAGACCTAGCCAAAGCATGAGGGGGAGCAGCAGCAGCAGCACGCAGGCGAAGTCGTTGGGGTCTGCTATCGTTCCGAACTCCAGGCTTAGACGACTTTGCGCTTGGAAACGCGCACTCTGGAAATACCTCGCAATCAGCATAGCACCCACGCCACTCCAGGCTATCGCCCGTAACATTGTCTTACATTCCCCCCAAGTGACCGCCAGCCCCGCGATCGCCAAGAACACGACGTACTCGGACCTGAGATACTTAAACGCCAGATCGAACGAACCGCCCCTCCAGCTACTGAAGGGGACAGCCGCGAACATCCACAGCGTGTAAGCCGTCCAAAAGTAGGCGGCTTTCCCCTGGAAAACTCGCCGGATGCCTCCGCTCGCCACTAGAGCCAGCAGCGCTGGAATCCCGAACAGATACGGGAGGTAGAGGTGAGCGTGGAATGCATACGTGAATAGCTCGTGCAGCATGCCGAACCGGACCACGACCAGGCAAAGCGCCGACGCGAAGCCAAGGGTGCGGGCTAGGTTGTGGATTTCAGCATCCGCTGCCCCCGTCAATGGCGAGGGGGGGATCTCCGCCATGCCATTTGGCATTGCGAGATTCGGTTCCGTAAGATGAACCCAGGGTCTGGTGCGGCCGGTAATCACAGATAACCTCAGGTTAGCACGCCTTCCCCGCTTCACAATTACGATGCCGCTTCCACTAAAATAGTGGTTTCCATTCGGCCCGGCCGTAGGTGATCGCCATGCTTGACCGCACGCTCTCTCTGATCCGCCTGGCACTGACCGCCGCCGGCGCGCTGCTGCTGGTTGTGACCTTCACGCCCGTTGTCCCGTGGACCGCTCTCCGGCTGTCCTCCTACTGGACCGATAGCGATGGCGACGTCCTGATCGTTTTAGGCGGCTCCACCATTGCCTACCCGGGGTTCCCGTCGGGCCGCATCATCGGAGACAGCACCTATTGGCGCGTGCTTGTCGCCGCAGATGCATGGCGCACGGGACACTTTCGAAGCCTGCTGCTTTGCGGGGCAGACATGGCCCAAACCGCCAAACCTCTCCTCATTACCTACGGCGTACCCGAGCAGGCGATCCTGGTGGAACCCCGATCGACGAGCACCCACGAGAACGCGCTTTTCGCCAAGCCGATACTCGCCGGCCTCTCGGGACGATTCGTCCTGCTCACCAGCGACTACCATATGTTCCGCGCCGCCCATTGCTTCGCGCACGAGGGTATCCGCGTCGCCACCCGCCCTTTCCCGGATGTCATCAAACGCTCGGACTCGCTGGTCTTCCGATGGCAGGGGTTTTGGATGGTCTCCATCGAGATTGAGAAGATCGCCTATTACCGGATTCGAGGATGGATCTAAAGCGCCTTGGCGCCGAGTTTGTGTTCGCAGTTGGCATCCAGGCCGTATTCGAATCATGTACTATTGTTAAGATAGTCGCATCTGTAGTTCCGGATCCTTTCCCCTTCGCCTGTTGTCGGGGCTGGGCTTTTCGGCATCGGAGTCTCAATGGACAGAGTGTCCGGCAAAATGAAGCCGTTCGGTTCGCCCCTCAGCGTTCAAGAATTCATGTCCTCCCTCGTGAGCGGAAAGACAGTTCTGGATGTGGGCTGCGTAGAGCACACCATCGAACACGAGGAAACCGAAACGTGGCTCCATAAACACCTGCGCCGGAGCGCCGCGCGCGTGGTCGGGCTGGATTACAACGCGACCGCCGTAGCGGAACTAAACCGGCGAGGTTATGAGGTGGTCTGCGGGGATGCCATGACGGTGGATTGCGGCGAACGTTTCGACATTGTGACCGCCGGCGAGATCGTCGAGCACGTGGAAAACGCCGGGGCACTCATCCGCAACCTGAAGCGCCACCTCAAGCCGGGCGGGCAGTTGGCGATTACAACGCCAAACGCGTTCTTCGGTTTGCATTTCCTGGAATCCATTTTCGCCTCTCCGTACGCGCGATGGAACCCCGAGCATGTATCCTGGTACTGCTGTTTCACGCTTGGCAACCTCCTGCATCGCTGCGGCATGGAGGTGGTTCAGTCCCGTTACTTCGCTCGTAGCAGAAAGACGCGGCGAGTGCTCAGGCTGTTGGGGTTGAACTGCCCGGGAGTGCTGGCATCGACGCTGGTGATGGTTGCGGTTGCGGATCAGAGTTCCTGACCCGCCCGGAACCGCAAGCGCGCCCTGGTGGGGCCTTTCCGCGATGAAATCATCCACGTGCATCGTTCGGCGCGGTAAGATCGAGGTTTGCCGAAACGCTGGCTCAAAAGCGCTCTGCTTGCCATGTCTCTTATGGTTGCGCTGCCGCCTGCCGCAGCCTCCGGGTTCGGCAGATGGCGGATGGCCTACGAGTTCTTCGCGCACGCCTTCGCCCTGGCGCCTGGCATCGTGGGCGACTATCTGCGGATTGCCTTCTACAAGTTGACGCTGGGCGAATGTTCGCTATCGAGCCGCGTCTCTTTCGGTTCCTTCTTCCCTCATGCCGATACGCGTCTCGGCCCGAACGTATACATCGGCTCCTATTGCATCATAGGCAAGGCCGTGATCGGCGAACGAACCCAGATCGCGTCCGGAGTTCAGATTCTGAGCGGGAGCCGCCAGCATTTGCGCAACCAAGCAGGGGAGATCGCGGGCGCCGATCACGGAGTCTTTGCCACCATCATGATCGGACCGGACTGCTGGATCGGCGCGGCTGCGATCGTGATGGCGGACGTGGGGGCGGGCTCAACCGTAGGCGCCGGCTCGGTGGTGTCACGCCCCATTCCGGCCGCCTCCGTGGCGGTCGGCAGCCCGGCGCGTGTCATTCGGACGGCGGCGGCCGGAGAGTCATGAGCATCTCCAAACGCGATGCATTCGCGGCGTGCTGCCGCTACCTGGGGGTCACCAGGCTGTTAAGCGCGCTCCCGACCAAGCCCATTTTGCTGGTCCTGAACTATCACCGCATCGGCAATCGGGAGGAGACGCCCTTCGACTCCGAGGTCTTTTCGGCCACGGCGGAGGAACTCGACGAGCACGTTCGCTTTCTCAAGCGCCGCCTGCACGTCGCGACCCTGGACGAGGCGATCGAGATCGTCGAGAAACGGAAGAGGCCGCGCGGCGCGGCCGCACTGCTGACCTTTGACGACGGCTACCTGGATAACTATGAGGCCGCATTCCCTGTTCTGGCGGCCCACGGAGTTCAAGGCGTGTTCTTCCTCCCGACGGCATTCGTCGGTACCGACCGCCTGTCCTGGTGGGACATGATCGCCTATCTCGTCAAGCACACCCGTCGGCGGACGATCCGGCTCGGCATCCCGCCATTTCCGGAATTCGACCTGGCCGCGCTGGGAGCCGCCCAGGCCACATCGCGGATCACAGCGATTTACAAGGCCGAAGCCCGGGAGAGCAGCGAGCCATTTATTGGGATGCTGGAGGAAGCATGCGGCTTGCCGCGCCCCGGCGGCTCCGTGCGATGCTTCCTGAACTGGGAGGAAGCCGCCGCCCTGGTGCGCGGCGGAATGGCTATCGGCTCCCATTCCCACAATCACTCGATCCTGTCGAGGCTTTCCGACGAGGAGCAGCTCGCGGACCTGGCTACCTCCAAACGGATTCTTGAGGAGCGCCTCGGGGTCCCGGTGCACGCGCTCTCGTATCCGGTCGGTAGCCGGAACTGCTTTTCCTCCGCCACGCGCGAAGCAGCCATCCAGGCTCAATACCGCGTCGCATTCTCGTTTTATGGCGGATTGAACAGATTCGGCGCCATCGATCCCTACGACATACGGAGGCTTCACGTTTTCCCCGCCGTGGCGCGCTTCCGCCTGCGAGTCGCTCTGGCGGCGGTCGGCGGCAACGACTGGTTCTGAGCAGTCTGGTTTAGAATAGTGGCGGCAGACAATGCCGAGGGCAAAAGCGAAGTGCTGACCAACATTCAATGTCGAGTTCTGAGGTTGATCTCTCCCGGCCCCCCAAATGTCTTGAAGGGGTGCGCTTACGAAGGCAAGTCGAAGCTCGGATTTCTAATGGGGCCTGACTTTCTTAGCAGGATTGCCGGGAAAGTTATCATCGACTTCGGCTGTGGCGAAGGCGCCGATGCAGTCGAAATGGCTGGAAAAGGCGCGAAGTGCGTGATCGGCATTGATGTCCGTACGGACGTTCTTCAGGCAGCAAGAGAGAAAGCACTAGCCGCAGGTGTTCAGGATACCTGCCGCTTCGCCTCCTCGACGAAGGAACTGGCGGACACTATCGTATCCGTGGACGCCTTTGAGCACTTCGCCGACCCGGCCGGAGTCTTGGCCGCCATGGACACGCTCCTGCTGCCAGCCGGCGAGGTGCTCATCTGTTTCGGGCCAACCTGGTATCACCCATTGGGCGGACATCTATTCTCCGTCTTTCCCTGGGCTCATCTGGTATTCAGCGAGGAGGCGCTGATCCGTTGGCGATCCGCCTTCAAGACGGATGGCGCCACGCGATTCAGCGAGGTCGCCGGCGGCTTGAACCAAATGACGATCGCGAGGTTCGAGAAACTCGTGGCGGCCAGCCCCCTCAAATTCGCCAGCTTCGAACTCGTGCCTATCAGCAAGCTTCGAAGTTATCACAACCGCCTCACACGCGAGTTTACGACAGCGATTGTGCGCTGCCGCCTGGTCAAACGACGATAAAACGAAAGAACGACGTGGTATTGCGCACCGTTTGGGGGCTTCGGACCTATGGGTATCCGCGCGTCTTTGGCGGCGACGACTGGTTCTAAGTGTGAGTTGGTAGAGTATTTACTGGAGAAGAATCAAGATGGAAGGCTTACGGACGATACTGAGAGCCCTCGGTCTGCCGCTCCTCCTGCACCCCTTCCGCGGGTCGATTACCTGGGCATGCCAGCGGGGGCTTATGTCTTCTCGGGTGCGAAGGTTCTTGCCGTGGCGTTGGGTACTTGAGCCGTTTACCATATACGGAAACGGGTGGAAGTGCCGATGGTCTCCCACCGGGTTCGACGCTGTGGGCCACCAGATATTCTGGTCGGGCCTGCGGAAGTGGGAAAGGGAGACCTCTCCGGTAATCCTCGACAATATTCGGCGCTCCCGTTGCTTCATCGACGTGGGCGCAAACTGCGGCATATACACTGTCTTGGGCTGCTCAATCAACCTGAACGTCCGTGTTGTAGCTGTGGAACCCGTACCTAAGGTCTGCCAGGCGCTCGCCAACAACGTCGCACACAACAACCTCGATTCTAGGGTGACGATCCTTAACGTCGCTCTCGGTGACACGAATGGAACAGCCTCTTTTCATGAGGCGGAGGATGCCACCATGGGGAGTCTTGCAGTGGATGGTTATCGGGGCCAACGCGGCAGAGTCATACAGGTGAAGTGCAGAACACTCGATTCGATTGTCGAGGAGCTGAACATCGAGCCCGATTTCTTGAAAATTGATGTCGAAGGCTTCGAACATCTTGTGCTGAGAGGCGCAAGCCGAGTTCTGAGTAAGTTTCGCCCGCGCATCGTGCTGGAAGCGAATCCTGGCGATCCTGCCGCCGCAATCACACACATCCTCTCGGAGCACGGATACGGGTTTCAGAATATTACCGATGGCGGTCTTGAAAGGCGAAGCGAGATCGTTCCGGTGGAGGCCTATCGCAATTGGCTGTGCGTGCCGATTTCCTGAAAGGAGCAACCCCCAATGGTGTCAGGCTGGCCGCTTCATTTCTTGGCCTACCGGCCTTTGACCCCGGGTTCGGGAGGGCGTGCAACGATCAAGTGGCTGGAGGACCCTAAGAGCTTCGCCATCCACCTGCGGGCCGGAATCGGCAAACTTGGAAAGAACAAGAACCCCGTGTAGAACAGTCCGCTGCCGATGGATTTCACCTCCCCGCATCCCGCCTGCCGGAAACCCGCAAGCCATCGCGTTCGACGAAAGCCTATCAGTTGCGAGATCGTGTTCGAACCGCAGCCGACCGGCGGTGGAAACAACAGCCGCTTGAGCCGCGTCCCACATGCAGGCGGTTGAACACTCTCGGGAGGCGCCGTCCGCCCGCCGCTTGCCGGGCACTTCGCCGTTATCCTGAACCACACCCGCCTGAGCAGATCGACGTAATACGCCAGATTAGTCCACCAGCGCCAACTCGCCGAAGGCACCACGTGCACAGTGATGCCCCCGGACCGTAATACCCGTTGCACTTCAGCCAGAAACTCGGGCATTCGTTCCGCGACGTGATGCAGCATGTGGGACGAATACACCACATCGAATTCGCCGTCGCCGCAAGGGAAATGCCTTCCACCGTAGAGCGCCACGGGCCAGTACTGCTTCTGAAAGCCCAGCGCCTGCGGCGAGTGCCGCACGACGTCGATGGAGACCACCTCGCAGCCCGCAGCGGCCAGCAGCGCGGCTTGAAACCCGCTGCCGCCCCCAATCTCGAGCACCCTGGCTCCCGGAGGAATCCAGCGGCTCGCGAGTTTCAACTCCTCGCGCCGAATCCGCTCGTGTCCTGTGTCACAATCGTCACGCTGAAGGTTGACGATAAACGACGCCGCCATGTTCCCAGTTTACTTCACGGGACGCTTGGAGGTCTTCTTGCCGTTGCTGCCAAACCCTCATGATGCTATCATGAAGGGCAAGGCCCGCAAATCGTAACCGAATGGAACCTCCACCGTTGGAGCCCAGCGCAAGCCAGGCCCCGATGAAGATTGCCGCCGTCATTCCAGCGTACAACAGTGCTCAGTTTCTGCCAGAGTGCCTCGACAGCGTTCTTTCACAGACTTACCCAGTGGCCGAGATCATCGTCGTGGATGACGGATCTCAGGACAGCACTCGCGAGGTAGTCGAGTCGTATCCGGCCCCCGTGCGCTACTTGTGGCGGCCGAACGGCGGGGTGTCAGCGGCTCGGAACATGGGCATCCGGGAATCGACCTGCCCCTGGGTCGCGATACTGGATGCCGACGACCAGTGGGAACCCCATAAGATCGAACGCCAGGTCGAAGCCATAGCGGTAGATCCGTTGGCGGCGTTTTGCTATACCGGATGTGTCCGAGTTTATCCCGATGGTACCAGGGTGCCTGGACTCGCGGTGCCGGCTGGAAAACTATGGCCCCGCCTGCGGTATGGAAATCCGGTCAATTTTTCGTCCGTGTTGATGCGCCGTGACCTGCTGCTAGCGACCGGCGGCTTTGACGAGAAATTGAAAGCCTGCGAGGACTGGGAGTTCGCCTGCCGGATGATCCGCGCCTTTCCGATAGTGGCGGTTGAGGAGCCTTTAGTCGTTTATCGCGTGCATTACGACAGTCTTTCGTATGATCTCGATGCGATGCTGGGCGCGATGGGCCCACTGCTTGAGAAGGGTCCCCTCAAGAATCTCACCGGCATGGAGCGTTGGTGGTGGCGGCGGCGCTGTTTGAGCGCGGAGATCTACCGGTGCGCCCTGAGGGCTCGCGAGATGAGGCTTCCGTGGAAGACCTGGGCTCTGTGCCTGCGCTCCATTGCGACTTGGCCTTTTCCGTTCTTTATGCCGTATCGGTATAAGTCCCTGCTGATCTATACGCTCCAGCCGAAGTTCCCAGGCGGGAGGGCGCGGGATGCATAACTACGACCGTATTCCGGTAGCCGAAGGCCAGTCCGTCCCGCAACCTCCCTCGGGCGGGACAGCCCCACAGGGTGGCCTAGGCCATGTTTGTGGCTGGCGGCGCTGATTTGCCGGCAACCGCCTCAATCAGGCTGGATAGATGGATGGCCTGGGGCAGCGCCGAAAAAACAGAGGAAAACTCCTGACTCACGGCCACCGGCTTCGTATCCAGACTCAGAAACTCGAGCAGCGTGCGATCAATCTCGGCTTGGCTTTCATCCACGAACAAACAGCGGTATGGCACGCCGCTGCGCGCCAGCACGCGTTCCGTGACCGAATTCCGCGTGGTGACCAGAAGGATAGGGCGCCCCACCTGAAGGTATTCGTACACCTTGGCCGGCACGTAAACGCTGGGCTCGTCTAACAGCATATCCAGAAGCAGCAAGTAATCGGAGGTGGCCATCTCTAACTGCGAGGCGGCGCGGGGCAATTCCGGCACGATCTCCACCAGACCCGATCTCACCATGCCGTCCAGTGCTTCACGGCCAGGGAGCTCGTTATGCGCCAGTTGCCCGACTAACCTGACTTTCAGGCAGCCTGGATCCAGCAGCCCGCGCCCGGCCAAGCGGGTGATGGATTCGAGCAAGGGCCAGGGGTGGCGCCTGCTATAGATCGACCCCACATGCGCGAGCACTTTGTACGGTCGCGGCGGCAATGGCTGCGGACCATGCCCCTCATCGGGATCGAAGCCGTTCCAGATCAGGTGCGTCTTCTGCTCCCATTGCGGGTATGTGTGACGCCAACCCTCCTGCATGACGTCGGTGTTGGCAATGACCCGATCGGCGTTCCGGAAGATCACGCGTTCCATCCACCGGTCGAATGGAGCGCTCCGGCGCGTCATCCGGATCGGGTCTCCCCAGAGCGGATCGCGGAAATCAGCCACCCAGCCTGCCCCATAGCGTTTCTTCAACCAGAGCCCGACCCAATGCCCCACCAGCGGGGGGAACGTGCTGACAACCACCGGGCGTGGGTTGGATCGCATGAAGCGGCCCGCATAGGCGGCCGCGCGCCATGCCCATGCGTACCCCCAGTCGCTCGGCAGCAGCAACTTATGGATGCCGCGCTCAAGATAAGCGGAGAAATCGCGCCGCGGCGGGAAACCGAATTCGCCACGCACGCGATGGATGCCCTCGGCGACCTCCCCCAGGTTCTCCGCGGCGGCGGCGAGCACCGTGACCGGATGCCCCAGCCTCTTGAGATACTTCACGAACCGGCCGGCACGAATGGCGCCCGAGAAGTTGTCCGGCGGGTACAGATACGCAACCATCAGTACGGGCGACTTCATAATCTAATGTCGTCATGCCCGTACGGCGCGTCGGGCCGGGTGTCGCGTAATCAGCTCAATACGATATTCTAGCAGATAGAACCGGCCATGAAGATCATTCTGGTAGCAGGGGCGCGCCCCAACTTTATGAAAGTCGCACCGATCCTGAAAGCGCTTCGGAAGCACCGCGGGCCCGACGTCTCGATCATGCTCGTCCACACCGGCCAGCATTATGACGCCGCCATGTCGGATAACCTTTTTGCCGATCTGGACCTTCCAGCGCCCGATCTGAACCTGAATGTCGGGCCCGGATCGCATGCCGAACAGACGGCTCGCATCATGGTGGCCTTTGAGGCGGTCTGCCGGGCGCATCAGCCGGATTGCGTGGTTGTGGTGGGTGATGTCAACTCGACTCTTGCGTGCGCCCTGGCGGCCAAGAAACTCGGCATCCGCGTCGCACACGTCGAAGCGGGCCTGCGTTCAGGCGATATGCGCATGCCCGAGGAGATCAACCGGCTCTGTACCGACGCCATTTCCGATCTGTTGTTCACCACCGACGATGGCGCCACCCGCAATCTTCAGCGCGAAGGGATTCCGTTGGAGCGAATTCACTTTGTCGGAAATACGATGATCGACACGCTGCTGCAAAACGTAGACCGGGCCCTTGCCCGCCCGCTCCCCCTGATCGGTCTGCGAGGCGGCGAATGATGGACGATGCCGGCGAGCAGAAACGCAGCCTGGATACGGCGTTCGTCGGCGGCCTCGGTTGGACGGCCGGCGCAAAATGGGCTACGCAGCTCATCACTTGGGCCTGTGTTCTGATCGTGGCGAGGATTCTGACCCCGGCTGACTTTGGAACGGTGGACATGGCAGGCTTCTACCTGGGACTGACGAATATCCTCGCGGAATTCGGAGTGGGCACCGCGGTCCTGCAGATGCGCGAACTCGAGCGGGAAGCGCTCGGAGAAATGAAGACCGTATCCTTGATGTTCAGCGCGGCGGCCTTCGCGGTCTCTCTGGCGGTCGCCCCCTTGGTAGCGTCGTTCTTTCATACAGGGGAACTGCGGCTGCTTCTGGTTGTGGGCAGCATGATGTTGTTCTTTTCCGCCATCCAGGCGGTTCCACTGGGACTGCTCCAACGGGACATGGACTACCGGCGCCTCGCGATATCTGAGATGGTAATGGCCGCGGTTCAGGGCGCAGTGACGGTCGGTTGCGCCGTCGCCGGGTTCCGTTACTGGGCGCTCCTCGTCGGGGTGCTCGCTGGCAAAGCGACCTATGCGGCCATGACCTCGTACTGGAAGCCGGTTCCCTACGCGATGCCCCGCTGGCGTCAGGTGATGGCGCCCTTACGGTTCGGTTTTGAAGTGGCCACGGCGCGGCTGGCATGGGCCGCTTACACCCAATGCGATGCGATCATCGTCGGGCGGGTCCTGGGCACTTCGGCGCTTGGACCATATCGCTTCGCGATCAACTTCGCGAGCATCCCGGCCGAGAAGATAGGGACTCTCATCATGCGGGTGACGGGTCCGCTCTTCGCTCGCATCCAGGACGATAAGGCATTGGTGCGGCGGTACTTCCTCATCATTAACGAGATGCTGACTTTGGTCATTTTCCCTTTGGCGTTCGGGATGGCGATCGTCGCTCCGGACCTGGTCCGGGTTGTTC
Source organism: Bryobacterales bacterium (assembly GCA_003170915.1). GTDB lineage: Bacteria > Acidobacteriota > Terriglobia > Bryobacterales > Bryobacteraceae > Fen-178. Next base: position 3,795 of record PMYB01000175.1, on the reverse strand, counting down.
TGGGACCGAAGTGGAGCGCGGCAGTAGGGCCGATGCAGTGTCTGGCCCTCTTCATGGCCTTTCGCGATACCAGTACCCTGTTCGGCCAAATCCTCACGTCCCAGCGGCAGACCAGGTTTTTGATGTGGATCTCAATCCTGAATTTCGTGGTGATGCCCGTCTCGTTTTACTTCGCATCGCGCTGGGGCGCCACCGCCATTGCCGCTGCCTGGATCGTGATGACGCCCGTTACGGTTCTACCCACGGCACTGAGGCTGCTCCGGACGATCGATTGCAGCCTGCGCGAGTACATATTGGTCCTGACGCCACCCATCCTCGGATCCGTGGCGATGGCCGGGGCGGTGCTGGCACTGAAGGCCTGGCTTCTGCCCGCGACATGGCCGGCGTTAGGAAGATTGACGGCCCAGGTGGCGGTCGGCGGGGTCGCCTACGCCGCAGTGCTGCTGGGCCCCTACCGCTCAAAGGTTCTGAAGTATGTCCGGTTCTTCCTCCAGCTTCGTAAGCAGCGCGACGCGCTGGGGGACAAGACAGTCTCAGCCGTGTCGGGTCTCGTGTAAATGCGTTTCTCCCCGAAAGCGCGTAGCTACGCGCCCATCGCGCGCCTGTCGCTGAGGCTTTCAACCAGCGCCAGCAGGCTCGCCGCCAACGAATCGCCCAGCACGGACCAGTCGTAACGGCGTTCCACCAGGTCGCGCCCGGCCGACGCAAGCTGCGCGGCTTTGGCGCGGTCCCGCGCGAGCAGTACCACGGCGTCGCGCGTCTCCTCAGCCGTTTCCGCCAGAAGGCAGTGAACGCCGCGCTCGACCGCAAGCCCCTCCGCGCCCCGAGCTGTGGAAACGACGGGAACCCCGGCCGCCATGGCCTCCAGGATCTTGATCCTGGTGCCCCCCGCGACGCGCAGCGGAGCCACCGCCACAAGAGCCTGGTCGTAATAGGGCCGTACGTCGGGAACGGTCCCGGTAACCTCAATTCCCGGCGCTGCCCCAAGGCTTCGGATTTCGGGGCCCGGGTTGCGGCCGACGATGGTGAACACGGCATTCGGAAGGCAGCGGCGAATCTCCGGCCAGGCGCTCAGGGCGAACGTCGTTGCCGCATCTACATTCGCGTGATAATCCATGGCGCCGACAAAAACGACTCGAAATCGGTCGCGCCGGCCGGACTGCGAGTCCGCGGCGAGGGAGAATTTCGCGATGTCCACGCCGTTTTCAATGACGACGACAGGCACAGCGGCTCCATACCGCGTCAGCGCATTGCGGTCCCGTTCGCTGACGGCCACGTGCATGTCGCACTGGTTGACGAATCGCCGTTCGTACCTCTCGAGCTGGGAAGCGGCATGGCGGGCGTACAGGCGCCGCGCCGGGTTCCTTGCGGTGTCGGCGTAGCGATGCAGCACCTCCGATTCGATGTTGTGCCAATCGCACACGATGGCGCGGGGAGGGTTCGCCGCGCGGCGCAGCGAGGGGAGGTAGCCGCCCATTTGCACTTGCTCCAGCAGCACGATGTCGTACGCGTGTTCTCCAAGAAGCTGCGTCAGGGCGTTCCGCATCTCCTTGCGGCTATAATTCAGCACCGAAAACGGGAGCGGGCCAACGGCCCCGCGCAGCAGATCCAGCAGGCGGTACGATGCCGGCCGGGGTACCGATATAAAACGATGCCGGGGATTATTGGCGTCCGGGAACGGGCTTTCTTCCGGCCTCGAAAACCCGATGTGCGTGACCTGCATATGTTTCGCCAACCGGGCCCCGAGATGGTAGTTGCGTTGTTCTACGCCAGTGATCGGGCGCCCATAGAATCTCGGAGCTACATGCAACAATCGGAGCGGGTGCGCAGAATCCACGGATTTATCTCTATTCGATTATGTGTAACACGCTTGGCGCGGCTCTGCGAAACATTTCCGCGGCGACGTTACCAGCTATGCTCGGCCATCGAGCAACACGGACGGCACCGGCGATCCGAATGCGCTACGGTGTCGAGTCGCCTTACGCTGCGCGCATCCGGCCCAGCGAATTCCTGGTGCTGATGACGCGGCTGGCAATGTCCAAAGACCTTGCCGGCAACAACGTCCAGCGCGGCAAACAGGGTGGTCGTGCCGTGCCGCTCATAGGTGTGGGTCTATTCCGTCGCTGGCGCCAGCGCCGCCGACTTCACCGCCCGCCTTCAGAAAGCACGCCAATTATGAAACTCTCTCTGGCCTATCGGCCTTCCGTTCCCGCCAGCGCTTCACCCCATCGCTTACTCCATGAGCGCGGGCAGGGGATCGCCTGGGACGGACTTTGTTCCTGCGAGGTCCTTGGCCCACAGCTTGAAGATCTGCATCTGGCCGATGCCCAAATCTTCGTCCTGGGCAAGGGCAATACAACTCGTGCCTTCGGGCTCCGCGCGCTGTTCCGCTACCTTCGCCTCTGCAGTGACGTCCCCCACGCCCATCCGCATCGATTCCGGCGTACTTTTGGAGCGGATTCCGACCGATCCCGCCGGACCAGTACGCCGACTGGTATCGGGACGTGGCGGCGAACATCGCGGCGATCCTTGCGGAGGACGGCTCCTACTTCCTGAACATCAAGGAGCATGGCGACGACGGGGAGCGCATCGGCCCAGCCAGTTCGTCACATCGAAGCGCCCGATCGCCCACCAGACGGGGTTGCTGCGCCGCCGCCGCGATCTCCGCTTTCGGCAGCGGCGCAGACCTGCGGGTCACCACCGATTCAAGAAACGCCCAGTGCTCTTTCGTCAACCGGGTGAGGTCGCACAGTTCCGCGGCCGCACGCGTATAGCCACGAGGCTGACGGCGCGGTGTGTGGCGTGCCTAATAATCGCGACCGTTGCGCCAGTCCTGAACGTCTTGGATGGCCATCCTGACGTGGACGCTGGCTTTCCGGTCGGTTAACCAATTCCTATAATCGGCAGGTGAGACGTGGAGAAACGGCCTCCGGTGACGCCGCAGGCGTGCAAAGTTGGCCCACCATGAAGAACGCGGAGACAAACGGAGAGACGGAGAACGCGCGAAACGTCGGCCAGTTGGGGAGTTGCGGAAGCACCTGTGGCGTCAATAACATGGAAGGAAATCGTTGGGAGAACAGAATTTGGCTCCCCAAGTGATACACAGATACGGAACTGCAAATGGAGAAAACCGACGAGACCACTTTCTCCTGCGTGTTAACCAGAGAGGGAAGTTTCGGATTTGCGTCCGGAGATCTCAAAGCGAGCCGGCGGCACAGGCCGGCCCCCCCAACGGCTGCGAGAAAACACTTCCCAGCGCAGTTCGCGCGAGCCTGCACCCCCGTACTTGGCGGTAGGCTTTCCCTCTCGATGTTGGAAAGCGGAGCCACCTCCAGGGCCCAAGGTGGGCGATCGATTCGGAACAACCGCGCCAGCAAGCGATCAAATGCCACTGATTGGCCGAGGCGGTTTATCTGAATTGATTCGGTCTCCGCTGCCTTGTTGAGCAGGACTTCGAGCGCCCCGCAGAATACCTCGGCTGGTGCATGGTAGCGCGAGGTGAATCGATGACCTGCGCTTGGCGTTGACTCATGCAGCCGGCGATCGCGATCAGCAGGAACAGGAACGGGTCCAGAGGCTTCAGCATCGGATTGCCGATTGTTGCCGGCGGAGGCGCACGGCCCGAACTGTCGCAAATTCAAGCGGATCCAGTTTTCGGACCCAACGGGGGCGCCCCGTGATACACTCGTGCTTCGAATCGCAACGGTCTCGCTTGGACCTTCCCGCCTTAGCCGCCGCGCTCGGGATCTCTGGAGACGCCATGAGACTAGCAAATCGCAAACCTGTCGTTTTCGG
>PMYB01000101.1:41112-42273 GCA_003170915.1 Bryobacterales bacterium | reverse complement strand
GATCTGCACGACGCCAGTTCGCTCGCCTTCCTGCTGGAGGAGATTCGGCCCGACGAAATCTATAATCTCGGCGCGCAGAGCCACGTGAAGGTCAGCTTCGAGGTCCCTGAATATACGTCCGACGTGGTGGCCCTGGGGACCTTGCGCGTGCTGGAGGCCATCCGGCGCAAGGGCATGCGTTGCCGCTTCTACCAAGCCTCCTCGAGCGAGATGTTCGGCAACACGCCCGCGCCCCAGAGTGAAGCTTCTCCTTTTCATCCGCGCAGTCCGTATGCCTGCGCCAAGGTCTTTGCCCATCAGATCACGGTGAACTACCGCGAGAGCTATGGGCTTCACGCGTCCTGCGGCATCCTCTTCAACCATGAGTCTCCGCGGCGGGGGGAAACGTTCGTCACGCGAAAGATCACGAGGGCCGTGGCGCGCATCAAGTTGGGGCTGCAAGAGAAGGTCTATCTCGGAAATCTCGATGCGCGTAGAGACTGGGGTTTCGCGGGCGATTACGTAAAGGCGATGTGGACCATGCTGCAGCAGGACACTCCCGACGATTACGTCATTGGCACCGGGGAAGCCCATTCGGTGCGAGAATTCACCGAAGCTGCGTTCGCGCATGCCGGATTGGACTGGCGGGATTACGTCCTGATCGACTCTCAGTACTTTCGTCCCTCCGAGGTGTTCGACCTGCGAGCCGATTCTCTCAAAGCCCGCCGCGTGCTTGGCTGGGAGCCCACCGTCGGTTTCGCGGAACTGGTCCGGATGATGGTGGATGCGGATCTCGCGGACCTCGAGCGCCTGCTCAAGGGCGGTGCCGAGGCGCTCCGAGTTGCCGCCGAGTCGAATCCATGAAGCGGCATAACCGGTCGAGGACATGAAACACGATCTGAAATCCAAGCGCATCCTGGTTACCGGGGGCGCCGGCTTCCTTGGCTCCCACATTGTGGAGCGACTGCGGCAAATCGGATGCAGCCGGATAGCGGTGCCCCGCCGTAAAGATTTCGACCTCACGCGCGAGGATGATATCGAAAAGCTGTTTCGCGAATTTCATCCCGACCTGGTTGTTCACGCGGCCGCTTTGGTTGGCGGCATCGGCGCGAATCGGGACAACCCCGGACGGTTTTTCTACGAGAACGCCCTCATGGGTATTCAGTTGATTGAGGGCTGCCG
>PMYB01000101.1:39543-41063 GCA_003170915.1 Bryobacterales bacterium | reverse complement strand
CCCTACGGCATCGCCAAGAAGGCCCTCTTGGTGCAGTGTCAGGCTTACCGGCGGCAATACGGAATGAACGCCGTCTACCTGTTGCCCGTAAACCTGTATGGGCCGCGCGATAATTTCGATCCGGATTCGTCTCACGTGATCCCCGCATTGATCCGCAAATGTGTGGAGGCCCGCCAGCACGGAGACGGCGAAATCACCTTGTGGGGCGATGGCTCGCCGACACGCGAGTTTCTATACGTGGCCGACGCCGCCGAGGCCATAGTGGCTGCCGCGGAGTCGTACGATGGCGCCGATCCGGTCAATATCGGGAGTGGCGAAGAGATATCGATCCGCGATTTGGCGAACAGGATTGCGCTGCTTACCGCATTTACGGGCCGGACTGTCTGGGACGTGACCAAGCCCAACGGGCAACCGCGCCGGTGCCTGGATGTAACCCGCGCGGAGCGTGAATTTGGATTCCGGGCGCACACCAACCTGGACGCGGGACTGAAAGCCACGATTGACTGGTACCGGGCCGCGACCGGCGCTTAACCGGCCGGCCCGGCATAAGCCTCAAGGACCTGGGCCGGAGTCCCTGCCAGCAGCATCTTGCCATGGTCCAGCCAAATGGCGCGGTCGCAGAGTTGCCGGACTGTGTCTCCACCATGGGATACGAACAGCAGAGTCTTGCCCGCCTGCTTGAACTGCCGGATTCTGTCGAAGCACTTGGCTTGAAAGCGCTGATCGCCCACCCCCAACACTTCATCGATGATCAGGATGTCCGGGTCCACGTGAACCGCCACCGAAAATCCCAGGCGCATGATCATTCCACTAGAGTAGGTTCGAACCGGATCGTGAATGAAATCGCGGATTTCGGAGAAATCGATAATGCTCTCCAACGCCTCGGCTGTCCTCTTCCGGCTGAGCCCCAGCAACGATGCGTTCAGCCGGACGTTCTCCAGCCCGGTAAGGTCGCTGTGGAATCCCGAGCCGAGTTCCAACAGCGCGGCCACACGACCTCGCACCGCGACCGAGCCTTCGGAGGGCTTGCACAGGCCGGCTGCGAGGCCGAGCAGCGTACTCTTGCCGGCTCCGTTGCGCCCGATCACGGCCATGCTTTCGCCCTGGTCCAAGCGGAAGGAGACGTCCTGCAACGCATAGAAGATATCTCTTTTCTGCCGCTTGAATCGATCCAGCAGGTGGCTCCGCAGGAGTTTGGCGCCGCCAGAGTGCGCGAAGATTTTGGAAACGCGGTCGAACTCGATCAGAGCCATAGCTTACAGGTAATCGTAGAACCTTTCCTTCAACCTGCGAAACACAAAGAGACCCAACACCAACATGAATAGAGAGCTCGAGGCAAGTTGCAGAAGCAAGACCATCCTGGGAGCAGTCGAATCCAGCAGGATGCTGCGCAAGGCCAGCACCAGAGCGGCCACGGGATTGAAACGATAGACCACATGATACCGCTGCGGAATGTCATCGAAGGAATAAAATATAGGCACCAGCCAGAACAGGATCGTGTTGATCGACTCCACCACGTA
>PMYB01000101.1:0-39469 GCA_003170915.1 Bryobacterales bacterium | reverse complement strand
ACACGCTTCATGAGCGCCGCATTATCGATGAGCGAACCGGTTCCCGAGCTCCAGGCCAAAGTAAAAAAATTGAAAGGGACCAGTCCACACAACACAAAGACGGGGAACTGCGGCCTGTGACTGGGAAAGATTTTGGTGAAAACGAAGGTCAGCGCGGCCATTGTCACCAGGGGATTCAGCAACGACCAGAGAACTCCAAGGGACATGTTGCGGTACCGGACCTTGAAATCCTTCTGGATCAGGTTGCTCAACAGAAAACCGTAGTCGCCATTCCACATAGGGGTGTTGAAGGGGCTCCCGACGATTGTAACGCAACCGTCAAACGGGTTTGGTTCCCCGCCGCCACCCAGCGTGGCGCGAGCGCCCATGAGCCACCGGTCGGGCTTGTCGGAGCTTGGCCCCAATCATCTCGGCAGCAGCAGCGCCGCGCGCGATATGCGCACGCTCGAAACGGTATCGTCCGATTGGCCATTGCGGCACATCAGGCCGATGCGCTCCCGAATATCAGGTATGAAAAGCCTAATCTGTCGAGGCCCGCTTTCCGCTCTCACCAGACGCTCTCCCGAGATCTGCTTGAAGTCCCGATGGACCACACACACACCGACCTCACCGGCGGCGATGGTCAGGTCCACCTCCACGGCTGCCGGAATTGCCGAACTGCCGGTGAGTCTCATCGCAGTCTCCTCAGCGAATGGGAGAAGTGCTGCGTAAGACCAGGCGTCCGGTGGTGTTGTCACGCCAACCACGCCGTCCGTGAAGTCGACATGCGCTCGCTCGTCCGCAAGCCGTACACTTGCCAGCGGCATGGCCCCAGGAATCTCCTGGAACTCCTGGCACGAAGTCTCCAGGATGAGCCCCGCCGCGCCACTCTCAAATGAGGTGGGATTTCGCTCAAAGTGCTCGAGGTACCGCTGGTAGGAAAGCTTCTGGCCATTTACCGGCGGTGTAAGGATGTCGAGGCACCTGTCTACGTCTAACAAAGAGGCAATCTGCGTCCGAAACCTCAGCAGGAGTTCGGCCGCGCAGTCCTCCAGCCCAAAAATCTCGAAAAGACAGGCCAGTTTTACGATCTTGTCCGGTGCAAATGCCGTTGCCCAGTCGTTCTCATAGCCTTCCTTACCCGCGTCCCGGAGGTATAACGCATCGCCAAAGAGCACTTGGCCACCGATGGTCTGTGCCGGGAGATGGGAGACGAAGGGTCTCGGCAGCACCGCACGGCTGTACCGGTAGATCTCGAAATCAAAAAGGGAGAATCCCAACCCCGTCAACAAACGGTCGATGTTCCGAAACGTGTTTGATTCGTCGTGGACTAACCCGTGGAATTGGCTTTCCACCCCCACGCCGAGCACTTGCCGGGTGGACAGCAACTCCTTCGCCCCGCACAGCACCTGGTAATCGGAGCCGTCTGTGTCGACTTTGATGAAATCGACATCCTCCGGGTGGTCCCGCAGGAAGAACTGGTCCAGTTCAATCATTTCGGTTGCGTATACGCCCGCACCGGTTCCGTCAAAGTAAGTTTCGGCGTAGTTGCAGTGTTGGATCTCCATCGCTCGCGCTGCGCTGGTGCGTTGGAATGGTTGCGTGTCTGGAACACCCTCAGGCTTGTGGTAACCCTTGTCTCCAACCAGGTACGGATAGTAGCGCCGGTCACGCCCACCCACAGCGGCGTTCAACCGCTCGACCTCCTTGATCAGACCATCGAAGCCGTACCCGCGCAGATGCTCTCCGAAGACGTTCCAACACCCGCCGATTCCGCCGCTCGCCCCCACATCCACCAGGCAGAAATGCTTCCCCCGGAAGACCCCGCTGTCGACAAGGTGCCTGGTCATCGGCGGACTACAGTTTACGCGTGGAGTATCCATGTCTCAACCGTTCCCCCGGGGTTCCATTGTCAACTTCCCTGTCCCTGCCGCCATGCGTTGAAGAACCCCAACGCCAATGGTAACGTATCCGTTCGCGAGGAGCCAGATCTGCGGCTTTGAGCGTCAGAGGCGGATGACGAAGAATCGGCTGCGGCCGAAGTGGACCGGCCTCGATCTTTCATTGGCGACGTGGCTGCCACGCGAAGCCAGCAACCGCGGCGGGTCTTTCGCTGAATACCGCATACTGACCACCCAACGGCAGCTTGCCGGGGAGGAGTTCCACCGCCGCCCCCAAATAGCGACAGGCACCTCGAGGAAAATAGAGGAAATACTGTTGCGCGATCGCGCGGAGCCCTGCTTCGCCAGCCAAAGCTCGCACCTCCCGGGCCGTCGCAACCGGCGACATGTGCGAAGTCGGTTCTGAGCAGGCTGAGCAACTGGCCGCGGCCGCAGCCCACATCAGGATAGTGCAGCCCGGCCGTATCGATTTTACACCGACGAAAGAACTTTCGAATCAGGTCGCATTTTCGGCGGTGGAAGAACAGGGACTCCTCTCCAAAGAAGCGATCCCGGATGGGGTCTTTGAGCAACTCCTCATAAGAGGACGATCATGCGTCGAATCGCGGCTGTTCCATCACGGTAAGTGGACCGGCGCTATGTTCGAGGGCTCAGACTTCGGAAGTACCCCGGCATCTGCATTGAAGGTTCGCGCCACGATGTACAAAGGCCGTCCTTTGGCCTGTTCGTAGAGCTTAGCCACGTATTCGCCTAAGACCCCAATGCTCATGAGCATCGCGCTTCCTATCAGAGACACGACTACCGCTAAGGACGTCCACCCCGGCACGGTGTACCCGCCCAGGAAGTGAACCAGTAGCGCGCGTGTTCCCTCTTCGAGTCCAAGCAGTCCGATGAGCGCACCCAGAATCATACTGAGACGCAGTGGCAGAGTTGAAAACGAGGTTGCCGCAGTCCATGAGAATGCCAACATTTTATGTAACGAGTACTTCGTGGAGCCTGCAACGCGCGGTTGGCGCTCGTATCGGACGGCAATTTGCGGAAAGCCTACCCAGGCCACCATGCCGCGCAAAAATCGGTGTGTCTCTCGCATCTGTGCCACGGCGTCGAGGCAATCCCTGGAGATCAGGCGGAAATCGCCGGCGTCGGCAGGCAGGCGGTGGTAGACCATAGCGCGCATAATTCGATAGAAAGCCCATGCTGTAAAGCGCTTATAGGCCGACTCCCCCGCGCGCGATATGCGCTGTCCATAGACCACGTCATAGCCTTCGCGGTAGCGGCCGATCATCTGGTGGATTACGGAAAGAGGGTCTTGCAGGTCGGCGTCCATAATGACAATTGCGTCGCCGGTGGCGTGATCCAGACCGGCGGTGGTCGCGATCTGGTGCCCGAAGTTCCGCGATAGATGCAGAACCTTGACGGCTGCGTCGCTGGCAGCCCATTCCGCTAAATACTCCAGGGTCCGGTCCGTGCTGCCATCGTTCACCAGCACGAGCTCCAGGGCGTTCGGAAGGGTGCGCCCGAACGCCTGAATGGCGGAGCGGAGGTGCGGCGCTGCAGCCTCCTCGTTGTACATCGGGATGACGATCGAGAGTTTGGCCGGCTGGGGACGAGGCTGCAGAAGATGCTGAGTTGCGGGTTCCGCGCCGTTCATCACCGCTGCATACTCCCCTGCTTCCAATAAAGAACCAGTATAGGGGCATGCTTGTCAAGCGCGGCATCAAGGCTGCGAGGGCGGCTTCGCCGGCAGGAGCTCCACAAACGGCCCGAGTTTGGTATCCCACTGTTTACCAATTCGATACTCCTTTTTCAGTATAGACACGTAAAGCCGCGCGTCGGCTTCGTGAGTGACTGTAGTGAAAGATCCCACCTCCTCTTCGGGCGGCATTGTCCAAAACGACGCCGCCACAACGCGAAGCCCCTTGGCGAATGCCGCGTCGATGTGTTTAGTGACCATGGCTGCCGCAGTCGGCCCGCCGATCCCGCGATTCATGGTGAAGGGCCGTGCCAGGTCGACAGTTCGCTGCAGGTATTCGTCGAAATGATCCTGCCACAGCAGCTCGTACTGCCACGTCACCCACCCTTCGAAGCCCTGGAACACAATCATGGTCCGGTCCTTCGGAAACAGGCGATTCATTTCTTCAATGGCGGCAACCGCTTTGCTGTCTTGACCGCTGTCCGCTCTCATCAGGTGAACGTTCCAGGCGCCGTTTGCAATTGCGGCCACCGCCAGCGTGCCTACAATCGACCGTTGCCAGAACAGTCCGGTAGCGCCGGTTCGCCGGCGAGCCAGCAGAATGGCGCCGGGCACTATAGCAAACATCGGTTCGATTTGCATCTGCGGGTCTGAGGGTTGCGAGTAAACTGCGCCTGCCTCTCCCACTACAAAGAGCGCGATCGCGAAGACGGCCAGCAGCTCACGGCCCGACTTCCCCGGCCGCCGGACGATCGCCAGGAAACACGACGCCAGCGCCGCGGATAAGACGGCCCAGGACAACAGCATCGAGTGGAAGATCGACTTGCTCGCAAAGGCGGCTCTGTAATTGCCAATATTGCTAGCGCCGGAGAAATAATTGCCGATCCCGGCCAAGAAATACCAGGCTTTTTCTCCGAACAGCCCTACCCACCCTCCGGCGTTCGCTTTGGTGGGATAAAGCACCGTCCAGACCGAAATGTGGAGCCTTGGGAGCGCGAGGAAAACCAGCACCTTCAGCAATACGAGAAACAGAAATAGCCATGCCGCGCCCGCCCAGAAGTACCTCTTGCGCTTCAGTAAGAGAAGAGCGAATACCGCTCCAAATGCGGCTAGCGCGGGCGCCATCACGGTCCAATGGAACAGCGTGGCGAGGGCCAGCAGGAAGGCGCTCACGGCGAACAACCGCAGGCCGCCGAAATGGAGAAACTCAAAAAAACACACGGTGGCGCCCAGAAAACAAACGTACGCCGGGATGATGTCTTCCGAATTGATGCTGTTCAACAGGACGAAACCCGCCCCGGCATGCATGAGAGAGATGGCCGCCGCGGCGAAAAGCGAACCGGTGAACCGTAAGGCGAGCAGGAAGACCAGTCCGGAAGCCAGCCCCCCGAAGATGGCGTTGAGTATTGCCATCTTGCGGAATGTAACATCGGGAGCGGGCGTTCCATACCGGAGGAGGGAATCCGGGATCAACCGCGCGAGATGGCCATACGCGTCCGCGAAGAGGATCCCGCCGGTATCGAGCGGGGCGGTGGCTCCGTGGCCCCAGGCAAAAACAACCGGCGCTTTCCAAAGCCCGTTTGAGGTGCCCAGATTTGTGTTGTCGATCCCTACCACGAGGCTGATGTAGGCGCCGGCTACAAGCACTGCCACAAGCAAAGGCAGATACCAGTAACGCCTGACATGATCCGAGGCGCATTCGATGACGGGAAGGAAAACCGGTTGCAGCCGGTAATGCCGCGCCTTACGGATGTGGGGAGCGGCTCGCCGCCACAAGACAGCGGCCGGGCGCCCGATGAGCAGGCTGAGGGCGCGGCTGGCCGGCCCCCGGAAATCCGGGAGTTTCGGACGGTAATGCCGCGCCTCACCGATGCGCAGGGCGACCCGCCGCCACGCGGACGGCCCGGCAGGGGCGGCGGCTCGCTTGACGGCCGGCGGACGTGGTTTTCGGCGGACGCGCGATCGTGGCAATTCTCAATTGTAACTTGGGCTGGCCGGGCACCGTGGCGCCGGTGGCCTTGCCACCGGTGTCTACTTGTTTGCGAGTCCCACGAAAAATACGCCCAGGCCACTGAACTGCGTCTTGGCTTCACTGTGACAGGGATTGGGTTGGCCATGACCAGCGCGAGCTCGCAGGCATCGGTTTCTCCACTGGATATCCAATCATGTTCTCCGCGAAGACCCCCGGCGCAGCGGGCACAGGCAATCCCGTCACCCGGTCGAATGCGTGAATGAGGTAGTTCTCGGTGTGCAGAAAGGCCAGCAATTCCCGGGGACTGCCGCCTTGGTGCTTCAAGGAACCTTCGGAGACCTCGAAAAGCAGAACCGGCCGATATTTCCGCAGCGTTTCAACCGCGCCTCGAAGCAGCCGCAGTTCGGCTCCCTCGACATCGATTTTCATGAGGTCCAGACGAGCGAGCGGGTTTTCATTCAAAACCTCATCGAGGCGCCGCACCTCCACAAGAGCTTTCCTCTCCATCTCGGTCTGGTGGGCGAACGCGCCCAGTGTGTTGAGGCCCGCATGCTCGTACGCGCCCACGCTCAATTCCGCCTGCCCGCTGCAATCGGCGAGCGCCAGCGGGAAGACGCGTGCAGTCAGACGATTGAGTTCCAGGTTGTGCCGCAGGCGGCTCAATTCCCGTCCACTTGGCTCAAACGCCCAAACTGTTCCCCCGTTGCCCACACGTTTCGCCGCGAAGACTGTGTAGATGCCATCATTGGCTCCGGCATCGAGGAAAGTCATCCCGGGTTGCAGCACATGGTCAAAAAAGGCGAACTCATTGGGCTCCACGCATCCGGCCACGTAGATCTGGCGGCTCATATCATTCCCCAGAAACAGACGGAGGCGTGTGCCACAGTGCCAGGGAATCACAATGGGACCTTCGCGCTTTCGATCGTGAAAATACTGCCACAGCCATCGGCGAACCTGGAAGGCCAGGTCCGGGTTCGCCAAGTCCGCATCGAAGCACCACTTGGGATATGGGACCAAAGGGCGCAAGAACGCGACCGATTCCGCCACGGCAATCAGTTCGTCTTCCGTCTTGGTTTCCAAAATGCTGGAATCGATGGCACAACTGCGGGGGGCCTGCCGTAATATGAGCTCGACGGTGTCCGCCAGGGTTGAGATCTGACTCGACACGTCCGCAACGTGATCGTGCAAGGCAGCCGTGGCGGAGGGAATCCCGTTCACGCCCCTCAGGATTTGACTCGAATCGTATGCCTGCGCGGCGCTCTGCGAGGCAAGTTGCCCGGAGATCTCGTGCCGCACCTTCTGGATCTCGGCCTGGCCATCCTGCGCCCGCCGCTGCTCAGCCTCATCTCGCAGCCGGAGTTGATCCCGAAGTTGGGTCCGGAATTCTTCGAGCTGCCGTTCGATGCTCGCGGCGCGGAGCCATGTCCTGCGAATGAATAGCCCAGCCGCTGCAATCATCAAAACTATCAGCGCGAGAGCGGGCGCGATCCAGCCGACGCCACCTGTAAGGTACATGAGCGAATATCTCCAAGAGCACATTGTCGCACGGGAAGCCCGGCTGCGCGCCTGGGTAATGTCTCTTCAAACGCTACCCGAACCTGCGCCTGCCGTACTCGTCCCAGAGGGAATTTCCCGGGGGCGGCGGGACCGGGATGCTACAATAATCCCTTCCCGATTACAGACACGGGAGTGCCAAGAGAGGATCATGCCAGAGGCTTTGACAGCCGGCATCACGGGACAGGACGGACCCGGGATGCCCTTGGAAAAGAGGCGCGTCCCACAGCGATGGCGGGTTCGAAATTCCAGGCAGAGTGCGAGCCTGGAACCAACCGGAGCCGCGAGACCAGCGAGCGGGAGTGGAGCATCATGCCGCTGACTGGAAGAACCCCACCGTGTGCCGGAATTCCTCATTCCCTTCCCTTTGGAGGCGGAGGTTTCGCCGTATTCGATTCCGCCGATGCCCAACTAATCAACAAGGCGCGGTTGGACCATCTGGCAAGTCTGGAGATCCCCGTCGAAGGCAAATCCGTGCTGGATGTGGGTTGCGGCGTGGGCCATCTCTCCGGGTTTTTCGTGGAGCGCGGAGCGCGCGTGGTTGGTGTGGACGCCCGGCCGGAGAATATTGCTCGTCTGCACTCGCTCTATCCGGGCCGCGAAGCCCACGTGGCCAATGTTGAATTCGATCGGCTGTCGGAACTGGGACGATTCGACATTGTTTTCTGTTACGGCCTGCTGTATCACATCGAGAATCCGATTGCGGCTCTGCGCAACATTGCGGGCTGTTGTGGAGAGCTTCTGCTGCTGGAAACAGTGGTGACCGATTACCCCCGGCCTATCTATCAATTGGAGGACGAGCCGCCGGCGACAAAAAACCAGGCGGTTTCCGGTTTTGGGTGCCGGCCGAGTCCGGCGTTTGTGGCGATGGCGCTCAGCCGGATGGGTTTTTCCTTCGTTTACACGAGCGACACGCGTCCGAACCACCCGGATTTCGATTTCGAGTGGACCAGCAGCGGAGAATCGTCTCGCGATGGCAAGAACTTGCGATGCATCTTTGTCGCGTCCCGCACCAAGCTGTCGAACCCGCATCTCACGCTGCTGCTGGAGGCGCCCGAATCATTGATTCCGGCCGGCGATCGAGCGAGCCTGTTGCACCCGGCACCGGACCAGATCTGGCTCGATGTAGGAGTGCACAATGTCGAGAAGACGCTGGCGGCGGCGCGACAAAACCCGGCTCTTCGCGTGTACGCATTCGAGCCGAACCTGGCTGCCGCGTCCCGTCTGATGGGCGTGCTGGCGAATTACGTCGTGCTGCCGGTGGCAGTTGCCGAAGAGAATGGCAGCGTCCCTTTCCACCTCAACCGCTACGAGGGCGCGAGTTCGTTGCTGCCATTCGCGCCGGAAGGACTCGCGCGATGGATCGGCGGCGGGGACCTGGCGGTGACGGCGACGGTTACGGTCCCCACGATGCGCTTGGATACGTTTCTGGATGGCGCGGGGATTCGAAAGGTCGATTACCTGCAGATCGACGCTCAAGGCACCGACCTTGCGGTCATCCGCTCGGCGGGCGAACGGCTGAAGGACATCGACCGCATTTCGCTCGAAGTGCAGACGGCACCGTTCGAACTCTATCGGGGTGCGTCGCGCAAGGAGGATGTCATGCGATTCCTGACCTCGGCGGGGTTCCGGCTTGTCGAGACCGAGGCGCAAAGCTCCGATCAGGAGGAGAATCTGACGTTCATCCGGACAGCCTGAGCTGCCGATGCGGGCGGAGACCGAGCACAAGATCGCTGCCTGCTTGATTCGGCCGCTGGCACTCGGCTACGCTGAAGGTGATGCTACGGCAATTCTTGCGCAAATGGGGAAGACCGCCCATCCCGCAGATCGAAAGCTTGCCGGCTTCGGCGCCGGGGCTCGGGTACCGGGTTGCCGAAGTCTACATATTCGATACCTGTACGCACCGGTGCGGGTATTGCTGGCTTGCCGAGAGCGGGCAGGTGCTGGACTTCAAGCAACTGGAGCCGTTTCGCTCAACGGAATGGATCGCGAACGTTGGCGGCTTCTTCAACCGTCGCACCACCGCCAAAAGTAAGTGGCTGTTGCAGTTCACTGGCGGCGAGCCCCTGATCGCGCCGAATCTCGATCTCCTGTGCCGGTATCTGTTCGAGGGAGGCAATCGGGTGGCGTTCTATACCGCCCTTTTGGTGGGCCGGAATCATCCTGGATTTCGCTTTCTGGCCAGCCAATCTTCCCCCCGGGTCGACTACGTGATGGCATCCTTTCATCCGGAAGCGGAGATCGACGAAGACCGTTATTTTGAGAAAATCCACGCGCTCCGAGACGCTGGACATAGGATCTTCCTGCGGTATGTGGGCCATCCGGCTCGCCTCCATCGTCTGGACGAACTGGCGGAAAGGTGCGCAAAACTGAATATCTGCTTTTACCCCACCACTCTGTTTTCGAGCAGCTTTCCGGGGGCCTATACCGAGGAAGAACGGGACCGGCTTCGCCATCATTTCAGCTCGTTGAGCCAGTTTCTCATGCTGGAAGGTGGCATCGATACCACCGAAACGAAATGCTTCGCGGGAAGCAAGGTCATCGGCGTCAACTTGCAGACGGGAGACATTACTCCATGCATCAGCGTCCATCATCCGTCGATTGGCAACGTCTTTCGTGATGAGCTCGAGCTCAGCCGCGTTGCCATCTCCTGCCCCGAGGCTGGAATCAACTGCAGTTGCGATGTGCATTATCAGCAGGATATCGTAGTGGGGTTCCCGGACCGGGCCCGTTTCGAAGAACAGAAGACCGGCTTCGTCGCGCCACGGGATCTGTTTGGCGAGATCGTTCGCATGAAACAAGCCGGCACCATGTTTTACAGAGATTCGACGGCGGGGATCGGCAACGTGAAGAACGATTCCCGTCTGTTCTACACGATCGAAGAAGTGCGGCAGAACTATCGGGTCAACCGGGGCCTCCCCGGGCCCAGCCAGGTGACAGAATCATTCAAGACATGATCAAAGAATCTCCTCCGATGCATCCGGAGTGGCGGAAAGCGGCCGGAGTTTGGCCGGTCGACTTGGACCAGGATCCGAACTTGCGCAAGTCTTTCGATGTGCTCCGAAAGAAGTGGGGCGAGGTCCCCTACGACCAGTACGAGCGTAGAATGTCCGCCGATCTGCTGGCACTCAGCGACGCGGAGGTTGTGGAGAAGTGGGAGACAAGCTATGCGGGCAGCTCTACGGGGAAAGCGTTTTCAGTCAGGGGCTGGTACCAGACCATCTATAGAGACGTGTTTCGCGGAAAGAAGATTCTGGACGTGGGATGCGGCCTCGCCCCGGACACGGTACATTACGCGGAACACGGCGCCAGAGTGACATTTCTCGACATCGTCGAGTCGAATGTGCGTTTCGTCGAGAGAGTCTGCCATCTCAAAGGAATTCGAGATGCCTCATTTTGCCATATGCGCGACTTGGATTCGCTGCGGCCACTGCCCGCCGACTACGACGCGATCTACTGTTGCGGTGCGCTTATCCATGCGCCATTGGAAGCCGCGAGAATGGAGGCGCAGGCCCTGTTGCGGCACCTGCCTGTCGGTGGACGGTGGATCGAACTCGGTTACCCGAAGGCGCGCTGGGAGCGCGAGGGCCGGTTACCCGAGACCGAATGGGGAAACAAGACCGACGGCGGAGCGCCGTGGTCGGAATGGCACGATCTGACCAAGCTGGACTACATGCTGGCACCCGCGGTTTTCGACACTGTGCTCTACCTCGAGTTTCACAATGCCGACTTCAACTGGTTCGACCTGATCCGGCGAAGCTGAACGGACTCATGTCCGGTCATGGCACGGTCCACGTCCCCATAGTCTGCCAGCCGCTGCTGAGGCTCGTCCCCAAGCCGTTGGCGTAAATGTTCTTCGCTCCGGCAAATCCCGCACTGAACGTTATACCCAGGCTCAGCGTCAGGTTCGTGCCGGACAGGGTCAGCGCCACCGATTGCATGCCGACGCTGCACTGGCTGTTGCCCAACGTGATGGAACTGCCCAGTGTCGCCACCGTCCAGCCGTTGCCGGCCTCAACGGACAGGAACAAGTCGTTGGAGTCGCGGTCCAGATACAACAGGCAGGAGTTCCCCTCTTGGCTTAAGGTCAGTCCGGTATTGAACCAGAGCCACACCTGGGTCAGATCAGTGGCGCCGCTGCTGTCGGAGTACTGGAACGTGAAGGTCTGCTGCAACCCGCTACCGGATGAGGGGGTCACTGATACGACCGAGACCGCGGGGCCCGCCGTTGCCGGCACGGTCCACGTCCCCATGGTCTGCCAGCCGCTGTTGATCGCCCCGCTGGCGTCGTACATATAGATGTTCTTCTGCCCCGAGAACTGGGTGGTAAACGTGACCGGGAGACTGAGCACCAGGCCGGTGCCCGATAAGGTCACACCGGAAGACGGCACGTTGATCGAGCATAGGCCGTTGCCTAAGGTTGCGGAGGTGCCCAGCGTGACCGGAGCCAGCCAGGATTCGGAGACGTTCGAATACAGGTACAGGGTGTTGGAGGGCCGAATGAGGTACAGGAGGCAGGAACCCACGCCGTGACCATAGGTGAGGCCGGTGTTGAACCAGAGCCATACATCGGTCAGATCGGCGGCGCCGCTGCTGTCGGAGTACTGGAACGTGAACGTCTGCTGCAGCCCGCTCCCCGATGCCGGTGTCACCGATACCGCGGTGGTGCCCGCTGCAGGCACCGGCACGGTCCAGGTTCCGAGAGCCTGCCAGTTGCTCGACCCAGACGGGCTGGTCGCCTGCATGTAGATGTTCTTGTTTCCGTTGAACGCCGGGAAGAACGTGAGCGCCAGATTCACCGTCAGCACCGTGCCCGTTGTCGAGACGCTCGACCCGCTTCCGTTCAGAACGCACTGGCTGTTTTGCTGGGTGCCACTGCCCGGCGTGATGGTCCCCGCCGGCGCTGTCCCCGCATCCGTCAACAACGAAAGCGTGTTTTGTGCGCGATTGTACGTCACTGAGCATCCGTCCGCCACCTTCAGCGACGCGTTGAATAAGGCTGAAACGCTCGTCAGATCGGATGCACCGTTAGCGTCGGCAAACTGAAAGCTGAACGTCTGCGAAGCTCCGCTCCCCGAATTCGGAGCAACGCCCACCACCGTCAGCGACTGGTTGAAGATCATCTTCGTCACGAACGCCCCGTAACTGCCCGCGTTGGCGGACTGGTATGGGTTGAACAACGGAAAATTCGTCGAGAGCGTCCAGCCCGCCACATAGACGTTCCCGGAGGGGCTCAGCGCCACCGCCGTGGCAGTGTCCGAGTTGTTTCCTCCCAGGTAGCTGAGGTAGGCCAGGGAATCTCCCGTCGCGCTCAGTTTCGCCAGGAACGCGTCGCAATCGCCGGCATTGGCCGCCTGGAGCGCATTGGTCACCAGCAGATCGGTCGAGTAGCTATACCCCGCCACATATGCGCTGCCGGTCGCGTCCACGGCAATGGCATTGCCCACCTCCACACCAGACCCGCCCAGGTACGTGCTGTATATCAACGCGCCGGAGGCGTTCACTTTGGTCACGAAGGCGTCGGTTGAGCCGCGCCGGGAAGTTTGTACCGCATGCAGCAGTGGGAAGTCCGCCGAACTGGTCACGCCAGTGACGTAGGCGCTTCCCTGGCTGTCCAAAGCAATCCCCTGCGCTGCTTCGGGGTAGGCCGCGATGCCGCCCGTCCCGCCCAGGTAGGTACTGAACAGGAGCGAATTCCCGTCGGCGCTGAGCCGGGCAATGAATGCGTCCTGGCCGCCGGCGTTTCGGATCTGAAATGCGCTCGCCACCGGGAAGTCCGCCGAGTACGTCGAGCCGGTGATGTACGCACTGCCGCTCGCGTCCACCGCGATGCCGGCACCGCGGTCGTTGCTTTCCCCACCGAGGTAGGTGCTGTACAACAAGCGGCTTCCATCCGCGCTGAGCTTGGCCACGAAAGCGTCCTGCCCGCCATGGTTGCCTCTCTGCATCCCGGTCGCCGGGAAGTTGGTGGACGTCGTGTCACCCACCACGTACGCATTTCCCCCCGCATCCAACGCAATCCCGTTCCCGTTGTCCGAGGCGTTGCCGCCCAGGTAGGTGCTAAAGACCAGGCTGTTTCCGGCGAGACTCAACTTCAAGACGAACGCGTTCCGCCCGCCCGCGAGCCGGGACTGCAGCGCATTGCGCACCGGGAAATTTCCCGAGTTGGTTGAACCCGTCACATAGGCAAATCCGTTCCCATCCACCGCGATTCCGTACGCCCGGTCGTCGGCCGATCCGCCCACATAGGTGCAGTACGCCAATCCGCTTCCAGATGGGTTGAACTTCGCCACGAAGACATCGTTTCCTCCGGCGTTGTAACTCTGCTCGGGGTTGGCGGTCGGAAAATTGTAGGATTCGGTAAATCCCGCCACGTATGCCGCCCCTGCCGAGTCCACTGCCAGCGAGGTGGCGGTGTCGAAACCCGAGCCGCCCAGCAACGTACTGTAGGAAAGCACCGGGTCGATGATCAACGGGCGGGCCACATCGTAGTCCCCTACCACGAACCTCACGGCGCCATCGACATCCACGGCGAACCGGCCTTCCACCGCCACTCGCCCGCCGCTCTGTTCCTGGTAGATCGAGGGCGCCTGCTCGCGCAGTTCCCGCCCATTCACCGGGATCGCCAGAGCGCCGTCTTCCTCGATGCGCACGCTGCCGGCTCCATCGTACCGGACCCGGATGCGCGACGGGTCGGCCCCTGGCGCCACCACGAACTCGGACTTCAGATCCCGTCCCTGGCCGCCGTAGACCATGTCGATCCCCGGGTACAGCGCCCGGTACACCACGGCCCCATAAAGCGGAACATCCGGCCGCCAATCCCGCGGCGCGCCAATCAGAAAATTGGCGTGCCCCGGCAACCGTTCTATTCCCTCGATCAGCGGGGATGGGTTGGCCTTTTCGAATTGCATGTGAACGGACCGGCCGGCCACACGAAACAAAGCTCCACCGGGTGAGAAGTAGGCAGTCAGTCCGGAGCCTTTGGCCATGAACCGTACCGCCGGCGGCGCCTGCCCGTGATTCGCAATGAAGAACAGCGGGACCGCGTCTTTCACCGGATTCGCGGCCAGCGCCGCGCCATTCGCAATGAGAGCAACCAGCAGAGTTCGCATCATACGTAATACCTGTTTATCGGCGGAATATGCTCGGCGCATTAGTGGTAGCGCCGCAGGTCTTGCCGCCGGCCCCAATTGCCTCCAGGCGGGCCAACCATATACACTTGGCGTTGCCGGTCATTGTATCTATGGCATCCAGCCCAAACCTCCAGCAATCCCTGAACGCCACGCGCGCCGACCGGAGCTTTTTCGGCCATCCGCGGGGCCTCGCGACCCTCTTCTTCACCGAAATGTGGGAGCGCTTCAGCTATTACGGCATGCGCGCGCTCCTCATCCTTTTCATGACCGCCGGCGCCGCCAGGGGCGGCTTGGGCTTCTCCTATGCCAAGGCCGGCGCCATCTACGGGCTCTACACCGGCATGGTCTACCTGCTGAGCCTGCCGGGCGGCTGGGTGGCGGACCGCATCACCGGCCAGCGCCGGGCCGTGCTCTACGGCGGCATCCTCATCGCCGCCGGACAATTCTGCCTGGTGGCGCCCGGCATCATGACCTTCTATCTGGGATTGGTGCTGCTGGTGATGGGAACCGGCCTGCTCAAGCCCAACGTGAGCACCATCGTGGGCCAGCTCTACGCGCCGGGCGACGGGCGACGCGACGCCGCCTTCTCCATCTTTTACATGGGCATCAACCTCGGAGCGCTCATCTCCCCGTTGGCCTGCGGCTGGGTCGGAGAGAAGGTCGGCTGGCGTTTGGGTTTCGGCCTGGCGGGCGTGGGCATGATCGCCGGCTTGATTCAATACACCTTGGGTGCCAAGTACCTGGGCGTCGCGGGCCTTCACCCCGCAATTCCCGACAACCCGGCGGCCGATCGCCGGCAGAAGCGCCGCGTGGCCCTTGCCGCGGCCGGCGCGCTGGCGGTTCTGGGGATACTCGGAGCGCTGGCCGCAACCGGCGCCATGGTTCTTACAACCGAGCTGATTTCCGACGCGCTCGGCGTGGCCCTGGTGCTCGTCTCGGTGGCCATTTTCTCCTGGCTGCTGCTCGGCCGTGGATGGTCCCCCGAGGAGCGCAAACGTTCGGCCGCGATTCTGGTTCTGTTCCTGTCCTCGGCCGTCTTCTGGTTTGCCTTCGAGCAGGCCGGATCGTCGCTCAACCTGTTCGCCGAGGGCAGCGTCGACCGCTGGGTGCATGGATACCAGTTCCCGGCGAGCTGGTTCCAGTTGGTGCAGCCGTTCTTCATCATTACGCTCGCGCCCGTGTTCGCCTGGCTCTGGGTCCGGCTGGGGAAGCGCGAGCCTTCCAGCCCCGCTAAGTTCGCTCTCGGCCTCTTCTTCGTGAGCGCCGGATTCGTTCTGCTGGTTCCGGCGGCGGGCGGCAAGGCAGTCTCGCCCCTCTGGTTGATCGGCACCTACTTCCTGCACACGCTCGGTGAGTTGTCCCTCAGCCCCGTCGGATTGAGCGCCATGACCAAGCTGGCGCCCACCCGCGTGGTCGGAATGATGATGGGTCTCTGGTTCGTTTCCACCGGCGCGGGCAATTACCTGGGAGGCAGGATGGCTTCGCTCTACGGATCCATGACGATCCCGACCCTGTTCGCCATCGACGCCGCTTTCGCCATGGCCGCCGCCATCGCCATGGTCCTTCTCCTCAAGCCCACCGTGCGTATGATGTCGGGAGTCAAATAGCTCTCAGAACCCTTCTCACACGTGCGCCGGAAACCGCCTCACCGTCCGGAATCCCACCCGCTCGTACAGCGTCTCGGCGTCTTCGTTGGCGGCCGTCACCGTGAGGCTCGCCGAGCGGCAGTCCGCCTCCCGCGGTGTAATCGGCGACTGGCGCAGCAGCGCGTGTCCGATGCCCGTCCCCCGCACCGATGGCGTTACGCAGATCTGCGTGATGTTGTACAGGAACCGGCGCGCGGATGGCCCGTGACATCTTGATTTTAAAGGGCAGCCTTTGCTTGGGACTTGTTTGGGGTGCAAGAGGTCCCGAGTTCAAATCTGCGTGCTTTCCTACCGGGGTTTATGGCGCTCCTATCGACGCCCTTGCCAATCGCTCCACGCAGATCCGGTAAAACACATACACCAGGTACATCGGGGGCAGAATGAGAAGCGACATTACCCATCCGAGCGCCTGATCGGTTTCCACGGCTAACCCGGCAATAGCCGCCCCTGCCAGGTAGTATGGAAAGGACCACAGATAACACTGCTGCCACACGGCGAACAGCGATTTGCCCTGCACCAGGGAGAGTACGCCCGATATGAGCAGCGTGTCTGCCGTGAAATAGAACGAAGCCGCAACTGCCAGCAGTACGCCCAGATGCGCCGCCGGCGTTCCGGCGAATAAGTGGGAGAGTCGATAAGCGGCGCCGCTGCTGATTGCCAGCGTCGCCACATTAAATGCGACCTGCACCAGCCGTGGCCGGCTTCTGGGCCGCCACAAACATTGGACGATGCATGCCGCGGAAGCCAGCAGAACGGTCTCCGCAAACGTAAACAGTGCGATCGCAATCAGAATCAACAGGAAGTTTACGGATATCGTTCCTGTGATTCCGGGCAGGTGTACCTTCAGCGTCGAGGCGAGCAACGCCAACAGGACAGCTACCAGATAGGCGCTGGAAGGGACGACCTCGGCCTCTCCGGCCAGGCAGTACGCCACCAGGCAGAACCCGGATGCAATAGTCAAGCCAACAAAGACTTTAGTTTTATCGCTCATCGCAATCACCAAAGCAATGACACGGTCGGATCTCCGCCTTACTGATCGCTATCGCCGTCCGACAGCGCCGTGAGCAACACCGACAGATTCACGGAGTCTCCCCAGACCACGCTATAACCCGTGGTCGTGGTATCGCCCCAAACCACCGAGTCGCCCCAAACCACCGAGAGTCCGTTTAGCGTGCCGATAAAGATCGAGTCGCCCCAGACCACCGAGTCGCCCCAAACCACCGAGTCGCCCCAGAGACTGCGGCGGAGAGTGACGCGGCGAGTGGCGGAATTGTAAACCACCGACGGTGACAATGCCGGCATAGTCGACAGGTCGTTATTTGCCAATGCCGCATTGATGTTCAATATGCCGGCTCCCACCGTAAAGATATCGGCCTGGTTGTTGAACGATCGAAAAGTGATAGCGTCCGTCCCGAAGCTGTACTGAGGCAGAATTTTCCCCGCTGTCTTCATTAGACGCGCTTTGACCTGGTCGGGGGTCAGGTTGGGGTTCTTCTGGATAAGAACCGCGGCTGCGCCCGACACCACGGGTGTCGCCATGCTGGTGCCACTCAGTCGGAGATAGTTCTGCGAAACCCCATGCGACGGGCCGTTCGTCTCGTAGTACGCGTCGACGACTTGGGTAGTCGCAGTTTGGAACAGGGTTGCACTGGGGCTCGCCAGCACGGAAACGACGCCATTTCCCGGCGCCACGAGATCCGGCTTTACGATGTGGTCGATCAGCGTCGGGCCTTTCGAACTGTAGGTCGCGATCGTTTCGCCGTAAGGCGAAGACGAACCGTGTGAGTTCGTTGCTCCTACGGTGATCACATCGGGATCGTTTCCGGGCGAAACAATCGTGCCGAACCCGTTTGTGCCGAGCGAATTGTCCCGTCCGGAATTCCCCGCGGCGGCGACAACCACAATACCTGCGTTCCAGGCGGCCTCCACGGCTTGGCACAGCGGATCCAGTGTGTAGCTTTCGAAGACGGGAGTGCCGAGCGATAGATTGATAACCCTGATGTTATAGGTATTCTTGAGGGCGATGGCGGCCTGGATGGCATTGATGACGTCGGCTTCCTGTCCCACGCCGTTCTGGTCCAGGACCCTCAGGTTGATCAGGTTTACACCAGGAGCAACACCTTTGAAGGTGCGGGAGAACAATGAACCCGTCGACTGGATGCCCCGTGACCCGATGATGCCGGCGACATGTGTCCCGTGACCGTAAGCGTCGGTGGGATCGCTCACGCCGCTAATGAAACTCTGGCTGTACACGATGCGCGAGTTGTTGGCCGCTCCGGTCAGATCTTGCACGGGCGTAATACCACTGTCAATCACAGCCACACCCACACCCGTGCCGTCCCAACCGAGATTCCACGCGAGATTGGCGTAGACTGCTTGAGTGGTGAGGTCCAGCGTACGCTTGATGGGGCGATTCGGCGTGATGTACTTGACCATCGGGTTTTTCTGAAGCGCCTGCACCGCCGCCAAGGGTATCCGCATATGAACGGCATTGATCGTTGGCAACGCCGTCTTGATCTGGCCGCTCTGTCCGGCTTGGATGACATTATTGTTGTAAGTGGCTTGTTTGTTGTTGCCGTTGAGTTGGAACTGCACAATCACCTCAACGAGCTGCCCCGATGCGGAGTTCGGCAGGTCGGGCGAAGCCTTGCTTGTTGGGGCAGGTGCAATGGGTGTTGGGGCAGGTGCAATGGGTTTTGGGGCAGATGCAATGGGTGTTGGGGTAGGTGCAGTGGGTGTTGGGGTAGGTGCAGTGGGTGTTGGGGGAGATGCAATGGGTTTTTGGGCAAATGCAATCTGCACGGAAGCAATCAAAACGGATAAAAGAAGTCGTTTCATCTGTGAGTCTCCAGCGACGTTAGCCGATTCCGCGTCGCGCCGCAGCTCTTGATTGCAGGCCGGTTACCAATCTAAAAAGAGATAAAAGTACTGTGTTTTCAACAGCTATGGTACTGCCATGGAACTTGAAGTACGAGCCAATCTGACACCGGAAAATGGCGCATCTGCGCCAATCTGTCACCTTGCGGAAACGGCGCGCCCCTCCCCTCCGCGGCCCAACTTCTGCCCCTGATCCCGGAAGCTTCAGTACTCCCATTGAAGATCCGGCAGTACTCTCAATCTGAAGAAACCAGTACGTTATTGGGTCCAACTGACCTTGTATTTCTGAGGGTCGAGGGTGATAATCGCCTCAAGATGTCAAAAAATCCTAGACCTACTAGAACTTCGGCACGTTATGATCCGTTGTCGAGTCGGATCGGCCACCTCAAACACGAGCGGGCTAAACTGGAAGAGGAAATCCTTCAGTTGAGAGCGGCGCTCCAGATCTGGACGGAGGTCCACCTTCGGAGTACATCCACCGCCGCAGGTTCGCAAGCGCTCAATGCGGAGATGCGGTAGCCATGGCGATACTGAGGAAAACGCCGAGCGCCCGGGTGGAAGCGGACATCATCGCATCCGGCGAGACGCCGGATGTGCGCTCGTTCCTCGGCATGACGGCCGTCATTTCGAGCGCCTGCATGCGGACCGTGATGCAGTTTGTCGAACGGATCGCGCAAAGTAATGCTGCCGTGCTCATCACCGGCGAAACCGGCAGCGGAAAAGAGCTGATCGCGCGTGCGCTGCACCAATACTCTCCTCGCAACGGCAGGCCGTGGATCGATATCAATTGCGCGGCGCTTCCCGACCACCTTTTAGAGAGTGAGCTCTTCGGCTTCGAAAAAGGCGCGTTCAGCGGCGCCGACTCCCAAAAACAGGGAATGTTCGAACTGGCGGATCAGGGCACGCTGTTTCTGGATGAGATCGGCGAGCTGAACCTGAAGAGCCAGAGCAAACTCCTGCGGGTGCTGGATGGGTGGCCACATTACCGTCTGGGTGGGACTCGCAAAATAACGGTCGATGTCCGGATCGTCGCGGCCAGCAACGCGGACCTCGAGAACGAGGTCCGGCTGGGCACGTTCCGTTCCGACCTTTATCACCGCTTGAACCAGGTGCGCGTAGCGGTGCCTGCCCTCCGCGAACACCCCGACGATATCGGCCCGTTGGCCCGCGTGTTTCTGGAACAGCAAAATCCCGATCTGACCATCACCGAGGAAGCCGTTGAAGCTCTCGAGTGCTATTCGTGGCCGGGAAACGTTCGCGAATTGAGAAGTCTCATGGCTCGCCTGGCGCTTCTGACAAACGTCACCGAGATTCGGCGGGAAGACCTGGCGCCGGCGCTCCAGGTCGTTTCGCAGCCCGTCGAATCTGAGCCCAATTACAGCCTCGATAAACTCGAGCAGGAGGTCATTTACCACGCCCTGGAACAGACCGATGGCCGGAGGAACCGGGCCGCCGAGTTGCTGGGAATCTCCCGGCGGACGCTGATCCGCAGGCTCAAGCTGTATGGTATAAACCCGGCCCGGCCGTTCGTCTGCAGCGGCACGCCAGTGAATTGAGGCAATCCCGTGGACGAGAAAATGCGCTTTCAGGCAAAGCTCTATATCGGGTTGTTCGTGGGAGGCGGTGCATGGGCAATATACCATGCCATCTCCGGCTGGCACTCGGATGACCTGCTGCGTTTCTTCTGCAACCTGGCGGCATGCATCCTGGTCTCCGGGCTCAAGGTGAACCTGCCTGGGATCAAGGGCACGATGTCGGTGAATTTTCTCTTCATCCTCATCGGCGTGAGCCAGATGAGCTTGGGCGAGACTGTGGCGCTCGGGTGCGCCGGCACGCTGGTGCAGTGTGTCTGGAAGGCCAAGAACCCGGTAAAACCCATCCGCCTGCTCTTCAGTATTTCCAGCATGGCCATTGCGGTTACCGGCTGTTACGCATTTTGCGGGCGCCTTCCGATGAAAAACACTCCGAGTATCCTCCTGGCGGCGTCGCTGGTGTTTTTCTTTTTGAACACGGCGCCCGTCGCCGGGGTGATTGCCTTGACGGAGAACCGGCGGCTGGCGCAAACGTGGCGCGATTGTTACTTCTGGTCTTTTCCCTTTTACGTGGTCGGGGCTTCCATTGCCTGGCTGCTGTGCCTGGTAAGCCATAACTTCAACTGGCTGGGTTCTCTTCTGCTCATGCCGATCCTGTTCTTCGTCTATCGTTCCTATCGCGTCTATCTGGGCAGGCTGGAAGACGAGAAAAGACATGCGCAGGAAGTGGCGGTCCTGCATCTCCGCACCATCGAAGCGCTGGCGCTCGCCATCGAAGCCAAGGACCATGCCACCCACGAGCACCTGCGGCGCGTCCGGACCTATGTCGAAGAGATCGGAAAAGATATGCGCCTTTCCGACCTGGAGCTCGATGGGCTGAGCGCGGCCGCGTTGCTGCACGATATCGGCAAGCTGGCGGTCCCGGAGCATATCCTCTCCAAACCCGGCAAGATGAACGCCGAGGAATTCGAGAAGATGAAAATCCATCCGATTGTCGGCGCCGAGATCCTGGAATGCGCCGGCTTCCCGTGTCCCGTCGCAGCCATCGTGGAAGCGCACCATGAGAAATGGGACGGCAGCGGTTATCCGTTCGGGCTCAAGGGAGAAGAAATTCCGATTGGCGCCCGCATCCTGACCGCCGTCGACTCGCTGGATGCGCTGGCGTCCGATCGCCAATACCGCCGCGCTCTCCCGCTCGATCAAGCCATGGCTCATATCGAGTCCTTGTCCGGAAAGAGTTTCGATCCGCGCGTCGTCGAGGTGCTCACACGGCGGTATCAAGAGCTCGAACGCATGGCGCAGGCGCAGCCTCTCGGAAAACCCAAGCTTTCCAAAGATCTCAAAATCGGTCCCGGCCTCGCTCCCGCGGCAGGGCTCGAGGTCTCGCATGCGGACAAGAGCCAGCCCCGCTCCTTCCTCGATTCCATCGCCGCGGCCCGCCAGGAGGTTCGCCTGCTGTTTGAGTTGACTCGCGAGCTGGGAAATTCGCTCAGATTGAATGAAACCCTCTCGGTGGTAGGGGTCCGGCTCAAACGCCTGATTCCTTACGATGCCATTGCAGTTTACGTTTTGAGGGGTGATTTCCTGGTGCCGGAATACGTCAATGGCGAGGATTTCCGCCTGTTTTCCTCGCTGCAGATTCCCATCGGGCAGGGCCTCTCCGGGTGGGTGGCGGAAAAGCAGAAATCCATCCTCAACGGCAACCCATCGGTCGAATGCAGCTACCTGGGAGATCCGCAGAAGGTCAGCGTATTGCGCTCCGCCCTGGCTGTGCCTCTTCAGGGACTCAACGGGACGGTTGGCGTTCTCACGTTGTACCGCTCGGACAAGGACGCATTCTCGCGGGACAACCTGCGCATCCTGCTGGCCATCAGCTCGAAGGTGTCGCTGTCCATTGAAAATGCGCTCAAGTTCCGCCAGGCGGAGGATTCGGCCACCACCGACTACCTCACCGCTCTGCCCAACTCGCGATCCCTGTTCCCGCGCCTTGAAAACGAGCTGGCGCGTTGCCGGCGCGAAAACAGCATGCTTACGGTGGCGGTCTGCGACCTGAACGGATTCAAGCAGATCAACGACCTCTACGGGCACCTCGAGGGCAATCGCCTCCTTCGCCACATCAGCGAAACCCTGCGCGACAACTGCCGCGAATACGACTACGTGGCGCGTATGGGCGGGGACGAGTTTGTCCTGCTGCTGCTCGGAAACGACCAGCGCGCCATCGCCGACCGCATCGATCAACTTCGGCGGATCGTATGGCCCGCCGGCCCCGGCGATGAGTTCCGCACCCAGGTTTCCATGAGCGTGGGCCTGGCCGTCTTCCCGCAGGACGGCTCGGATGCCGACGAGCTCCTCGCCGAGGCCGATCGGCGCATGTACAAAGCCAAACAGGCCCACAAGCAGAAGCCGACGTCCATCGCTCCCGCTGCATCGCAACCCGCTTTGGAGACGGCCACCGTCCAATGAACCCGCGGATGCCATCTACGGATGCAGCCCGATCCCGCGGTCGTGTGGGACGGGCGCTGCTGCGCATCGCCGCGACGGCCCTTGCCGGCGGTCTCCTGAGCGCTACCATGGTGCGCTTCAGCCCCGGTTTCGGCCTCGATGAGAACCAGCTCGATGCGCGTTTGAGCCGCCAGAGCCAGCAGGCGGTCCTCCGGTCCCACGACCAGGAGCGGAACCTGCTGCGATTTTACGCCGCCTGGTGGAAACACGTCCTCGCGGGGGACCTCGGCTTTTCGCAATCGCTGAACCGTCCTATCCGCGAATTGCTGGCGGACCGGGCGCCGGCCACCATCGATCTGATGCTCTGGGGCATCGCCGGCGCGTGGATGCTGGCCATCGTGTTTTCCGTTCCGGCCGTCGTGCGGCGGCTGCGCCGGCTGGCCGCCCTTTCGAGCGTGTTGAGCGGCATGACCGCATCCCTGCCCGCCGCCGGTATCGCGATCCTGCTCTTCCGCCTGGGAGGTTCCGCAAAATGGATGATCGCGCTGGTGCTCTTCCCCAGGCTGTACCAGTATTTGCGCAATGTTCTCCTGCAAGCCTCCGGCATGCCTCACGTGCTGCTCGCCCGCGCCAAGGGACTCCGCTGGCAGCCCATGCTGTTGCGGCATGTCTTGTTGCCGGTGCGGCCGCAATTGATCGCGCTGGTTGCAGTTTCGATCAACATGGCATTCGGCGCCGCCGTTGCCATCGAAGCAATCTGCGACATCCCGGGCCTCGGCCAGCTCGCATGGAAGGCCGCCGCGGCGCGTGACCTTCCCGTGCTCGTCGTGCTGACGGTCATGATCGCGCTGGTTACCCAGATGTCCAACCTGGTGGCTGATCTCTGCACCCCAGCCTTACGGAGTCAGTCATGAAGGCTATCCGTTATTTGGCCGGAACGCTGCTGCTCACCCTCCTCCTGGTAGCGTTGTGGCCCGGCTCCCTGACCAGGACGCCGTACGATCGGCAGTTCCGCGAACTGCCGAATGCGCCGATCTCCAGCCAGTTTCCGCTGGG
Source organism: Bryobacterales bacterium (assembly GCA_003170915.1). Taxonomy (GTDB): domain Bacteria; phylum Acidobacteriota; class Terriglobia; order Bryobacterales; family Bryobacteraceae; genus Fen-178. The sequence continues at coordinate 15,684 of PMYB01000101.1, read as the reverse complement.
GACGGACGAGTTGGGTCGCGACCGGCTCTCCCGGCTGCTGTACGGGACACGAGTATCGTTGCTGGCTGCGCCGGTCGCCGCCCTGCTCTCCACCATTTTGGCCGCCCTCGTGGGAGGGCTGGCCGGTTTTCTGGGAGGCTGGTTCGATCGCGCCGCCGTGGCTGGGATCGACCTCATGTTGTCTCTCCCCTGGCTCTTCCTCCTGATCATCGTGCGCGCCATGCTGCCGTTGAACCTGCCGGCGCTGCTTTCGGTGCTGGTGACCTTCGGCCTCATCGGCTTGCTCGGCTGGCCGTCGACCGCCCGCATCGTCCGCGCCGGTTGCCGCACGCTGCGCTGCTCCGACATGGTGGTCCAGGCCCGCGCCTGCGGCCTCCCCAACGGTCGCGTTCTGCTGAAGCACGTCCTGCCCAACGTGCGGCCGATCCTGACGGCGCAATTCCGGGCGTCGATTCCGATCTATATTCTCGCGGAGGCCAACCTGGGCCTCCTCGGCCTCGGTGTAGCGGATCCCCTTCCCTCGTGGGGAAACCTGCTGCGCCCGCTTGAGAGCGGCCTGGTTCCGGATGCGGCGGCGTGGGCGCCGTTGATCCTGATGGCGCTTGTGGTGAGCTGTCTCTACATGACCCAATCGTCGGAGGTGGTGGTGCGATGAAGCGTTCCCTGGCTGTATTTGGCCTGGTCTGTTCGGCCGTCGCCGCGGTGCCCCCTGGGCCCGGCGCGCAGTACGGCGGCGAGCTCCGCTTCTGCCTCTATTCCGAGCCCAAGACCTTCAACCCGCTGCTGGTGGCCGATACTTCTTCGGAAGCCATCCGCTATATGACCGCCGGTGTCCTCATTCGTGTGAACCGGCAGACGCAGGAGCTGCAACCCGAATTGGCCGCCTCCTGGCGCATGGTCTCGCAAGGGCGAGGGATCGCCTTTAAGCTGAGGCCGAACGTGACATTCTCCGATGGCACGGCGTTTTCGGCCGAAGATGTCGCTTACACCATGCGTACCCTGTTCGATCCCAACCTGCATGCCCCCACCGCCGATTCCTTCCACGCCGGCGGCACGTCCGTCAAGATCGAAACGCCCGCCGCGGACGAAGTGACGCTGACGTTTCCCACGCCGGTCGCCGGGCTCGAAAGACTGTTCGACCAGGTGGGCATCCTCTCCAGTAAATCTCGCAAAAAAGAAATGGCCAGCCTGGGCCCGTTCTACGTCGCCCAGTACAAGCCCGGGAGCGAAGTCGATCTCTTGCGCAATCCCTATTACTGGAAGCGCGATGCACAAGGCCTGCGGCTGCCGCGCATCGATTCGGTGCGGCTCTACATCCAGCAGAACCGCGATATGGAGCTGATCCGCTTCCAGCGCGGCGAGCTCGATATCGTCAACGCGGTCTCGCCGGAGATTTTCGACCAGTTGCAGGCTCGCATGCCTGCGGCCGTTCGCGACCTGGGGCCGTCGCTCGAATCCGAGATGATGTGGTTCAACCAGTCGCCCAAAGCGCCCCTCCCGGCTTACAAGAAGCAGTGGTTCCAATCGCGCGAATTCCGACGCGCCATTTCCGCGGCGGTGAATCGCGAGGACCTGTGCCGGCTCGTCTATCGCGGCCACGCCCGCCCGGCCGAGGGGCCCATTTCACCGGCCAATCGCTTCTGGTTCGACGCCGGCCTCAAGCCGCACCCCTACGATCCGAAGGAAGCTCTCGACCGCCTGCGCAAAGCTGGATTCCGCCTGCGGGATGGCCAGTTGTACGATGCCCAGTCGCATGCCGTCGAGTTTTCGATCGTCACCAACGCCGGCAATCAGGCCCGCGAGATGCTCGCCCAGATGATCCAGCAGGACCTCAAGGCCATCGGAATCCGCCTGAACGTGGTGAAGCTCGATTACTCCGCCATCATCGATCGGATCAGCCAGAGCTTCGATTACGAATCGTGTCTTCTCGGCCTGACCAATGTCGATCTCGATCCCGATGCCCAGATGAACGTCTGGCTGAGTTCGGCCGGCAACCATCAGTGGAATCCCAACCAGGTCTCGCCGGCCACGCCCTGGGAAGCGGAAATCGATCGCTTGATGCAGGCGCAAGGCTCCGAGCTCAATCCGGCGAAGCGCAAGGCTTATTTCGACAAGGTGCAGGAAATCGTGTCGCAGGAGGTTCCCTTCCTCTACCTGGTGACCAGGAACGCTTTGGTTGCCGTATCGCCGTCGTTGCAGAACGCCAATCCCAGCGTGCTTCGCCCGCAGGCGGTGTGGAATATCGAGATGCTCGCGCTGGCCCCGGAGGTGGTGAAAAAGTGAACGGCTGTCCGGCGCTCCACATCCGGCTTTCCATCGACTACCCGGGCAGGCCGCGGGTGCTCGACGATGCCATGCTCGACGTGTGTCCCGGTGAGATTGTCGGGCTGGTCGGTGAGAGCGGATCGGGCAAGAGCAGTCTCGCGCTCGCCCTCCTCCGGCTGCTCGATCTGAAGGGCGGCCGCGTCTCGGGAAGCATCTGGTTCAACGGCCGGGACCTCATGCTATCCGGCGAGCGCGAAATGCGGAGCATCCGGGGAAAAGAAATCGCCTTCGTGCCCCAAAGCCCTTCTTCATACTTGAACCCGGCGCTTCGCTTGGGCGATCAGATGGCTGAGGCGTGGAGGGCGCATCGGAACGGATCCCGCGCGGACGTGGAGCGCGAGGTGTACAGGGCGATCGCACAGGTCGGGCTTCCCTCGGAGCGCACCTTTCTGCGAAGGTATCCCGGCGAGGTCAGCGTCGGCCAGGCGCAGCGGGTGCTGATCGCCATGGCGGTGCTCCACCATCCCAGCCTGTTGATTGCGGATGAGCCCACCAGCTCGCTGGACCTCATCTCCCAGGCGGATGTGCTGCGATTGCTTTCGCGGCTGAACCGGGAGCTCGGTATGGGCATTCTATACATCTCCCACGACCTGATGTCGATCGCCGGCTTCTGCGACCGTGTGGCGATCCTCCACGAGGGCCGTATTGTGGAATTTGCGGAGACGGATGCGGTGTTCGAAGCGCCGGAGCACCCCTACACACAGGCCCTGATCGGCGCGCTCCCCGGCCGCGTGATGACAGGTGATATGCGATGACACGTGTTGTGATTGCAACCAAAGCACTCGGAGCAGGTTCAGGTCCATCCGGTCCGCCTCTTGGGCGGAGCGTAACGAGTTCGTCATGGTCGTTTGAAAGGTAATAATAGCCGATCGCAGGGAGGTGACTTATGAAAAATCATCGAGCGGAAAAAAGAATTGCAACCGGGGAAAACAGCAGGGCTACTATCCTGGGCCACCCTGATGTCACAGTTCCATGTCAAATCCGGGATTTCTCGACATCGGGGTTGTGCATTACGGTGGAAAAACCCATTTCTTCCGGAAGAATAGTAAAAGTCCAGTGGGACGATCACTTTCTCGTAGGCCGTGCACAACGCGTGTCCGCCACGGGGACGAACTTCTGGGTCGGTCTTGAACTGCTTGACTGCAGCAAATGGAACGAGACAATGAAGTCCATCCTCGTAGCAGTCGGCTGAGGAAACCGGGCGGGGGCGCCAGGTAACTGCGGCCGCGGCGTGGAGTCTGCCGCGCAGCGGAATCAAAACGCGGGACAGTACGAGGCTAGAACCCTTCCCACACGTACGCCGGGAACCGTCTCACGGTCCGGAATCCCACCCGCTCGTACAGCGTCACGGCGTCTTCGTTGGCGGCCGTTACCGTGAGGCTCGCCGAGCGGCAGTCCGCCTCCCGCAGGGTGGTCAGCGACTGGCGCAGCAGCGCGTGTCCGATGCCCGTCCCCCGCACCGATGGCGTAACGTAGATCTGCGTGATGTGGCCGCACCCCGGCGCCACCAGGCTGGCCAGAGAAATGCCGCACAACCGCCCGGTCGCCGCCTCCAGCGCGACGTAAGACGCCGGCCGGTAGAACTCCCCGCAGCCGGGCGACTGCGTGATGTTGTACAGGAACCGGCGCGCGCCCGCGGTGCTGCGGTACTGGTCGTTGATGCGGCCGTCGATGTGGCCCACGTATGCCGCGGCGAGCGACTGCGCGGCCGCATCCTGATAATGGTCGGACCACTTCTCAATGTACATGGGCCGCCGCACGTTGCCTTCCGCCAGCGCGGCGCGGCCCAGGTCCAGCCGCATGAAGTTGCGCTCGTAAACGCTCAGGTAATCGGCATGGGGCGCTGCCCGGCCCGGCGCCAGGCCGGCCATCATGAGCTGCGACTCGATGCGGCCAATGAACGAATTTGCCATGATGGGTTCGAGCGCCGATTCCAGCAGCAGGTTCTCCCGCTCCACCGTCCGCCAGGCGCGGCGCACGTACAGGTCGCCGATGAGCGCCTTGTTCTCCTCCAGCACGTAATACGCGTACCCGGCCACTTCCCCGTCTTCGACGAGCGCGCTCCCGTTGAGCGCCCGCAGATCCACAAAGCGGCGCACCAGCTCGGCCGACTTATCGAAATCCCATTCGATCTCGTCCCGCCAGGCAGCCGTCTCCTCCTCGAGCAGCGGTTCCAGGTCCCGCGCGGTAAGCCGCCGGAGATCGACAATCTCGGGCGGCCGCGAAAGAGCCGGATGTAGCCGGGCAGCCATGAGGTGCCTGTTATTGTACACCGTACATGGCGGCGTAGCTCAATTGCTGCCTGACGAAGTCCCGCGGGTACGAAATCCCTACCGCCGTCACCTTGCCGGCCGAATCGAACTTTGGCGCCAGGGTGGCATTGATCCCGCACCAGTAAGTCGGAATGTCCAGTTTCTGGTAGCGCGCCACCACCTCGTCGCGCAGCTTGGGGTCGAAGTGCACGGCATACTGGTCTACCAGGGCTTTGATGGCCGCGTAGTCCCCCTCGGCCTTGATGCGCATCAACTCGGCCAGCAGCATGCCTACGCCCTGGCGCATTTTGTCGAAGTCCTTCAGCGCCAGGTAGGTCTTCCCGTCGCGCTCCGTCTTTTGGATGGCGCCGGTCTTGTCCATGATGTAATTGACAATCAACTGCCGGTTCCTCTGGTGGTCCTCCTCGATGGTGTCTCCCTTCGGAATGCGCATCAACTGCGTCAGTGACCCGCGTACCGCGTCGTAGTACATGGCCTTGCCCACCTCCGAGCTCGAAACCAGCCCGAGCTGCCGCAGCTTCGAGTCGAAGATGTTCCATAGCGCCATCAGGTCCGCGCGCGCCTCTTCCAGGGTGGAATAGTATTCCTTCAGGTGGGTTTCGGGCCCGCCCTGAAGCCGCGGATTCAACTTGCCCGAGCCGTGTCCGATCACCTCGTGCAGCGCGGTCATCATGGAAGTTGATTCCTCGCCGTACTTTTTGCAGAGGGCGATCTCTTCCTCCGACGCCGCGAATTCTTCCAGCACATGCGGCCCCATGCCCTGGCGCAAGGTGCGCGAGCTGCCCGTAAACAGGAAGCTCTTGCTGCCGTACTTCTCGTGGATTTCATTCTCGTTGGGCAGGTTGTCGCCGGTCGTGCTCACGTGAAAATCGCCGGTCTCGATCACCGTCTCGACGGCCTTGGCCATGGGCGGCGTGACTCCCTCTTTCTTGTATTGCCGATCCCACGGCGCGCGGTCCTCGAAGTACTGCGCGTTGGCCGCCAGTTTCGCCATGGGTTGGTTCAGCTTCTCATCGGTGATGCTGACGAAACTCTGCGCCGTGCCCTTGGCGGCGCGCGCGTCGCGGTAGACCTCGATGAACCCGTTGGCGAAATCCACCCGCGCGTTGTTCTGCACCCAGGCCGTGCCGAAGCGCACCCAGTCGGCCGGATCGCCCGTCTGGTAATAGCGGATCAGGGCGGCGATCGCCTGGTCCTGCCCCGGCTCCGCGTACCCTTGCGCTTTTTCCAGATACTCGTTGGCCTTCTTCAGAAACTGGGCGTAGCGCCCCGCCGGAATCTTGCCGTCCGGAGTCCCCGCGCGGTAAACCTCTTCCACCAGCCTGCCCGAATCGCTCTTCACCAGCCGCGAATTCAGCGGATGCCGGTCGTGAAAGTTCTTCAGGTCCGCCATGCTGACGCCGTAGTAGAAGTTGTTGGCGCTGGCTTGCAGCATGTCGAGCGTCCCTTGCGGGCTTTTGGCGGTGATGGTCGGCTCGAAATCGGCGTCGAACAGCGATGGCCGCAGCGCCTCCAGCTCGCGATCCAGTTCCGCCGGCGACATGCCCTTGAATCCGCCGCTGCGGAGCGCCGATGCCGCCGCCGTCTTCAAATCCTCGACCGAAAACTCCGGCAGGAACTTTTGCGCCGTCATTTCGTTATGATTGCCGCGATTGGCCCAGAACAGCTTGGTGAAGGCCGTGATCTTGGGGTTCGCCGGCGCCGCGTGACTGACGATCGCTTCGAGCAGCCGCTTCTGCCGCAGCCCCCAGATCGAGTTCTGATCGTAGTTGATGGGATCGATAGCGATGGAAGCCTGGCTCAGCCAGTAGGCTAGCGTCTGCTCTTTGAGCGGCAGCTTCTGGAAGCTCTCCGCTTCGAGCTGCACGAACCCGGTGGTCCCCACGCGGTCCACCAGCGCGGAATTGTCAGCCGCAACCGCCGCGCAAACAAAAACGAGAATCAGCGCACTCCGCACGTGTTTACTCCCTCCGTACCATGTTAGTCCCAAGTGCCCCACCGCCCCACCCGCACATGCGGGCCGCGCGGCGCCCACACCGCCGGGTCCGAGGCCGGGCCGTAGAGCGCCAGCACCGGCGTGCCCACGGCCGCGGCCAGGTGCGTGATGCCCGAATCGTTGCCGATGTATAGCTGCGCGCGCGCCAGCCAGCACGCCAGATCGTAAAGATCGTCGATGCGCACCGCGCCTTCGAGCGGCGGATCGTCCGCCCCCGCGCACCAGCGCACCGGCATGGTCCGCTCCAGCGTGCGCGCCAACTCGCGGAAGTTCTCCAAAGGCCAGTTCTTCTTTGGGCTGCCGGAGAACGGATGGATCGCGGCGAAGTCCTCGCGTTCCACGTCGCAACGGATGCGCGGAATTCCATCGCTCGCGCCATTCGCCATCGCGCGCACTTGTATCAGGTAGAACTCCGTCGCGTGCAGCTCCGAACCCTCCGCCGGAAGCGCCGGCAGAAACGTGAACGGAAGTTGAAGCGCGCGGACCAACTCGCGAAACTCGCTCCGGTTCGCGCCGTACCACGACACGATCGAGTCGAATCCACGCAGTTCTTCCAGCAGGCGCGCGGGCGGCTCCGTGACGCCCAGCAGATCGAGCGACGTGGATGCGATGGAACGCGCGCGATCCGCGAATCGCACCAGCGGGACGTTCGGCGAGGCGACCCAAACTTCCAGGTACTCGCTTCGCAGGCACTCCAATGCCGGCAATGAAACGATGAAATCGCCGATCGCTCCGGGGCGGATCACGAGTCTTCGCACAGCCGTTCCAGTATCGCAAAAACAGAAGTTTCAGACTTCGATTTATCCACAAAAAATGCACCTGAACTTCACTGTAATCGATTAGAAACAAAGGAAATAAATATTGAGGAAAAAGGTGGCGAAAATCACAAAAAAAGATTGACGAAAACCGGTTGAGAGGGCATATTGGGAGAGGTTCCAAGAGGTTTGAGGAACAGCAAGCCTCCGGAAACGTAGCGGACCTGGAACGGTGATCTGCAGCCAAGAAATCTAGTGATAGAAAACGGGCTGCGGGGAGCGAGAGGAAAGCGGGCGGATTCGGAAGGCGGGCTTGGCAGGCGGCAAATCTTGCTGAACGCTTTGATCCCGAGGGAGGTAAAAGTCCCGGAGGGGAGTGGAGGTGGGAGGCGCCATCAGCCGGGCTATTTGGCAAAGCTGCAACGGGCCAGAAGCGGTGAAGCGGCCGAGGCCGGGGCGAACCGGCATTGGTAGCAGAGTGGAAGGGCCGAACGGGCAGGGGGAGCCAGGTAGCAGGGAGCGAAGTAGCAGGTCGGGACCTTTGACCCCGGAATGGGTTTCGCGCAAGCGGGAGTCGTTGCGGGCGAGGGAAAGGCCGTTACGGGCGACCAGCCCCGATGGGGAGAGAAGAAAGGCTGCGACGCGCCAGGAAGCATTGATCCGGTGGCCGGAGAAAACGGTTGCTGGGGAGCGGAGAGGCGAAGCGTTCAGCGCTCCCGATTGCGATGTTCAGTACCGGGCATGCCGGTGGTGGGCAAGGCTGCAAATCGGATCACTTGGAACCTTTTTTTTTGCGCTCACCTCACTCCCACTTGATTTGTGATACGTTAGGTCTTTCGCTTGAACTGGAGGACAGTGGAAATGATGGAGGCCCTCGGTCTGATTGAAACAAGGGGTTTGGTGGGTGCCATCGAAGCCGCCGATGCCATGTGTAAGACCGCCAACGTGGTCCTGCAAGGCAAGGAATACGTCGGCGCCGGACTGGTCTGCGTGACGGTCCGCGGCGATGTTGGCGCGGTGAAAGCGGCGACGGACGCGGGTGCGGCCGCGGCCCGGCGCGTCGGCGAGCTGGTCAGCGTCCACGTCATCCCCCGGCCGCATGAGGAGGTGGAAAGGGTCCTCCCCACTGGCGGCATCAAGAAGTAACGGCCGATGATCGAGGACAAAGACCTTCTCTCGATCCAAGAGGTCCGCACCAAGGTCGAGAAGGCCTATTCCGCCTGGCTCGAATATCGCACCTTTTCCCAGGAGCGGATCGACGCCGTCGTCGAGCGCATGGGGGCCGTTGCGCGCGCCAATGCCAAGCGCCTCGCCGACATGGCTGTCGAAGAGACGGGCTACGGCAACGCCAAGGATAAGTACGTCAAGAATCTGCTGTGCGCCGACCTCCTGCCGCGCCGTATGCGCGGCATGAAAACCGTCGGCCTTTTGCGCGAGCTGCCGGAAGAAAAAATGGTGGAGATGGGCGTTCCCATGGGCGTGGTGGCGGCCATCCTGCCCACCACCAATCCCACCTCCACGGCTATTTACAAAATCCTGATTTCGCTCAAAGCGGGGAACGCCATTGTGCTCAGCCCGCATCCTCGCGCGCACCAGTGCACCTGCTACACGGCGGCAATCCTGTACCAGGCGGCCGTGGAAGCCGGCGCTCCCGAGGGCATCATCCAGTGCGTCGATAACGCCACGCTCGAAGCCACCAACGCGCTCATGCGGCACGAGCGCACCGGCGTGATTCTTGCCACCGGCGGCGCGGGCATCGTGAAAGCCGCCTATTCCAGCGGCAAGCCGGCCTTCGGCGTGGGCCCCGGCAACGTTCCGGTGCTGATCGATACCTCGGCCGATCTGGAAGAAGCGGTCGCCAAGGTCGTCGCCGGCAAGTCTTTCGATTACGGCACGGTCTGCTCGAGCGAGCAGGCCATCGTGGCGGAAGCCCCGCTGCGCGACAGGATTCTCGAGCTGCTGAAAGCCAACAAGGCCTACATTGCCAACGAAGCCCAGAAGCAGGCGCTCGGCAAGCTGCTCATCATGCCGAACTGGACGGTGAATCCGCAGTGCGTTGGCCAGTCCGCCGCCACCATCGCCAAGATGGCGGGTTTCGAAGTGCCGCCGGATACCTCCATCGTCTGCGCCGAGCTCGAGGGCGTCGGGAAGCAGTATCCGCTCTCCGCCGAAAAGCTCTCGCCGGTGCTCTCGCTCTACTTCGTCAAGGACTTCAACGCGGCCCTGGACACCTGCTTCGCGCTGCTGAAGTTCGGCGGCATGGGCCACACCGCCGTGATCCACTCGAAGAACGACCAGCGCACGCGGCAATACGCCATGCGCATGCCGGCCATGCGCGTGCTCGTGAACACGCCCTCGCCAGAAGGCTCCACCGGCATCACCACCAATATCTTTCCTTCGATGACGATGGGGTGCGGCGCTGTGGCGGGGAACATCACCTCCGACAACATCGGCCCCCAGAACCTGATTAACATCAAGCGGCTGGCCTACACCGTGCGGCAGCCGCAGGAGGCGTTCGAGATGCCGATCGATTACAACGCCGCGCCGGGCGCCACGGCGGGTTCGCCCGCCTCCGTCCCCGGCCCGATTGAGCGCAGTGCCGTGGCCGCCGCCGTCGAGCGGTATCTGGCGTCCCGCGGAATCGGGCCCAGTGGGCACCCCGCCGCGCCGGCCCCCCAGCCGGTGTCTTCCGTGGTCTCGAATATTGTGGACCGGTATCTGGCTTCCCGCCGGGTTCCGGTTGCGGCGCCGCCCGTGGTCTCGTCTTCCGTGGTGCCGAACGTTACGGCCCAAGTTGTGGACCGCTTCCTGGCCCGCCGCGGCGCTTCCGGCTCCAAGAGTGAATTTGGCTGACTGACGGGTTCAGGCGCGGTTGCGTCTTGTCCCGTAGGGTTGCCCGCGCCGGTGCCGGAGGCACCGTCGCAACCCGCGCCTCCACCCAAGCCGGTGGATTTTGTAGCGGAGGCCGACGTGCGCGCCGCCATCCAAGAGAACCGCAAGATTTACATCGGGCCGAAGACGATCGTTACGCCGTCCGCCCGCGACCTGGCCGGCCCCTCCGACATTCTGGTGCTGGCTCAGGGTTGAGGCATTTACGTGGATTTGAATCTCGACACACTGAAGCAGGAAGTCCTGGAGTATCTCGATTCGGCCGGATTCGCCGTCTTCCACGGCCATCCCGGGGGTCTGGAAGCTCCGCCCGTGGTCCTCTGGGATACCGAGCGCCACCCCGACTTCCGGATGTTTTTGGAGGTCGCCCGCAAGGCCGGAATCAACCTCGTGGTGTACGCCACTCGCGAGTTTGAAGCCGCCGACATCGACGATCTTCTGGCGCAGCTCGACGACTGCGATCTCACCCGCGAAGAGCGCCGCGATTACGAGTCGCGCCTGCGCGAGTTGCGCATCTTCGAAGGCGTCACCTGCTCTCTCGATCTGGCGTTCGATCACCATTCCCGCCTCTACGTCTACGAAGCGCAGCCCGACTGGTACGAAGACTTCCTCGGCGTCGAGGACGAGATCGTATCGCGGATGGCCGATGACGAAGACCTGCACGAGGGCGACTCCCTCGGCGGCTACTTCTCCAAGAACTAGTGACCCATTCCCGCTGGCTACTTCCCAGCCCCGATCCGCGCGACGTTGAGGCGCTTGTATCCGCCCTCCGCATCGCCGCCCCCGCCGCCGGAATTCTGGTCCACCGCGGACTCGGCGACCCCGCCGCCGCGCGCCGCTTTCTCCAGCCTTCGCTCGACGACCTCCACGACCCGCTTACCATGCGCGACATGCCGCGGGCCGTCGCGCGCCTGCGGGAAGCCATCCGCGACGGCCAGAAGACGCTGATCTACGGCGATTACGATGTGGATGGAACCACCTCGGTGGTGCTTCTGACCAAGGCCATCGAGCTAGCCGGCGGCGCCAGCAGTTACTACGTTCCACACCGCCTCAAGGACGGCTATGGCATGCGTCCCGAAGTGGTGGAGACGGCCGCCGCCGAAGGGGTGAAGCTCATCGTGAGCGTGGACACCGGAATTCGCGCCGCCGAAGTGGTGCGCCGCGCCGGCGAGCTGGGTGTCGACGTGATCGTCACCGACCATCACTTGCCTGAGACAGAATTGCCTCCCGCGCTGGCCGTGCTCAACCCCAACCGGCCCGACTGCCCGTATCCCGACAAGAATCTGTGCGGCGCCGGCGTGGCGTTCAAGCTTGCGCAGGCGCTGCTGGCCACGCTGCCATGGACGCCGGAGAAGACGCGGCGCGTTTGCGAATCGTTTCTCAAGCTGGTGGCCATCGCCACGGTGGCCGACGTGGTGCCGCTCACCGGCGAGAACCGCGTCATGGTCAAACACGGGCTCGACGATCTTCGCGCCGTCCGCAACGCCGGCCTGCGCGCGCTGCTGGACGTCGCGGGCTTTACTGGCAACACTGTGCCGACAGCCCGACAGGTGGCGTTTCAGATTGCGCCGCGCCTGAATGCAGCGGGCCGCATGGATACCGCCATGGCGGCGATCGAATTGTTCCTCACCGGCGACCCGGCGCGCGCCCGCGAGCTGGCGCAACAGCTCGACGGGCAGAACGCCGAGCGCCGGCAGGTGGAGGACGAGATCCGCGACACCTGCGAGCGCCTGGCAGTGGACGAATCGTCCGCCGCCCTGGTCTACTATGGCGAGAACTGGCACCGCGGCGTGCTCGGCATCGTCGCGTCGCGGCTGGTCGAGCGCCTCCACCGCCCGGTGTTTGTGATCGGCCGCAACCCCGAGGATGGCCTGGCGCAGGGATCCGGCCGCAGCATTCCGGCATTCCACTTGCTAGAAGCCATGGAAGCCATGCCCGACCTTTTCGTACGCTTCGGGGGCCACCAGCACGCCGCCGGCGTCACGCTCGAAGCCGCGCGCGTGGGCGAATTCCGCGAGCGCTTCAATGCCTACGCCGCCGCGCGCCTGTCTCCCGAGGATTTCCTGCCGCGGATGGATGTGGACGCCGTGATCGAGTTCGGCGACATCACAGACCCCGGCGTCCAGGAAGTTCTCGCACTGGCGCCCTTCGGTCACGGCAATCCCCCGCCGCTCCTGGCCGCCCTGGATGTGGAAGTCGCCGCGCAGCCCGTGGTCATGAAGGAGAAGCACCTGCGGGTGATGGTGCGCCAGAACGGCCGCGCGCTGCCGCTGAAGGCCTGGAACTTCGCCGAACGGGCGGGCGAGATGCCGCCCGGCGCGCGCGTGGACATAACGTTTACACTGGAGGAAGACGCCTATTCGGCCGCGCGCGGCTATCCCGGCTGGGCGGCTGTGCTGCGCGATGTTCGAACCGCGAAGGATTACAATCGTACTTTTAGAGTTTAGAAACGCATGAAAACAACATTTGGCCTCTTTCTGCTCGCGGTGGTCTGTGCCACGGGCGTGTATGCACAATCGGTGGCGGGATATGGCGCAGTCACCGGAACCGTGCGCGACGCCAACGGCGAAGGCATACCCGACAGCACGGTGCTCCTCTCGAACGAATCCATGGGCATCCGGCGCAGCATGATGTCGACCGACGACGGCACCTTCGACGCGCCCTCGCTCGTGACCGCGAAAGGGTACAGCCTGAAAGTGACGAGGAAGGGATTCGTGGACTGGAAATCCACCGTCTTCGATGTCTCCATCGGGCAGATACTGAACTTCACCGTCATGATGCAAGCGGAGGGAGGCTCCATTCCCGATGTGGACCCCGCCAGGGCATTGGCTCCGGTGGACGATACCAGGGTCGGCGTTTCCACATTGATCGGCCGGCCGCAGATCGACGGGTTGCCCACCAGCGACCGCCGCTTGGATGAACTGGTGCTCATGGCGCCGACGGTTTCCACCGACAGCGCCCTTGGAGTAATCGCCTTTCAAGGCTTGCCATTCTACAATTCGTTTCTCATCGACGGCATCACCACCGCCAATACCTATTATTTCCTGCAGAGGCCCGGGATTGCTAACCAGATCTCGCAGGACGCCGTGGAAGAAGTGCAGGTGCTGGTCACCGATGCCTCGCCCGAATTCGGGCGGTACATGGGAGGAACCGTCAACACCGCGACCAGAAGCGGCTCCAACAGTTTTCACGGCGCCGGGTATGGATATTTCGCCAAGCCCACGCTGAGCTCGGCCGAGCGGTACGCGCTGGGACGGAGCCTGTTCCAAAAGCAGAACCAGGAGGGCGGCAGCGTGGGCGGGCCGGTTGTCCCCGGCAAGGTTTTCTTCTTCCTGAATGCCGAACTTCTGACAGGCAATTTCGAGGACATGAACCGCATCACCAGCCCCATGATCGCGGATTCCACGGGCTCCTCCGTTCTGTCGTCGAATTGCAAAGCGACCGCCACGGTGTGCGCCGCCGCAATCAAATTCATCCAGCCGCAAATGAACGTGGTGGCGCCGTTGTCGCAACGCTTGGAAACCGGGCTGGCGAAGATGGATTACCGCCGCAGCGACCGCAATACCTTCGGAGTGGAGGCCAACGCCATGAATTCGCGCTTCCCCCAGGGCGCGCAGACCGGGAACGTGGCCCCCGATGGCGGACTGCTGGGCATCGGCAATTCGACGGACGATGTGCGCTACGGGCGGGCATCCTGGATCCACGCGCCGAGTGCGGCGGCCATCAATGAAGCGCGCTTCGGCATGTTCCAGGACCGCTTCTCCGACCCCGCTTCGCAAAGCAACCTGTCTACCGGCAACGTGGGTATCGACGTGGCGGGAGTGACGCTCGGCGCCACCCATCCGTACCCCACCGCCGTCACGGAACGGCGGTACCAGTTGGTGGACAACTTCAGCCTGACGACGCTCTCGCACTCCTTGAAGCTGGGCTTCGACGTGTCGCAGACCCGCGACTCGATCAACGAACTTGCCAACTCCACCGGCACCTACTTTTATTCGTCGCTGACGGCCTTTGCGCAGGACCTGGTCACGGTCAATTCGAGGAACTACTCGCTGTTCACGCAGACCTTGGGAAATCCCATCCGTTCGTTGCGCACGAGGGAGGCCCATGTGTACGTCCAGGATACCTGGAAGGCCACGCGGAACCTGACGATTAGCGGCGGTTTGGTCTGGGAAAAAACGAAAACGTCCCAACCCACGGAGGCCGCTACCAACACCGTCTATTACAATACGAGCACCATTCCGTCGCGCACCCTGAACCTTACTCCGCGTGCCAGCCTCGCCTATCTGTTCAGCCCCCGCACGGCCTTTCGCGCCAGCTACGGCTGGTATTACGCTCCCTTCACGGGCCAGGTGGTGGATGCGCTGTTTCTCGGCAATGGCGTATACCAGACCAACATAGTGGTGAATCCGAATCAGTCCGGCGCACTGGTTTTCCCCAAGGTGTTTGCGCCCACCGCCACCCTCCCGAACGGCGTGACCAACATCATGTTCGCCGAGTCCAAATTCCGCCAGCCCTACACCCAACAGGCCACCGCGGCGCTCGAGAGGCGATTGACCAAGGACACGGACCTGACCGTCAACTTGACTAACATCCGGGGGTTCAAGTTGTGGAGCGCCACGGACCTCAATCTGGTCGCTCCAGTCACGACTGAAACGTACACCATCGACAATGCCAGCAACCAGCCGACCAGCACTTTCGCCACCAACGTCTATACCGTCAGGAACGATGGGACCAAGGCGCACGTTTTCCAGTTCACGAACGGCGGATCGTCCTGGTATGACGCCGTAGCGGTTCAGTTGCGCAAGCAAGTGGCGCGCACGCTCGGCGTGCAGGCGTCTTACACCTGGTCGCACTCCATCGACGATGTGAACGGAACGCCGGTGGTTCCGGGGGTGCCTGCGAACACCACCCCGGGCGACTCGAGCGGCGACCGAGGCGACTCGGCGGCGGACCAGCGGCACCGGGGGACCGTGAACTGGCTGTGGCAGCCCACGGTGATCAAGAGCAATTCCCCCTTCGCGCGTTTCCTGCTGAACGGATGGGAGGTTTCGGGGATCGCCACGCTGGCTTCTCCACAACACCGGACGCCGGTGCTGATCGCCGGCGCGCAGCAGTTTTCCGGCATCACCATGACGTACACCAACTCGCTGAACGCGTCGGGAGGGTGGAACCGGGCGCCGTTCGAGGGAGTGGGCACCCTGAGCACCGGGTCCAACCAGTACACCGTGAACGGGCGCCTGACGCGCACGCTGCCCTTCACCGACCGTGTGAAGGGAATGCTGATCTTCGAGGCATTCAATGTGCTCAACAACCAATACACCACCGCGATCAACACGCTGGCGTATACCGTGACCACCGGCGTGGTGAAGCCCGCGCCGGGAGTGGGCGCGCCCATCGCCGCCGACGGCTACCCCTACGGCTCGAGCGCGCGCCGCTGCCAGAT
>PMYB01000071.1 GCA_003170915.1 Bryobacterales bacterium | reverse complement strand
TCTTCCGGTATGCCGGCGGCAAACTGCAGGTGGTGATCAAGGACCTGCCGCGCCCCAACGGGCTGGCATTCTCGCCCGACGAGAAAACCTTCTACGTCGCCAATTCCGAGGAAAAGCACAGGTTCTGGATGCGATACGACGTGGCGGCGGATGGCACCGTCTCCAACGGCAAGGTGTTCGCCGATGTGACCGCCGAAAAGGACGACGGGCTGCCCGACGGGATGAAGGTGGATACGCAGGGCAATCTGTATTGCGCGGGTCCGGGTGGCGTCTGGGTGTTTTCACCCGATGGCAAGCATCTCGGCACCATCAAGCCGCCCGAGATACCGGCCAACTGCGGTTGGGCCGAAGACGGTAAGACGCTCTACATTACCGCCCGCACCGGCGTGTACCGCATCAAGCTGGCGGCGAGCGGACAGAAAGCTTTGTATCAATGAGGGCGGAGGACGAAGATGAAGCGCAGAACATACCTGAGAACGATGCTGGCGGGCGCGGCGATGGTGGCGGCGCCGGCGGCGGCGACGCATCCGATTGTGCTGTACGTGGACCTGGCGGTGGATCCGGCGCGGGAGCGGGAGATGCTCCAAAACTTCCGCACGGTTTTTCGGCCCGCGGCGGCCAAGCAGCCGGGCTACATCGACGTGAAGATGCTGAAGCTGCGGACGGCGATCCAGGGCGCGGCGCCGGCGGCCAATTACCGTTTCATGCTGACCTATGAATCGGAGGAGCTGCGGCAGAAGTGGGTGGCCTCGGACGTTCACCAGAAGGTGTGGCCGACGGTGGAGAACACGCTGAAATCCAAGAATTATACAGTCCTGCTGTACGATGACGCTACGGCGGCGTGAGGGCGGCGTGAGGACGCGGAGGACAGTCGTCTAGTGCCGGATTTGCCTTCGTTTGTGAACGCCGAAGCCGATCGCAAAGGCTCCTACCTGTGGCTTTGCGGCGTGCTGTCGCTGTATGCCGCCGGGTTCCTGATTTATTCCGTAACGTGGGCCTTCACCTGGGATGAAAGTTATCATCTGCTGGCTGCGCAGTTGATGGACGCCGGCAGAAGGCCATACATCGATTTCTGCTTCCCCCAGTCGCCTCTGAACGCCTACTGGAACGCGGGGTGGATGCGGGTGTTGGGGCAGAGTTGGCGCGTGTCGCACGGCTTCGCGGCGTTGTTCACGATCGGCGCGGTCCTGCTGACGGCCGATTTTGTGTTCCGCCGCTTCCCGGTGGGAAGTTGGCGGTTCGCCGCCGCGATCACCGCCGGGCTGGCGACCGGCCTGAACGCCATGGTTTTCGAATTCGGGCCTCTGGCGCAGGCTTACGGCATTTGTCTCGTCGCGCTGGCCGCGGCGTTCCGGATTACCGTGCGCGCGGTGGATCGAAGTGGACCGCTGCTGCCCGCCCTGGCCGGCTTCTTCGCCGGCGTGGCAGCCGGTTCGTCGCTCTTGTCGGCTGCCGCCGTCCCGGTGTTGCTGGTCTGGATGCTGTACTACAATCGCGCGGGCGGCCGATGGACGAAGCTCATGGCGTTCGGCACGGGAACGGCGGTTCCCTTTGCGCCGGTGTTCTGGCTGTTCTGGCTAGGGCCGCGACAGACCTGGTTCAACGTGTTTCAGTATCACGCTTCCTTTCGCGAGCTGTATTGGCCCGAGACGACGCGCCACGACCTGGAAATCCTGACATCCTGGATCGATTCGGGACAGGCCCTGGTGCTCGGCCTGCTGGCGGTGTTCGGCCTGCTTTACGTCGTGCGCAGAAGCCAGTGGCCGCGCGCGTTGAAGGCGGAGTTCTACTTGTGCGCGTGGCTCGTGGCGGCGCTTTCCGTCTGGGTTGGCCGTGCCCATCCCACCTTCGCTCGGTACTTTCTGCTGACGGTGCCGTTTCTGACGATTCTAGCTGTGGCGGGGCTGTACGCTATCGCCTCCCGCGTGCTCGGACCGGACCGCCCGCTGTGGCCGGTGCTGCTGGTGTTGGTGCTGTTGGCGTTTGGATTGGGCAAATCGCTGTATGGACGACGAGACCTGAACTGGAGCGTGTACCAACGGTTGGCGAACAAAGTCGATCAGGTGACGCCGCGCAACGCACTACTGTTCGCTAATGAGCCGATCTATTTCTTGACGAGGCGCACGCCGCCGCCGGGATTCGAGTTGTTCTATTCCCACAAGGTCAACCTGCCGCCCGCGGAGGCGGCGCTGATGCACATCATCACCGACGCCGAGGTCAAGCGCCAGGTGCAATCGGGAATGTTCGCGACGGCCTATAGCTGCGACGCTGACGAAATCGACGACTATGGTCTGGAGAAACTGTACCAGCAGCATGTGGACATGGGCGACTGCTCCATCTTTTGGGGCTGGAAGAAATGAGGCAAACTGGAGGGTTCGACTGCTGTCACTGGATTGCCGCGTAGGCTGCGAGGCGCTACGCGGCTTCCCAGCGACTCATTACCGGAAGCGGGATTAGCGTCCGCCCGTCTTCTCGGTGGACTCGGTCTTCTTGGTCGTCTTCTTGGCGCCCTTTCTCTTCATCGTCTTTTCGGTCTTTTCGGTCGTCTTGGTTGTGTCCTGGGCGAGGACCAGGGCGGCGCTGCCGAGAACCAGCGACAGACCGAGCATCAGCGACATCAGCTTCTTCATTGCGTATCTCCTTTGGGATGGGGCGAACTTATTCACCTGCCGCTATCATAGCGAACGGCACATGAAGAGTCGCTTAACCCGCAATTAAAATCAGTTCATATGGCGCCCCTGCGGTCTCCCAGGAGAAAACGGATTTGAATCAATGAGTTAGCTTCGGCAGCGGCCCCCATGTTCTCAAGCTGCTCCCCGCTCGGCGCATTGGAAGGGCCGGTCTCCGGTTAAGATTCCACGGCTATATTGACCTGTTCGCTTTCCGACGATTAAGATCATGGTAGGGGACTTGCAGTCGAGGTTCTATGAGAACCAACGTGCCGCTCAAGACGAGGCATCGGGAAATCCTGAGCTCCATCGTCCGCGAGTACATCGAAACCGGTGAGCCCATCGGGTCGCGCACCATCTCCAGGAGCCGGAGCGATGCGCTCAGCCCGGCTTCCATCCGGAACGCGATGGCGGACCTGGCCGACGAGGGCTACCTTTCGCAGCCNNGATACGATGGGGGCTTGCGTCGAGCTTTCCAGCCACATCCTGGTGGAGCTGACGAGCAACGTGGGAATCGCGGCGGCGATTCCGGCCCTGGCACAGGAGCTCGACCAGATCGAGTTGGTGCCGTTGCCGGATCGCCGCGTCCTCATGATCCTGGTCACCCGCGATCATATGGTGCGCAACCGCGTGGTGGCGCTCGATGAGCCGGCCTCGCCGGAAGATCTGGCCTCCATCCGGAATTACGTGAACCAAAGTTTCAGCGGCTGGCAGTTGGGCGAGGCGCGGCGGGAGTTGCTGCGCCGCATGGCGGAAGAACGCGCTCTCTATGACGCGCTGATGCGCAAGCTTCAGTGGTTGTGCCAGAAGGGATTGCTGGAAGTGGACACCCTTCCCGAGGTACACATGGAAGGCGCTTCCAACCTGCTCGGCCTGGACCTGCACCTGACGCGCGAGAAGATGCGCGAGCTGCTGTGCGCGTTGGAGGAAAAGAAGCGTCTGATCGAGATGCTGGACCGGTTTCTGGAGCAGCCGCCGGGCGAACTGGAAGTGCACGTTGGCTTGGAGGAAGCCCACCCGGCCATGAAGGACCTGGCGCTGATCGGCATGACGGTGCGGATGGTGAGCGGGCTGCCCGCGAAGGTAGCCGTGCTGGGCCCCATGCGCATGCATTACGAGCGCGTAATGGCGGCCGTATTGCAGACCAGCCGGGCGCTGGAAAGCGCGCAGTTCTAGGACAGGCGGCACACGCGCAACGTGCGCGGCCCCTACAGTGTAAGCTAGTAATAGTGGACACCCAGAAGCCCGCCGCTAATGTCTCCGACGTGTCTCCCGGCGATAACGTCCCCGCCACGACGGTGGAGGGACAGCTCGCGGCCGTCACCGCCGAGCGCGATCGGCTGGCGGAGGAAAAGGCCGATCTCTACGACCGGCTGCTGCGCGCCCGCGCCGAGTTCGACAACGCGCGGCGCCGGGACGAGCGGGCGCGCTCGGATTTCCAGCAGTTCGCCTCGATGGACCTGGTGCGGGAGATCCTTCCGGTGCTGGACGATTTCGAGCGCGCGCTGAAGGTGGAAACGGCCGATCGCAACTACGCCAAAGGCGTCGAGCTGATCTATCAGAGACTTTACGAAACATTGAAGAGAATGGGACTTGAACCCATCGAGACGGAGGGAAAGCAGTTCGACCCCAACCAGCACGAGGCGGTCCAACGGGTCCAGACCGAAGAGGCCGAAGACCAGGCGATTCTAGGCGAGTTGCAGAGAGGCTATAATTTCAGAGGAAAGCTTCTCCGGCCCGCATGGGTCAGGGTCGCGGTCAGGCCGTAACGCAGTGAATCCCGTGTCGAAGAGAGATTATTACGAAGTTCTTGGTGTCGGCAGAGAAGCCGGCGAGCAGGAGATCAAGGGCGCTTACCGCAGGCTCGCGCTGCAGCACCATCCCGACCGCAATCCCGAGGACCCTACCGCCGAGGAAAGATTCAAGGAAGCTTCCGAAGCCTATACCGTCCTGAGCGATCCCCAGAAGCGCGCGGCGTACGACCGCTATGGCCACGCGGGTTTGCAGGGAGTGGCGGCGAGCGGCTACAGTCCCGACGTCTTCACCGATTTCGGCGACATCCTCGGCGATTTCTTCGGCTTCGGAGATCTTTTCGGCGGTGGACGGCGGCGCAGCCGCGCGCAACGCGGCGAGGACATCCGCTACGATCTCGAACTGGGTTTTGAAGAAGCCGTGTTTGGCATGAGCGCCGAAATCCAGATGCCGCGGATGGAGGTCTGCGACCGGTGCAACGGCGGGGGATCGGAGCCCGGCAGCTCACCGACCGCCTGTCCCACGTGCCACGGCCGCGGGGAGATTCTTTACCAGCAAAGCTTTCTTTCGATCCGGCGCGCGTGCAGCACTTGCGGGGGATCGGGGAAGGTAATCCGCCACCCGTGCGGCCAGTGCCGCGGCAACGGCTACCGCCAGGTGCAGCGGAAGCTCAAGGTCAACATCCCCGCCGGAGTGGACGACGGCACTCGCCTGCGGCTTTCGAGCGAAGGCCAGCCGGGGGTCAATGGCGGGCCTCCCGGCGATCTGTACGTGTTCCTGAAGGTGAAGCAGCACGCCTTCTTCGAGCGCCACGAGCACGACCTGCACTGCACCATTCCGATCGGCATCGCGCAGGCCGCGCTGGGCGCGGAAATCGAAGTGCCCACGCTGGAACAGCCGCACAAGCTCAAGATCCCGGAGGGCACGCAGAGCGGAGCGCAATTCCGCCTGCGCAACAAAGGCGTGCCGGTCCTGAACGGCAGCGGCCGCGGAGATCTCTACATTCACGTCGACGTGAAGGTGCCCATGCGGCTCACGCGCGAACAGCGGAAACTCCTCGAGCAGTTGCGCGACACCCTGCCGGTAGACAACGCGCCCGCGGAAAAGGGGCTGTTCGAAAAGGTGAAAGACTACTTCGGGTAGGGGCTGGGCATGCCCAGCCCCTACAGGCCCTCTTCCTCGAAGCGTGTCTTGTGTTTCGGCTTCTTGCGGGAAGGCTTGGGTTGGATGGCTTTCGCGGCGGGCACCCGGCCCACCCGCTCGCGCGCGATAGCTCTCACTTCCTTGGCCAGATCAAAGCTTTTCTTCTTGCGCGGCAAGCATCCTCCGCAGCGCCGCCGCCAGCATCTCCGGAGCGAACGGCTTTTGCAGAACAGCCACGCGCCCCGGAGCCGCGGCTTCGATCGCGGTCGTGTCCATGGAATACCCGCTGGCGGCCACCACGCACAGCGACGGGTTGGCGCGCAGCATTTTCAGCGCGAGGTCTTCCGTGCTCAACCCGGGCATACTTCCGTCCAATACGGCGATGGCGTAACCGGAAGCCGCCGCCTCCACCTCCGCCCACGCCTTCTCCGTGCTGTTCGCCAGCGTCACGGAGTATCCCAGGCGGCCCAGGTAGACGCCCATCATCTTCAACAAGGAAGGGTCGTCGTCGACCAGCAGGATTCGTGCGGTGGCGTGATTCATAACCCAGCAGTTGTATGATCGCCCTATGAGGTTCTATACGGAGTATCTCACTTTCAAGACGGCGAAACACCGGGAGTATATCAACATGACCTCGCAGGTGGAAAGCGTCTTGCGCAAAAGCGGCATCCAGGAGGGCATGATTCTGGTATCCGCCATGCATATCACAGCGGGCGTGTATGTCAACGACGCGGAAGACGGGCTGATCGCCGATATCGACGAGTGGCTCGAGAAACTGGCGCCGTTCCGCCAGGACTACCGCCATCACCGCACCGGCGAAACCAACGGCGATTCTCACCTGAAGAGCCTGCTGGTGCACCATGAGGTGGTCGTTCCGGTGACCAAAGGCAAGCTCGACTTCGGCCCGTGGCAGCAGGTGTATTACGCCGAATTCGACGGACGGCGCTCCAAACGCGTCATCATTAAGGTGATGGGCGAGTGAGCACGGAGAGATCATGAAACGCATATTCGTGTTGCTGCTTCCGATCGCGGCCCTGGCCGCGCCCGCGGAACTTCCGGTCAAACAGGTGGTGCTGTACAAGCACGGCGTAGGGTTCTTCGAGCGCTCGGGAAAGCTCGGGCCGGGCGAATCGGCGCGCCTCGATTTCAACGCATCGGAGATGAACGACGTTCTGAAATCGCTGACGATTGAAGAGCGCGGCGGCTGGAAGATTTCGGGGCTGCGCTACGACTCCATGGATCCGCTGGGCCACAAGCTGGCCGAGTTTCCGTTCCAGATCGGCGCCGCGCAGCCGCTCAGCGTCATGCTGGACCAACTCAAGGGCGCGCGCCTGGAATTGAAGTTCGGGAGCGAGACGGTGGCCGGCGCCATCGTCAACGGCCGCCTGGTGGCGTCGAGCGACAAGCAGCCGGAGCGCGAGCAACTCACCCTGATGCTGGATGGCGGCGAGCTGCGGACCCTGGACCTGAGCGCGGCCACTAGCATTCACTTCACCGACCCGCAGTTGCAGCAGCAGTTCCACGATTACCTGGCGGCGCTGGCCGCGGCGCGCTCCAAGGAGAAGCGCAGCGTGTACATCGATTCCACCGACGCCAAGGAGCGCGAGGTGGTGGCCAGTTACATGATTCCGGCGCCGGTGTGGAAGTCGAGCTATCGCCTGATTTTCGGCGCCAGCGGGCAGCCCGTGCTGGAGGGGTGGGCCATTGTCGACAACACCACCGGCGAGGATTGGATCAAGGTGCAGCTTTCGCTGGTCTCGGGCCGCCCGATTTCCTTCGTGAGCCAGCTCTATGCGCCGAAGTATGTAGAGAGGCCCACGGCGGAGCTGGCGGACGACCGCGCGGCGAGGCCGGTGGTGCA
>PMYB01000193.1 GCA_003170915.1 Bryobacterales bacterium | reverse complement strand
AATTATGCGCGGATGTATAGAACCGCTCAATGCTGCGCAGCGCCAGTTTGCCGTCGCCATGATTCTGTCACGACTCGGTATGGGAGGCACGCCCGGACCCGCGACGGGTTGCGTTCCGCCGGGCCTCGCAGCTACGGCAAGCGGCGCCGCCTCGACTCCCGCGGGTGGAGGCGTTGCGGGCGTAAACGGAATGAACGTCAAGGATTTCCTGAAGCACAAGGCTCCGGTCACGGACCTTGAGCGCTTCATCTGCCTTGCGTATCTTCTGATGCATGGCATGAACACGCTGAGCTTTACGACACGGGAGATCACGAAGCTCAATGCCGACGCACACGGCACGGATTTTTCCAACGCCGCGGCGACGGCAATGAACGCCGTCACGCAGAGCAGGTTTTTAAGCCGCGCGGGCGGAGGCAAGAAGAGGATCACAACGCTTGGCGAAGCTGTCGTGGAGGCCCTGCCGGACCGGGCCAAGATGAAGGAAGTTCTGGCGTCGGCTCCACGCCGTACCAAGAAGAAAGCCCGCCTCAACAAGGCGAAGGTGGCGAAGTAGAGGCTAGCCCATGCTCCAGACGGTCCGTCAAGGAATGGCCGCGGCTCTCGATCCGGCGCTGGTGGACGAACTGCTCGCCGCCTATCAGGAGGCGAAGCGTAATTTCTATCTCGGGGGACTGCGCCTGAGTGCCGTGGAAGGCGGCCGCTTCTGCGAGGCGGCTTTCCGGCTTCTCCAGCAGCGGACCACGGGGACCTTCGAAGCACTCGGCAAGCAGATCGATTCGGATGCCCTGATTAGATCATTGGCGAATATTCCAGCCGCGAAGCAACCGGATTGCGTCCGGTTGCACATCCCGCGCGCTTTGAGGGTCGTCTATGACATCAGGAACAAGCGCGATAACGCCCACCTCGCCGACGGAATAGATCCCAACCTTCAAGACGCGGGGCTCGTCGTTGCCATTCTCGACTGGATTCTTGCGGAATTCGTTAGGCTTTATCATTCTGTGCGTCCGGACCAGGCAAAGAAAATGGTTGATGGTATCGTCACGCGCTTGGCTCCGGCGGTTGAGGATTTCGACGGGTTCCTCAAGGTGCTGCGGACGGACCTGGGTGCTAGTGACTTCATGCTTTTAGTGCTTTACCAGACAGGCCCGCAGGGCGCGGGTTTCGGCGATCTGGAATCGTGGGCGCATCCGAAGATGCGCACCAACCTTCGCAGGACTCTGAACGCCCTTGAACATGACAAGGCGTACATTCATGGAAGCAACGACAGCTTTCGGATCACGCGCTCCGGTCAGCGTTATGTCGAGACGCGGAGGCTGCTGGAGCCCACGAACGATCATAGATCTCGGTGAAATGGGCAGCGCGCCGCCTGACAAGACCCGCAGGCGGCCGTGTTTCAGGCGCGCGCTGTGTACGGAAGGGAGTTCCTCATGCCGTTGCGGACCTTCTCTGAGGCTTCTCGACCGCCGCTTCGCCCAAGCGCATCGATAGCGCATCGGATAGGCACTGAGATATCTGGGGCACAGGGTTGAAGCGGGTGTCAACTGGGTGCCCCTGCAGAACCTCGCCGCAACCAACCGGCCCCTCATCCAGCCAAATTCACAGTCTGGCCCATTCCGGAACCCCCTCAGCCCGCCACACCACCACACCCGCGTTTGCCACCAGAACGAGGCGATGGCCGTCTTCGGAGTTGTCATAGAACTTGGCCGTATCCGCCAATCGGAGCGCCGGCGCGGCATTGGCAATGCTCCTGGCGTACCGGCGCCTTACGTCGGCATCCGGAATGAAATGACCTCCGCGCGCCGCCCGATTTCGTATGCGTGTGATGCATTGTTCCGGGCTGTCCAGTCCAACAAATATCAGGTGGATCTCATACCCGCGGGATTTGGCTTGGCGGATCAGGTCCACCCTGTTGCGGCTGGAAAGAGTCGTCTCCACCGCAAAACTCACTCCCCGACTGAGGTACTCCGCCGTTCTCTTCAAGACTTCCCTTCCGGCGGCGATGGCAGCAGCGGATGGATTCACCGGATTCAGACTGCGGGCTATCGCATCGGGGTCCAGCAGCCGCTCGCGGCCCTCGAAATCGACGGACCGCGTGAGCGTGGACTTTCCGGAGCCGTTCGGCCCTGCGATTATCGTGAGGGTGGGCACGCTGCCTCAGGCGGCATGCGCCGTCAATTCGCGGATGACTTCGTAGTTCTCTCCGGAAGGGGCGCCCGGAATCCAGCGGATCTCGAATCTTCGGCCATCGGGGTACTGCATCACGTTGAGACCGTCGGCGTCGCGATAGAAGACCGGAAGCCCAGCCGCAAGCGTCTCGAGGAAGGCTTGGTGGCCCGCGGCCCGCACCGCCTCGTCGAACTCCTTGCTGCCGAAGTCGTAGGCGACAGGCATACCTAATTATATACGCCAGCCGCCCGATGCTTCCTGGCGCATCCTGCCGGCCCCCAGAGCCGGTTTTCAGTCACAACTGATTTCACGAACAACCCCTGTCTTCTCATCACCCGACCCCGCCGAATTTCAGACTCAAGCCCCTCCTCATGCGATCCTCAAGACGGAGGGCCATACCAACGTGCCGCGCTCACAACATGCCGTGTCCCCGGAACAGCGCGATCAGGCCCCGGCGGAACGCCCGCACCGCCGCGCCATGGATGACTTCTGTCGGCTGGAAAGCCCTACAAGCAAGAGTTACGAAACGAACCCAATCCCATTTTCGAACACCCGGGAAGCGCGCGAGCGAAGTTTACGAAACGAACCCAATTCTTCGCTCCCGGCCCCCCGTACCTCGCGCTCACAGCCGGCGCCGCTTTCGAACACCTGGGAGGCGCCCGAGAGAGATTTACGAAACGAACCCAATTCCCGGCCCCCGGCCCCCCGTACGTCGCGCTCACAGCCGGCGCCGCTTTCGAACATCTGCGAGGCGCACGAGAGAGATTTGCGAAACGGACCCAATTTCGGTCCCAACCCGAACAAAATGAAACCACTTGCATCTTTTGCGAAACGAACCCAATTCCCGCCTGGCCCCCGCTCCCCCGCTCCCCGTACTAAACTGATAGCAATCGCCATGCCCGCCTCCCAACCCCTATGAGAATCCTCGCGCTCACAGCCGGTGCCGCTCGAATGTATTGCGGTAGTTGCCTCCGCGACAACGCCCTGGCGGCGGAACTCAAGAGGCAGGGTCATCACGTCGTCCTGCTCCCCCTTTATACGCCCACGCGCACGGACGAGCCCAACGTCAGCGAGCCCACGGTGTTTCTGAACGGGATCAGCGTGTGCCTCTGCCAGGAGGCAGCGTTCTTCCGCCGGCCGCGCCCGCTCCTCGACCGCCTATGGGATGCGCCCTGGATGCTGAAGCTGGCGTCCCAAACCTCGATCAGGGTCAACCCGCATTCGCTCGGCGCCATGACGGTTTCCATGCTGCGCGGCGAGGCCGGC
Source organism: Bryobacterales bacterium (assembly GCA_003170915.1). Taxonomy (GTDB): domain Bacteria; phylum Acidobacteriota; class Terriglobia; order Bryobacterales; family Bryobacteraceae; genus Fen-178. The sequence goes on along the minus strand of PMYB01000193.1, from coordinate 12,279 downwards.
TATCAGCTCAAGGACATTCGCAAGTTGACCGCCTTCCTCCGCACCGCAGAACCGCCCGACATCGCGACCCTGCCCAATTCTCTCCTCATCGGCCTGGCGCGGCCCATCCGCGACGCGCTCGGCCGGCCGGTCGCTTGCACCTTGCAGGGCGAAGAGCTCTTCCTCGACCAGTTACAGGAGCCGTACCGGTCGCAGGCGCTGGAACTGATCCGCGCCAAGGTTGAGGATGTCGATGGCTTCGTCGCTGTCAGTGAGTTTTGCGCCGACTACTGGCAGGGCAAACTAGGAATTCCCGACCGCAAGTTGCACGTGGTCCCGCTAGGCATCGACGCCGATGGCTACGGCCCGCCGGCGCGCGTTCCCGGCGGGCGCTTCCAGGTCGGTTTCTTCGCGCGCGTCGCCCCGGAGAAAGGACTGCACCTGCTGGCCGAGAGCTACCTGCGGCTGCGGCGCGAGAGCGATTTCGCCGGCTCGGCGCTGGAGGTCGCCGGCTACTTGGCGCCGGAGCATCGCGCCTACCTGCACCGCGTCGAGCGGCTCATGAGGAACGCCGGCCTGGCGCGCGAATTCCACTATCGCGGTGAGCTTGACCGGGCAGGGAAGACCGAGTTCCTACGCAGCCTCAACGTCCTGAGCGTCCCCAGCACCTACGACGAGCCGAAGGGAATCTTCCTCCTGGAAGCGATGGCCAGCGGCGTGCCAGTGGTCCAGCCCCGGCGCGGGACGTTTCGCGAGATCCTGGAGAGAACCGGGGGCGGAGTCATGGTGGAGCCTGACGATGCCGCGCGCCTGGCCGACGGCATCTACGGTCTATGGAAGAATCCCGAACTGGCTGCGGAACTGGGCCGCCGGGGCGCCGAGGGCGTTCGCCGGTATTACAGCGCCTCGCACATGGCTGCGCGCGCGCTCGAAGCATTCCAGGTCATCGCCCATGCTTGAGATCTCGAATGTCACCAAGCAGTATCCGACGCCGCGCGGCCCTCTCACCGTGCTCTCGGGCGTCTCGCTCGGGTTGAACCGCGGCGAGGCGGCGGCCATCATGGGGCCATCGGGCTCGGGCAAGAGCACGCTGCTCTACATCGCCGGGGCGCTGGAACCGCCCACCGCTGGCACGGTGACGCTGGGCGGCGTCAATCCTTACACCGTTCCGGAAAAGGAGCTGGCGGCATTTCGCAACCAGTCCATCGGTTTCGTCTTCCAGGACCACTGCCTGCTGCCGCAGTGCTCGGTTCTGGAAAACGTGCTCGTTCCCACGTTGGTGGCGAAAGATCGCGCCGGCTATCCCGCGCGCGCCCGAGAACTGCTCCGTCAAGTAGGGCTGGAAGACCGGCTCGATCACCTTCCCGCGGAGCTCTCGGGCGGCGAGAAGCAGCGCGTCGCGCTGGCGCGGGCCCTCGTCCTGCGGCCGCGCCTGCTGCTCTGCGATGAGCCGACCGGCAACCTCGATGAAGCTTCGGCGGAAATGGTGGCGGCCCTTCTGCTGGAACTGCACCAGCGGCAGGAGACCATCCTGATCGTGGTTACCCACAACCCCACGCTGGCCGCGCGATTTCCCAAGCGGTACGAATTGCGTCATGCGAACCTACACCCTGCTGGCGCGTAATCTCAGGTGGTACTGGCGGACGAACGCAGCGGTGCTGCTGGGCGTGGCCACGGCCACGGGCGTGCTCGGCGGCGCGGCCCTGGTCGGCGATTCGGTACGCGCCTCCTTGCGCGACCTGGTATTGGAGCGGCTCGGCAACACCGATTCGGTCGTGACGCGCGCCGGCTTCTTCCGCGAGGATTTAGCCGCGGCGTTCCAGCCCGCCACGCCAATCATCGCCCTGGAGGGCATCGTCGAGCACGAAGCCGGAGTGGAGGTCTATGGCATGGACACGCCCCAGGTCCTCATCACCGCAGCCCTCGCCCAAGAGCTCGGCGCCAAGCCCGGCGACGAGCTCCTCCTCCGCATTCCGAAACCCTCCGCCATCCCGCTCGAATCTCTGCACGGCCGCAAAGACGACGTAGCCAGAACCATCCGTCTGACCGTGGGGCAGATCGGTCACGAGTTCTCGCTACGCCCCCAACAGGGCGACGTCCGCGCCGTGTATGTCCCGCTGGCCCGCTTGCAGCGGGAACTGAATCAGCCCGGAAAAGTCAACACGATCCTGGTGAGCCATGCTCCCGTCGACCTGAAGCAGCACTACACCCTGGCCGACGTTGGCCTCCGGGTGCGCACCCTCGAAAAACCCGCCTGCCTTTCGCTCGAAAGCGACAGCGCGCTGATCGGCGACGCCGTGGCCTCAGCCGCCGGATCGCTCGGCTTCCGCATCCAGCCGATTCTGACCTACCTGGCGAACGCCATCCGCGTCGGGAAGCGTGAGATTCCTTATTCGTTGGTCACGGCGCTCGACTCCGAACTCGCTCCCGCCCGCGAGGATGGCATCACGCTGAATGAGTGGGCCGCCCGCGAACTGGGAGCGAAAGTCGGCGATCCAGCTACGCTCGAGTATTACGTTTGGCGGTCCGATTCGCGCCTGCACACCGAGACCGCGCAATTCCGCGTCGAGCGCATCGTCCCGCTCTCCGGAGACGCCGCCGACCCGGACTTCGCCCCCGACTACCCCGGCATCACCGAATCCCGTAATCTCCGCGATTGGGACCCGCCGTTCCCACTCGACATGTCCCGCATCCGCCCCGCCGACGAGCAGTACTGGAATCGATACCGCACCACTCCCAAAGCCTTCATTCGCCTCGCGCGCGGCCGCGAGCTGTGGGGCACGCGCTTCGGCAGCCTGACCTCGATCCGCATCTTCCCGCCGTCCCCGGCCTTTGCCGAGGCGCTCCGCACGGCGCTCGATCCCGCGCAAGCGGGCCTCGCGGTCGTCCCCGTGAGATCCCAAGCCCTGGAAGCCGCGCGCGGCGCAACCGACTTTGGCGAGTACTTCGTCTACTTCAGCTTCTTCCTGATGGTCTCAGCCGTGCTGCTCACCGGCTTGTTCTTCAAGTTAGGAATCGAACAGCGGACGCGCGAAATCGGCGTCCTCCGCTCGCTCGGGTTTTCGGCATCCAAGATCCGAACCCTGTTCCTGCTCGAAGGCGCAGTGCTCGCGGTTGCCGGCGCCGTGGCCGGCATCGGGGCGGCGCTGTTATACGGTGCGCTCATCGTTCTGGGCCTGCGCACCTGGTGGTTCGACGCGGTAGGGACCCGCTTGCTTGGGCTGCACGCCTCCGTTCCGCCGCTGGCCCTCGGCGCCGCCGCCGGCGTGGTGACGGGCCTTGCTTCCGTGGCGTGGACCCTGCGCGGCCTGCGACCAGTTACACCGCGGGGTCTGCTGGCGGGTGAGCTTGGCAGACGAAAGCGTCTGCCCCACTTTGCTTCGCTCGCGGGGGCTGTCGCCGTTCTTCTCGCCGCCGCATGTCTGTTCGCCGGGCAAACCGCCGGTTTCTTCGGCGCGGGCACGCTGCTGCTCGTCTCCGCGCTGCTATTCCAATCCGCCTGGTTCCACGCGCGCGGTTCGCAACACATCGGTGGCCTCGTCGCGCTGGGCCTGCGCAGCGTGCGGTACCGCCCCGGCCGCAGCGTCCTGTGCATCGCTCTGATAGCCTCGGCGACCTTCGTAATCGCCTCCCTCGAAGCCTTTCGCCGCGATGCTTCTCCCCCCGGCGACTTCCCGCTCGTGGCGGATTCCGAACTGCCGCTGATCAACATTCCGTCGCTCGAAGGCGTCCAGTTCATTCCTTTCCGCCTGCATCCGGGCGACGATGCCAGTTGCCTGAATCTCTACCAACCCCAGAACCCGCGCATTCTGGCGCCGCCCCCGCGGAACCTCTGGCCGCTCCTCGATTCTCGACTCCCCGGCGGCGCCATCCCGGCCATCGCCGACGCCAATTCCCTGACCTACTCGCTGCACCGCAAGCTGGGCGAGGAGTTCGACTTGGCCGGCGTCCGCTACCGCATCGTCGCCGCCCTCCAGGACAGCGTATTTCAGGGCGAGTTGATCGTCTCTGAACAGAATTTCCTGCGCCTGTTCCCCGACACCGCAGGCTACCGTTTCTTCCTCCTGAGCACCCCGCCCGGAAAAGCGGACGAGGTCGCGCGCACACTGACGGCCGCGCTTTCCGACTACGGATTCGTCGTGCAGCCCACCGCCGCGCGCCTGGCCAGCTTCCACAAAGTGGAGAACACCTACCTCGCAACCTTCCGCGCGCTCGGCGGCTTAGGCCTGCTCCTGGGCACGGTAGGATTAGCGGCCGTGCTGATGCGCAACGTGCTGGAACGGAGGAGGGAACTGGCCCTGCTGCGCGCCGTCGGATACCGTCCGCGCCATCTCTTCACCATGGTGCTGGCGGAGAACGTCTTCCTTCTGCTGATGGGATTGGCGACCGGCGCCGTGTGCGCCGCGCTGGCCACGGCGCCGGCGGTTTCCGCGCGCGGCGGTCATGTGCCAGTGGCCTCTTTGGCCATTCTGCTGGCTCTCGTCGCGGCCACTGGCATCGCGTCATCGGCCATCGCCACCGCCGCCGCTCTCCGCTCTCCGCTACTCGACGCGCTGAAATCGGAGTAGGGTCTTACACGTTTCGGCGACTCAGGGCCGCGGCAGCGCGGGGCTGATCTCACTTGCGGCGGCGGAAGCGAAGGCCGAGGCCGATCAGTCCAACGCCAATCAGGGACAGGCTAGCCGGTTCCGGAACGGCTCCCCCGTTGTAAGTGACATTATCCATGACCCAATACGCATTGTTGGTAGCTAACAACTTGGTGACATCTACTTCCGTGACGTTCATGAGGTTCAGGTTATAGGTCTGCAGAGGCGCATTGAAGAGGGTCAAGGTCTGGCCTGACGAACCGCCGCCCTGGAAAAATGCAGTGACGTCAACGGTATCCGGACTCGTGGTGTAGTACCAACTGATGGCCATCTCGAAGCTGTTCAGGTCAAAAGCTCCGCCACCGGTCCGCGTGATAGCCACTTGGTCACCGGCAGAGAAACCGGAGAGAATCAGCGCTGGCGTACCGTTGCCGTTAGGACTGTTGCAGCACCAAACGTACATGAACGAAGCGCCACTATACGTAAAGTCGAGCCCGCCGGTTGAAACCAAAGTCTCCGCGGGGGTCGTCGTTGTAAAACTGTTGAAGTCCACAACTGCGGCACTGGCAATCGACAAAGTGCCGAGCACCAAGAGCGCGAAAAGGAAACGTGTGTACTTAGCCATAGGCTAATAGTATGTTGATATCCTTTGGTAATATCAAGGGTAAAATGACCTCTTTGGTACTAATTAGCAGACTATTTAGATTCATGAGTACCAGTACTAGACCGGTACTCTTGCGGATACCCCACTCTTGCCCGAAGCAGTATAGCCGCACGTCCTGCGAACCAATCACCGCCCCCCGCGGTCATCGCCGGAGAAGCCGAAAGCGTTGCGCCGGCTTCGAAATCCCAGAGCTTCTTTCCGGCGGCCAGATCCAGCACGTAGAAATGGCCGTCGTTGGAACCGATCGGAAGCCGCTCGCCGGCGATCGCACCCGGCGACCTGCTTGGTCTGGATGTCCCACGAAGTGGGGATTCCCTGCGTCGCCACCGACGTGGCTCTCCGCTCTCCGTTACTCGACACGCAGAAAGCGGAGTCGTGTCAGCCGTCTTTCTGAACGTCCTTCACGGCCTTGGTGAAACTCGCCAGCGGGTCTGCCACCGGATGGTATTCCATGCCGATGTAACCGGTGTACCCGGTCTTCCGAATGGCCTGGTACACGTTGGGATAGTCGATCTCGCCCGTTCCCGGGTCGTTTCGTCCGGGGTTGTCGGCCACGTGGAACACCTTGACGTATGGTGCGGCCTCCGTCAGCGTCCGGATGATGTTCCCTCTCGATATCTGCTCGTGATAAATATCGAACAGCAACCGCACGTGCGGCAGGTTCAGTTCCTTAATCAGTTTCAACGCTTCCACGTTGCTGGTCAGGAAGCAGCCCGGGTGATCGACGAGCGAGTTCAATGCCTCGACGAGTAGGGTCAGCTTCGCCTCGGCTATCAGGTCGGCTGCCCGCTTGAGGCCTTCGGTCAGGCTGGCCCATTGCTGTTCGAACGTCTTCCCCGCGGCCGAGAGGCCGCTGGTCACGCTGATGTGCGGGATGTCCAGTTTCTTCGAGTAGACGATGGCGCTTCGTATATCCGCCAGGAATGTTTCGCGGTGCGCCGGATCGACGATGGACACGGGCCTCTTCTTCCAGTCCTGCTGGGCCAACACCGTGTCCACGCCCAAGTGGAGGGACCGGCAGAGGCTCCGGACCCGCGCGACGTCGGCATCCGACCATGCGGCGTATTGCGTCAGCGACTCGACCGACTGGAACCCGGCGTGGGCCGCGAGTTCAAACTCCTCGTCGATCGATCCCTTGAGCATTTCAAGCATCAAGGTCGGCTTGATTCCAGTCTTCGCGGGCGCCGCAGGCTGGCCCTGGGCCGCCAGGCTTGTGGTCAGCAGCCCCGCGGATTGCATGAACGTTCGTCGGTTCATGGCATTCAGATTACCACGCTACCCCCCGAAGCAATACAGCCGCCCGTCCTGCGAACCAATCACCACCCGGCCCGCGGCTATCGCGGGAGAAGCCGAAAGCGGCGCGCCGGCTTCGAAATCCCAAAGCTTCTTTCCGGAGGCCAGATCAAGCACGTAGAAATGGCCGTCGTTGGAACCGATGTACACCCGGCCGCCGGCTATGGCGGGAGATGAATCGACGCGCGCCTTCGTGGCGAACGTCCAGATTGCCTTGCCGGTTCTTGCGTTCAGGCAGTGAATCAGCTTGTCCCGCCCGCCCACAACGATGCGGTCGCCGGCCGCGGCCGCCGAGGAGTAGAACGGGAACTGGGCGGCCTTCCGCTGGTATCGCCAGAGAATGCGTTTCTGGCGCACGCTGGCGCCCACCACTTCATTGTTGAAATTGCCGAAATAAGCCCACTGATCGAGCATCGCCGGAGAAGCGGCGGCCGGGCCGCCCGCGGGGAATTGCACCACTTCAGCCCCGTCTGCCAGGCGGATTCCGTGGAAGACTTCATCGCAGCCGGAGACATAAGCGACGCCGCCCGAGAGCGCCGGGGTGCCATGCACGTAGCTGCTGGTGGTGAATTTCCAAATGAGCTTGCCACTCCGCCGCGAGAGGCAGTAGAGGTTGCCGTCGTAGGAACCAATCAGAAGCCGGTCGCCCGAGATCACCGGCGACGACCTGATTTCGGCCTCGGTCTTGAACGTCCATAGGCCCTTCCCGCCGGCCGCATTCACGGCGTGCAGGACGCCGCTGAGATCGCCCACATAGACGATGCCCTCGTACACCGCCGGGGAAGATTCGCCGATGGAATCGGTGGCGCGGTATTTCCAGCGCAGCCTCCCGGTTTCGAGGTCTATGGCCAGCAGGTCCTTCGATTGCGACCCCACGTAGACCGTTCCGCCCGCAATCGCGGCGGAGGATTCGATGGATTCGCCGGCGTCGTAGGTCCACAGCAGCTTCAGATTCGCCGGAACGGAACCGGTGGCGACGCCCGTCATTTGCGGGTTCCCCCGGAATTGCGGCCAATCGTCCGCCGCGCCCAGCAGCCCCGCAATTAAGAATATGAGCAGCGGCCGCATGGCTGACTTACGGCTTCCCGGCAATCGCGAAAAGCTGGTTCCGGTTCGTCAGAAACAGAGTTCCGTTGGCTGGAACCGGCGTGGAGTAAACGTTGCTCCCCATGTTCACCGTGGCGATCACCTTCTCCTGCTTGCCCGCTTCCATGATGAGCACATCGCCGTCTTCGTCTCCCAGGTACACTTTCCCGCCGATCACCATGGGCGAGCCCCACACGGCCGAGAGCGTGTCGTGAGTCCAGTAGGGCTGGCCGGTGTTGACATCCAGGCAGTGCAGATAGCCGGTGAAATCGGCATAGAACAGCAGCCCGTTCGCAATGGCGCCAGTTGAGATCGAGCGCTTGATCTTGTCGTAATGCCAGAGCCGGCCGCTGGTAGTGATGTCGCCCCGCTTGGTGGCGTCGATGGCATAGAGATGCCCGGGGCCCTGGCCGCTTTCGGGGTCCTGGCCGTTGGCGATGAAGACCCGGTTCTGCCAGATCACCGGCGTGGAGACGATCTCGTTGCGCGTCTTGGGCCAGACCGAGTTCTTGGGGTTGGTATCGAACTCCCACAGCTTCTTGCCGGTGAGCGCCTCATAGCCGCGCACCCAGCCATCGCCCTCGCCAATCACCGCCTGCGCCACGCCGCCGATGGCGCCCACCGCTGGCGAGGACCACTGCCCGTCGAGGATTCGATCGCCGGCGTCATTCACCTGCCAGACCAGCTTGCCGGTGTTCTTATCGACCGCGATCATGGATGGCGCTTTCGGCGCGGGTACGCGTTCGTGGCTCTCATCCCGGCCGTTGGAGGTGCCGGCGAACACCAGGCCGCCGTAGAACGCGGGCGAGGAAGCCGCCTTGTTGTGCGGCGACACGCCCAGCTCCTTGATCATGTCGAGCTTCCAGATCGCCTTGCCGTGCGCATCCAGGCACACCAACTCGCAGCGGTTGGTCACGTAGTATACGCGATCGCCCTCGACCAGCGGCGCGGAGCAGACTCCGGTTTCGGGCCAGTCCTTGCTCGAATCGGCCAGCTTTTCGCTGGTGTGCTGCCACAGAAACTTTCCGTCCGATTCCCGGAAGCACATCAGCACGCCCCGGTCGCCGCCTTCCTTGGGGTTGAGCGCCAGATCGTTGTTGGTGCCGACGTACACTTGGCCGCCCGCCACCACCGGATTGCCATAATTTTGCGATCCGAGTTTGGCCACCCACTTCACGTTCTTCTTGCTCTGGATGTCCCAGGAAGTGGGGATGCCCTTCATCGCGGAGACCATGTTGCGGTCCGGTGTGCCGCCCCACATGGGCCAATCGCCGCTGGTGTCGGATGCCAACAACAGGCAGCCGGAAACCACCAGACACAATAGGACCGCGCGGTTCATGGCTTCTCCGCGATGGCGAACAAGTGCTTGGCCCCACGTACGATTAACATATCGTCCGCCCATGCCGGGGTGGCCAGAATCGGCTCGCCAATCGGATTCTTCGCGACCAGGCCGAACTGCGCGCCCGCCTTCACGACGAAGACGTCGCCATCCTCGCTCGCCAGGTACAGGTTGCCTGCCGCGGCGACAGGTGACGCCACAAACGAGTTTCCTTCGATCCGCTGCTGGTACAGGCGGTTTCCGGTCTTGGCATCGTAAGCCGTCAATATGCCGTTGTTATTGAGCGTGTAGAGTTGATCGCCGTATACGATCGGCGAGGGCAGATATACGCCGCCGCGCTGCTTGCTCCAGGCGATGGCAGCGCTCGAATCCTTGCCGTCGGGAAGCGTGAGGTTGCCGGTGGATCCGATCTTGATGGCATAGATCGGCTGGATGGGCGGATAGCCCGCGGTCACGAAAATCAGACCATGGCCCGTGACCGGGGTTGTGCAAACCACCTCCGAATTGGGACTAAGCGTCCACAGCTCTTTCCCGGTATCCGCGTCGTAGCCGCGAATCGCCTTGGAACCGTTGGTAACCACTTCTGTGCGGTCCTTGCCCTCGACCACCGCCGGCGTGCCCCAGGTGGGAAGCTCGGCCCGCGCGGTGCGCCACAGTTCCTTACCGTCCTTCAAGTCGAAAGCGGCGATGAACGAATCCTTCTGGCGGTCGCACAGCACGATGACGGAATTCTTGTAGAGCACCGGCGAGCTGCCCACTCCCCATTCCGAATCGGGGTCGAAGAACCATCCGGCATTCTGAATGCCCAGGTCTTTCTGCCAGAGGAGTTTCCCATCGGACGAATAGGCATACAGGCCCTCGGAACCGAAATAGGCGACTACCACGCTGCCGTTGGTGGCGGGCGACGGCGAGGCCTGCGACGATTTCGGGTGGCGCTTGGTCTTGGGCACTCCCTCGTGCGCGGTCTGTTGCCAGAGCAGCTTCCCGGTGAGCTTGTCGAGCGCCATCACCTTCCACTGGTGCGAGCTGCGGTCGTTCGCCGAATCGGTGTCGCCATAGAGGCCGGTCCGGATCTTTTGTGTGGGGTCGCTGGAGATCGCGGTGGTCACGTACACCCGGTCGCCCCAGACGATGGGCGACGAAATCGCGAGGCCCGGGATCTCCGCCTTCCAGACGACATTGGTTCCCTTGGCCGCGTCCCAGTGAATGGGAGGCTTGGCGCCGGAGCCAACGCCCGAAGCCGATGGCCCGCGGAATTGCGGCCAGTCCGCGGCTGTGGCGACACTGGCCGCGGCCATGGCGATGATAGCCAGCCGCCTCATTGTGTCACCGCCTTTTTGAACCGAAAACTCCCGCCGCCCTGCTTCAACGTGAAGCTGGAAGCTGAATCGAACTCCACTACCACTTGCGCCAGCGCGAATTCGAACTGCGTCGCGCTGGTGGCCTTCAGCGCAAACTCGGGTTGGCCGGTGGCCTGCATGTACAAGTTGCCTTCTTTCACGAATACCTTGATATCGAGCGGAACCTGGTCCGATTTGTAAGTGCCCGCATACGCTTCGAGCGTCTTCACATCCACGACGAATGCCGGCGCGGGTTCGTGCGCGCCCGCCTTCTTCAAGAGCGCGGCGACTTCCGTTTGCTTCGGCCCGAGCGCCGTCTCATAGGTCTTGTCCAACGCCGCCTGACTCGGCTTGCCGGCATCCAGAAGGGCCTGCACCAAGTCGGCATTGCCGGTTGCCGCCACCGATTCCAGAACCGCGTCGGCGTTCGCCGAAGTTTTGCGGATCAGCATCTTGGCCACGCCATAGTGCTTGCGCTGGAGGACAAAATCAAGCATCGACGCCTTGTAGAAAGTGTCGTGAACGTTCGGATTGGCGCCCTTCTCCAGGAGAAAGCGGACCACATCCTCGCGGCCGTTCATGGCCGCCAGATACAACGGCGTCTGGCCGTAGGCGGTCTTCGTCTCCAGCGCCGCGCCCTTCGCGATCAATGCCTGGACAGCGGCGAGGTCGCCCGCGCGCGAGGCTTCGAGCAGGTCCTCGTTAACGCCCCAGGCACGCAAGCCAAGGGACGCCGTGAAAAGAAGTAATGCGATTCGGTACATTCGGTCACCGCTTGATGTTGTAACAGTAAAGATTGCTCTGCTCCCGCAGGTAGAACTGGCCGTTGGCGACTACCGGCGGGGTCCATGTGTTGCGGTTGCCGCGCGGGATCTCGAACCGCGACAGTTCCTTGTAGGCGGCGGGCGTGGCCTCGATCAGCCCGACCGCGCCATCCTCGCCCATGCAATAGAGGTGCTGGCCGGCATAGATGCAATTGCCTTTGCCGACGCTGCGATCTTTCCACGCGACCTTCCCCGTTTTGAACTCCATAGCGGTGAGGATTTCACTCGAAAACCCGTACAGGTAGTCCCCCACCAGCACCGAGGTAGTGTAGTGGTTGCGCATGTCCCGGTTGAAATAGACCTCGGCAGTCTTGCCGTCCGGGGTGGGCTTCAGCAGCACGCAACCCGTACCGTAATCGGTGGAGAAAAACACGTAGCCATCATGAGCGATCGGTGTGGCAACGTTGGCGGTGCGGTTGGCGACTCGGGGATACCGCCAGAGCAGCGCGCCATCCTTGGCGTCCAGCCCGATGGCAGCCTCCGCGGTGAGCAAGGCGAGGGCGTGCGTGCCGCCGATATCGAATGCGATGGCCGAAGAATAACCGGGCCGGTCGTTCTGCGATTTCCAGAGAAGGTCGCTCGTGTTCTTATTCAGTGCCACGACAGCCGCGGAGGGGCCGCCGGGCGTGACGATGAGGCGGTCGCCATCCACCAGCGGCGATTCGGAGTACGCCCAGTTCGGCGGCCGGCCGCCGAAGCGCTCGACGAAGTTCAGCCCCCAAACGCGTCTGCCGGTGGCGGTTTCGAGGCACACCAGGGTGCCATCGGCGGACAATGCATACAAGCGCGCGCCCTCCACCGTAGGCGTACCCCGAGGACCATTCCCGCGATCCCCGTTGAAGGACTTGCCGGCCGCCGTCTTCCAAAGTTGCTTGCCGTTGTGAACGTCGTAGGCCATGACGAACTGCTGCCCGCCCTGCTGGCCCTGAATGTAGAGATGATCGCCGGCGATGGCAGGCCCGGAGTAACCCTCACCCAGATCCTGCACCTTCCAGAGAAGGCGCGGGCCGCCCTTGGGCCACGAGTCCAGCAGGCCGGTGTCCGCGGATTTTCCGTCGCGGTCAGCCCCGCGCCACTGCGGCCAATCGGCGGCCGGCGCAGTGATGGCGGAAAAAAACAGAATGAGACCGAGACATCGGGACATGTCGAAAGGGTAACGAATTGCGGG
>PMYB01000004.1:2103-3031 GCA_003170915.1 Bryobacterales bacterium | reverse complement strand
TCCACCGAGAGCCGGTCGAGGGCGATCCGGCCGTCGGCGGCAGGGCGCCGGATGACCAACGGTTGTCCCGCTGTTGAATGTGCTTGAGCGTTTGCGCAGCCACCTCGGATCGGCGGAGACCGCAGCCGAGAAGCCCGGCGAGCATCGCCCGCCCTCCTTGAGCAACGGCGTCGTTAGCCGAACACGGAAAACGGAACGATATGCGGCGATATCGGTAGCTATTCGCCGCCAGGGTCTGCTGGTCTGGGGGCGGCACGTCCGCGCGTTACAGTATTAGGCGGAGCAACTCGGCTTATGATTCGAATCCCTCAGCCTGTGATGGCGGCGGCTACATTACTTCTTCTGGTGGGCGCAGGTGTGGCGCAAGAGAAACGATACGTGGTGATCGACCAGGACGCGGCCGAGCCCGGCGGTACGGACATGATGTCCATCCTGGTGCTGCTGCAGTCGCCCAATGTGCAAACGCTGGGCATTACGGTGGTGACCGGAGACCAGTGGCGCAATGAAGAAGTGGCGCACACGCTGCGGCTTCTGGAACTGGTAGGACGCGCGGATATTCCGGTGGTGCCGGGCGCGGTATACCCACTGGTGCGGACGCAGGCGGAGACCAAGCTGTGGGAACAAGCAGTATGGGAAGGTCACCTACCAAGGGGCCTGGACGCGCCGCGAGAGCAACCACGATCCGGCTGAGGTGCCGGCGATGGCCGAGGGCAAGCCGGCGAAACTACCGCTCAACGAGGACGCAGCGCATTTTCTGGTGCGCATGGTTCACGAGTATCCGCACGAGGTGACGGTTTATGCGGGCGGCCCGATGACCAACCTAGCGCTGGCGCTGGGCCTGGACCCGCACTTCGCGGAGCTGAGCAAAGGGCTGGTATTCATGGGCGGGAGCCTGAGCCCGCGGACGGACGACCTGGAATACGCCAAC
>PMYB01000004.1:528-2032 GCA_003170915.1 Bryobacterales bacterium | reverse complement strand
GCGCAGTATGTGGCCCGTTATTCGCACCCGGCGCGCAGCTACCTGTGGGATGAGTTGGCGGCCGCGGCGTGGATCGACCCGACGCTGATTACGGCCGAGCGGCAACTGTACATGGACGTCAACCTGGACCGCGGATCGGGCTACGGCGACACGCTCACCTGGTCTGACCGCATCAAGCCGGCCCTGGACCTGCCACTCGTGCATGCGCAGATGGACGTGGACATGGCGAAGTTCGGCGAGATGTTCGTGGATCTGATGACGCGGGCGACACCGGGGCCGAAGCAGTAAACGCCCACCGCTAGGCGTGCGATTCCACATCGGGCTTGGGCAGCTTGTCGCGGCCGCGGGCGACCGTGCCTAGAGCACGGGGAGCACGAAGACACCGGCGATATCTGGTGTTATCCGTAAGCCACTGCTGGCCCGGACAGGAACCGCCTCAAGATCGAGGCTGTGCCCATCGCTCGCGAAATTTCCTACCAGACGAAGGCGTCACGCCTTCGGCGGCGACTTCAGCGCAAAGTGGAACCCTTCGTAGGCAAGAAAGCCCATGACGACAACGGCGACGAGACTCGCCCACATCGGGATCGGGATGTCGTACACGACGAATGACACGCCGTAGACAACCCGGAGAAGATGGCCGAGGGCAATCAGGAGGAAAACGACCCCGGCGATCAACGCATAGGACCTCTGGCTCATAATCGTCCGACTCCTTCCAGAGGTAGTGTATACCTTCACATCCGCGGCAGCACCAATCCTAGGCACTGCCCCAGGGTTTTGTGGAATAGTATGTCCATGGTGGCAGCTCCCTTCGGCATGACCATTCATGGATCAGGTGGGGCCACGAAGCAAGCGGAATCTGGGCCCCTGTGGGAACTTTATTTCTCGTGATTTCAAACAGATACGGGTGCTAAACGAGAGCCGGCACGGACTCTGCCGGGCCCAGGCCGAATCGGATGGTTGTGTGTGAAGATTTACGCCGACGCTTCCTCGAACAATGAAGGAAGTCCGAGCGATTTGAAGTACGCATTCAAAAGGCCCCACGGACAGAGCCTTGGCCTTCGCGAGGTACCAGGGACCGCCGGTCCGTGCGCTACAATCCCAGTTCAGATGGCCTGGCAGCATATCTCTGACGAAGATCTGGGGAGATACCATCTGGGCATGGTGACGGACGAGTCGGAACTCGCCCCCCTTGAGGAGCACTTGCTGGGCTGTCCCAGGTGCGTTGAACGAGCGGAGGAAGCGGCCACGTACGTTGACACGTTGCGGGCAACCATGATCACCGGAAATTTCGATTTGGATTGAGCGTTTGGCGAAGGCCCCACGTCGAAGACGGTCATGACCGCGTTGCGCGCCGGGAGAGAGACTGGTATCGCGGCCAGTGATGACCCGGCTTGTCGCCCTGTCAAGCCGCGGCCCGCTGAATCAGTGCGGGCACCGTTACCGCGGCGCACCCTTCTTTCACAAATCCTCAAGCGCACACCGGAAGACCCCGCGCACTTCTCTA
>PMYB01000004.1:0-445 GCA_003170915.1 Bryobacterales bacterium | reverse complement strand
CTTTACCACGCCGTTCGCAAGCGCACGGGCTTGAGCGTTGCCAGGCCGCAACTCGATATTGCGCCGGAATTGCAGCGCCGCACAGTCCCAGGGGTACGGCGAGAGGTTCAGTACCGTGCTCAGGTACCTCCGGCCCTTGCCTTTCTCCCGAGTTCCCGCTGGAATAGGCTTGTGCTGAGTCCGGACCACTGCCCGGCCGATCCGGAGGAGACGGCGAAGGCGTACCTGCTCTTCAACTTGCCGGCGGATGAGGCGCGCGCGTTCGAGGACCACTTCATCGCCTGCCCCAGGTGTGCAGCGATTCTGGAGGAAACCGACCGGTACGTGCTTGCGACGAAGCAGGCGGCCCAGAGACTGAGGCGTTCGGGGAAGTAGCCCAGATTAGGCTCCGGCTTTCAGGTTTTGACGCGGAGACCAGTACGGGGACGACTTTGTCGGCGCCGCG
>PMYB01000024.1:231-14060 GCA_003170915.1 Bryobacterales bacterium | reverse complement strand
GCCGCGCCGGCCTCGCGCATCGGCGATACGCTCGAGCGCGTGCTCGCGGAATCGTCCTCGCTGCCGCTGGGCGCCATGGTGCTGCTGAGCGACGGGGCGGATAACGCCGGCGGCATCGATCTGGAAACCATCTCCGCCATCCGCCGCCAGCGCATCCCGGTCCACACCATCGGGTTCGGGCGCGAACATCCGCAGCGAGACGTGGAAATCACCGACGCGGTGGCGCCCGCGCGCGCGCTGCCGCAATCCAAGCTCACGGCGCTGGTCACGTTCCAGAGCTACGGGCTTTCCGGCGCCAAGACGAAACTCAGCATCCGCGACGGCGCCAAGGTGCTGGCTTCGCAAGAGGTCACGCTGAAGGCCGAGGGCGCGCCCCAGACCGAATCGCTGGTGTTTAATTGCGGCGACGCCGGACCGAAAACGCTGGAGATTTCGCTCGACCCCATCCCCGGCGAAGAAAACGTCCAAAACAACAAAGTGACGCGCCTGGTCAACGTCGAAGCGCGCAAGCCGCACATCCTTTATATAGAGGGCGAGCCGCGCTGGGAGTTCAAGTTCATCCGCCGAGCCCTGGACGATTACAACAACATCGAATTGGTGACCATGCTGCGCACCACCCAGAACAAGATCTACCGCCAGGGCACGCCCGACCCGCCGGAGCCGCACGAACTGGAGGACGGCTTCCCCTCGAAGGCCGAAGATCTGTTTGCCTACCAGGGACTGATTATCGGCAGCGTGGAGGCCAACTATTTTACGCCCACGCAGCAGCAGTTGATCCGCGATTTCGTGGACCGCCGCGGCGGCGGGCTGCTGTTCATGGGCGGGCGCGCCACGCTCTCCGACGGCGGCTACCCGGCGTCGCCGCTGGCCGACCTGGTGCCCACCAACCTGCCCGAGGGCAAAGGCACTTTCCACCGCGACTTCACGGGCCAGGAACTCACCGCCGCCGGCGCGCAGAGCGTTCTCTGCCGGCTGGATGAGGATGCCGCGCGCAACCTCGAGCGCTGGAAGAAGATGCCACAAATGGCCAACTATCAGGAGGCCGGCGATCCCAAGCCTGGCGCCACGGTGCTGCTGGTATCCACCCCCGCGGGGAAGCGCAAATCGCCTCTGCTGGTGACGGAAAACTACGGCCGCGGCCGCACCGTGCTGTTCGCCACCGAGGGAAGCTGGCGCTGGAAGATGTGGCTGCCCCATGACGACAAGACCCAACCCACTTTCTGGCAGCAGATTCTGCGCTACCTGGTGACCGATACGCCCGGCCAGGTGACTTCCACCACGCCCAAGTCCGTGCTCTCCGATGAAACCAAGGTGCCGCTGCGAGTGGAGGTGCGCGACAAGCAGTACAAGCCGGTGACCAACGCCAAGGTGCAGGCCCGCTTCATGGGTCCCGACGGCGCTTCCGCCACCGTCGAGCTGACCCCACAACCGCTCGAAGAGGGCGTCTACAGCGGNNGGGCGCGACGTGGTGACTTTCCGAAGGGAAGACGGCGTGGCTGAGAATTTCCATACCTCGCAGAACCGCGAACTCCTCGAGAAGCTCTCCGTCGAGACCGGCGGCCGTTACTACAAGCCCGGTGAAGCGTCCAAACTGGCGAATGAAATCTCCTACTCGGAGGCGGGCATCTCGACGCGCGAGACACGCGACCTGTGGGACATGCCCGCGATCTTCCTGCTGGCTCTCGGCATCCGCGCCTGCGAGTGGCTGTTGCGCAGACGGTGGGGTGTGGTATGAAGCTGTTCTCGCTGCTGCTGCTGGCCGCGCTCTCGGCGCCCGCCACCACCTTTTATGTGACCATCTCCGGCCTGGGCGGCGAGCCCGATTACGAACAGCGCTTCAAGATGTGGGCCGAAGATATCGACTCGAGTTTGAAGCGCGCGGGCGGCGATTCCAACGTGGTCACACTCCAGGCGCCCACGCGCGAACAGATCCGCGCGCGTTTCGCGGAGATCGCGAAACAGGCGAAGCCCGCCGATGCGCTGGTGGTCATGCTCATCGGCCACGGCACCTTCGATGGCGTGGACTACAAGTTCAACATTCCCGGGCCCGACATTACGGGCGCGGAACTGGGGGCGTTGCTCGACCGCGTGCCCGCCACGCGCCAGATGGTGGTGAACATGACCAGTTCGAGCGGCGGCTCGATCGAAGCGCTGCGCCGGCCCACCCGCGTGGTGATCGCCGCCACCAAGACCGGAACGGAAAAGAACGCCACGGTGTTCGCCCGCTATTGGGCCGAAGCGCTGCGCGATCCGGCGGCGGACGTGGATAAGAACGAAGCCATCTCGGCGCTCGAAGCCTTCCATTACGCCCAGCACAAGACGTCGGATTTCTACGATTCGCAGAAGCGCCTGGCCACCGAGCACTCGGTTCTGGAAGACACCGGCAAGGGCGAGGGCGAGCGCGTTCCCTCGACCGAGAACGGCGAAGGCAAGCTGGCCGCCGCCTTCCCCGTGGTGCGGCTGGGCGCGAACGCCGCCGCGGCGCGCGACCCCGCCAAGCGGCCGCTGCTCGAGAAGAAGGAGCAGCTCGAACAAGCCATAGACAAGCTGAAGTACGAGAAGGCCGCCATGCCGGCCGACGGGTACAAGAGGCAATTAACGCTGCTCCTGCTGGAACTCGCACGAACCCAGGAGGCCATCGAGAAGTGATCCGACTGGGCGCAGTCGCGCTGTTGCTGGCGTCGCTTCTGCCGGCGCAGACGCTGGAGCAAGCCGAGGCTTTCTGGAAAGCGCGCCGCTTCCAGGAAGCCAGCGACGTGTTCCTTGCGCTGGTGGCCCAGAATCCCAAAAACCCCGATTACAAGGTGCGCTGGGGTCGGCTGTACCTGGATCATTCCGAACCGGGCGTTGCCGTGGACCTGTTCAACCAAGCGCTCGACTTGAAGAAGGACCACGCCGGCGCCCTGCTCGGTCTGGCCCTGGTGGCCTCGGAGAATTTCGAAGGCGTGGCCGCCGGCTTGGCGCACAAGGCGCTGGCGTCGGACCCCAAGCTGCTGGAGGCCCAGGAACTGCTGGCACGGCTCGCGCTCGAGGACAACGACACCGCCAAGGCCGTGGAAGAGGCGAACAAGGCCCTCGCCATCGATGCCAATTCCGTCGAGGGCAGAGCCATTCTCGCCACCATCGACTGGCTCGCCGACAAGAAGGACACAGCCTTCGACCCCCACACCGCCCGAGGCTACGAAACCGCCGCCCACTTTTTCGTCATCAATCGCCGCTACGAAGAGGGCGTTCAGTATTACCGCAAGGCCATCGAGCTCGATCCGCAATTGTACAGCGCGCGCTCGCAACTGGGCATCAACCTCATGCGCCTGGGGCAGGATGCGGAGGCCTACAAAGAACTCGAGACTTGTTACAACAACGATTTCCAGGACGTTGCTACGCGCAACTCGCTCAGGCTCCTGGATAGCTACAAGAAGTTCGACACCGTCCAGACCGGCCTCATCATCCTGAAGCTCGACAAGAAGGAAGAGGAACTGCTGCGTCCGTACTTCGAATCGGAAATGGAGCGCGTAATCGCGACTTACGAGAAAAAGTACCGGATCAAGCTGGCCAAGCCCGTGCGGGTGGAGGTTTACCCCGACCACGAAGATTTCGCCGTTCGCACCATGGGCTTGCCCGGGCTGGGCGCGCTGGGAGTCACCTTCACCTCTGCAACCTACGGCTCCTTCATTGCCATGGACAGCCCTTCCGGCCGCCCGCCGGGCAGCTTCCATTGGGCCTCCACCCTGTGGCACGAGATGAGCCACGTGTTCACTCTGACGCTGACCGATTCCCATGTGCCGCGCTGGTTCACCGAGGGCCTGGCGGTGCACGAAGAGACCGCGGTTTCGCCGGAGTGGGGCGACCGCCTCGCTCCCCCCGTCATCATGGCGATCAAGGACAAGAAGCTGCTGCCGGTGGCGGAGTTGGACCGCGGCTTCGTGCATCCTACCGGCCCCGAGCAGGTGGTGGTGAGTTACTTCCAAGCCGGCCGCATCTGCGATTACATCAACGACAAGTGGGGCTGGGCGACGCTGCTCGCCATGCTGCGCGATTTCGGCAAAGACGACGATACCGCGACGGCGATCCGCAAGGAATTGAAGATGGAACCGGCCGAATTCGACAAGCAGTTTGTGGCGTCCGTCGAAGCCGGCACTAAGAACGTGGTCGACCACTTCGACGAATGGCAGAAGAGACTGAAACAGGTGAATACCCTGTCCAAGAACAAGGACTACGACGGCGTTATCAAGGAAGGCCTGGCGATCCGCGACATGTATCCGGACTATGTCGAGGATGGCAGCGTCTACGAGTTTCTGGCCAGTGCGTATTTGGCCAAAGACGACAAGCCAGCGGCCATCGGCGAGCTCGAGCGCTATGTCAAAGCCGGCGGGCGCAATCCCGACTCCATCAAGCTGCTCGCCAAACAACTCGAGGATGCCGGCCGCAAAAAGGAAGCCGCGGACGTGCTGAACCGCCTGAACTACATCTATCCGATCGATAACGACCTGCACCAGAGGCTGGGCGCGCTGTGGATGGATCAGGGCAACCTGGCCGGCGCCATCCGCGAGTTTCGCGCGGTGGTGGCGCACAACCCCATCGATCCGGCGCGGTCGCACTACGACCTGGCGCGCGCCTACCAGTTGAACCACGAGCCCGAGCAGGCCAAAGACGAATTGCTGGCGGCCCTGGAAACAGCCCCAGGGTACCGCCCCGCCCAAAAGCTCTTGCTGGAATTGACCACTACCGAAGCTAAGTGAGAATGGAACATCATGTCGACAACCGCGACTCCGCAGATTGATTCCGAGGCTTTGAAAGCGCGCATCCAGCGCTTCCGCCAGGTGCACTCCGAGATCGTGACGCAGGTTCACCGCGTGATCGTGGGCCAGGAGGAGGTGCTGGAGCAGGTCATGATTGGCCTGTTCGTGGGCGGCCATTGTCTGATCACCGGCCTGCCGGGCACCGCCAAGACGCTGTTGGTGCGCACCCTTGCGCAGACCCTCAACCTGGTCTTCAAGCGCATCCAGTTCACGCCGGACCTCATGCCGAGCGACATCACCGGCACCGACATTATTGAAGAGGACCCGGCCACCGGCCACCGCACTTGGACCTTCGTCGAGGGGCCGATCTTCGGCAACATCCTGCTGGCCGACGAGATCAACCGCACTCCGCCGAAGACGCAGAGCGCGCTTCTCGAGGCCATGCAGGAGCTGGCCTGCACGGTGCGCGGCAACAACTACAAGCTGCCCGCGCCGTTTTTTGTGCTGGCGACGCAGAACCCCATCGAGCTGGAGGGCACCTACCCGCTGCCCGAAGCGCAGCTCGACCGCTTTCTGTTCAACACGGTGCTCGACTACCTCACGGCCGATGAAGAGATGCAGGTGGTGGACCTTACCACCGTCACCACCATCCCGCACGCCGACCCGGTGACGAACGCCGCGGAGATCCTGGATTTCCAGCAACTGGTGCGCATGGTCCCGATCGGCGAGAGCGTGGCGCGCCACGCCGTGGACATGGTGCGCGTGTCGCGTCCTCGCGACGAGTCGTCGCCCGACTTCGTCAGGAAGTACGTGAACTACGGCGCCAGTGTCCGCGCCGCTCAGTTCCTGGTTTTGTCGGCCAAGGCTAGGGCTCTGATGCGTGGTCGTTATCACGTGAGCTACGAAGACATCCGCTCGATGTACATCCCGGTTCTGCGCCACCGCATTTTGCTGAACTTCCATGCGGAATCGGATCGGATGACGCAGGACGACATTTTGAAGAGGGTGCTGGAGTGGAAGCCGGCTCCTAGGGAGTAAGAGATTGATTTACCGCAGAGGCGCAGAGACGCAGAGTTAAGAAAACAAATGAATGAAAGGTCAAAATCTGAGAGCGCAGAGGGGGCAGAGGTAATAAGTGGCCCTCGGGTTTCGCGGTTGAATCAACTGACTGAACTGATTATTGGTGCTGCCATCGAGGTGCACCGGAATACGGGGCCAGGACTCATGGAATCGGTCTATGAAGAATGTCTCTGCTATGAATTGAGCCAGTTGGGCTTAGCCTTTCAAAGGCAGGTTCGGTTGCCAATCGCTTACAAGGGGATTAAGTTGGATTGCGGTTTCAAAATGGATCTGCTGGTAGAGGATACAGTTGTTCTGGAGTTAAAGACGGTCGATCAACTCCTGCCGGTTCATTCCGCGCAATTACTCACGTACTTAAAACTCTCGGGCAAGAAGGTGGGGCTGCTCATTAACTTCAACGAGCCCATCTTGACAAAAGGTTTGAAACGACTGGTGAACCATTTTAGAGAACCCTCGGGACCAACAGTTACCTCTGCCCCCTCTGCGTTCTCTGATTTTGCTTTATCTTTCTTAACTCTGCGTCTCTGCGTCTCTGCGGTGAAATAACATGCTACAACGCTTCCTGGACCCATCCACGCTGGCTTCCATCTCGGGGCTTGACCTCGTCGCCAAGACCGTGGTGGACGGGTTCGTCGCGGGCCTCCACCGCTCCCCCGATTTCGGCTTTTCCCAGGAGTTCGCCGAGTATCGCGCCTATTCCCAGGGCGATGACCTCCGGCACGTCGATTGGAACGTGTTCGCCCGCACCGAAAAGACCTTCCTCAAGCGCTACCGCGGGGAGACTAATACCCAACTGCTGCTGCTGCTGGATACCTCGGCCTCCATGGCATACGGGTCCCAGGCGGTTACCAAGCTGGATTACGCGCGCTTCGTGGCGGCGTCGTTGTGTTACATGGCCCATGTCCAGCGCGACGCGGCGGGGCTGATCGTGTTCGATGAAGATGTGAGCAACTACGTGGCGCCTTCCACCAGACAGGGACAGCTTTTCCGGCTGCTGCACGCCATCGAAAAGGCCGAGCCGGGCACGCGCACCGATTTCGCCAAGCCGTTCGCGCATTTTCAGAATTTTCTGCANNGACCCGCAGGAGATCAAGCCGAAATTCCGCGAGCCGGTGGTGCTGGTGGATATGGAAAACTCGGCCCATGCCCTGGAAGTTTCGCCCGAGTACACGCGCGACGAGTACCCGCGGAAGATCGATTCGCACATCGAGGCGCTGGCCTCGGCGGCGCGCGGCGCGGGCATGGAATACTTCCTTATGAATACCGCGCGGCCGCTCGATGAAGGCCTGCGCGAGTACCTGTCCGTGCGCAAGGGGAGGCTCTAAATGGGCTTCTTCACACCCTGGTTTCTGGCCGGCGCGGTGGGCGTGGGCCTTCCCATCTGGCTGCATCTTCTGAAGAAGCACAAGACCACGCCGCTGCCGTTCAGTTCGCTGATGTTCTTCGAGCGCCGCATACAAAGCTCCATCAAGCACCGGCGGCTGCGCTACCTGGTGCTGTTGGCGCTGCGCACGGCGCTCATCTTGCTGCTTGTTCTGGCATTTGCGCATCCTTACGTGCGCCAGGCGGTGGCGCCGGCCAGCCGCACGGGGGAAGTCACCGTGCTGGCGATTGACAACTCGCTCAGCATGCGCGCCGGCAACCGGCTGGACGAGGCCAAACAGATGGCCCGGCGCATGGTGGCGGGGCTGCGCGCGGGGCAGCGCGCGCAGGTGCTGGCGTTCGGAGCGCGCGTGCAGGTGATGAGCGAGGTGACCGACGACGGCGCTGCGCTCAACGCCGGCATCGATGCCATCGAAAGCTCCGACGCGCGCACGTCGTTCGCGGAATTGGCGCGCTCGCTGCGCTCCATCGCGCAATCCCTCCACCTGCCGCTGGCCGTGCACCTCTATTCGGACATGCAGCAGACCGGCATGCCGGCCAATTTCAACGATCTCCGGCTGAATGCGGCCGTGCGGCTCGAGCCGCACCCGCTCGGGACCAAGGAAGCCCCCAACTTCGCCTTGGAGAACGTGGTGGCGCCGCGGCGCGTGTACGACAGCCGCAAGTCGCGCGTGCTGGCTACCATCGCGAGTTTCGGCGCGGGGCCCGGAGGGCACCCCGCCACGCGCAGCGTTTCGCTGGCGCTGAACCATCGCGTGCTCGAGACCAAGACGGTAGAGGTCCCCGAGAACGGCCGCGCCACGGTCGAATTTCTCTCGCTCGAAGTGCCCTACGGGAAGAACCGGGGCGAGGTGCGCATCGATTCCGCCGACGCGCTGGCGGCCGACGATGTTTTCTACTTCTCGGTGGAGCGCGCCGATCCGCGCCATGCCCTGTTCGTACACGAGCCCGAGAACAGTCGCGATTTGCTGTATTTCAAGGCGGCGCTGGAGGCCTCGGGCCAGTCCGCCTTCGAGATCGACCCCGCCACGCCGGACCAGACCGCCAACCTCTCGCCCGCCAAATACGCGTTCGTGGCGCTTTCCGACGTGGGCGCGATACCGCTGGCTTTCGAGAACCAGTTGCGCGAGTACGTGCGCGGCGGCGGCTCCGTGCTGATCGCCCTGGGCCACATGTCGGTGGCGCGTGGGCGGGTGCCGGTCACCGACGATCGCATCGAAGAAACGCGCTACGCGGGGCGCGAAGGCGAGCGCTTCCAGACGGCGGTCTGGCTCGACCGCTCCCACCCATCCATTTTGAAGGACGACCGCTGGGACGACGTCAAGTTCTACCAGGCCATCCGCGTGGCGCCCGGCAACGCGCGCGTGGCGGCCCGGCTCTCCGACCAGACGCCGCTGCTGATGGACCACCAGGCGGGCGAGGGCCATGTTCTGGTGTTCGCCTCCACCTTCGACAACGTGGCCAACGATTTCCCCTTGCACGCCTCCTTCGTGCCGTTCATCCAGCAAACCGCGCGATACCTCGGCCGGCTGGACGACCGGCCTCCCAGCGTGCTGGTGGGCACTTTCGAGGAGCTGCGCGATTCCAAGGAGAAAGGCTCCGCGGTGGAAGTGGTCGACCCCAAGGGCGGCCGCGTCCTTTCGCTCGAAGAAGCCACCCAGGCGCAGAACATTCAGTTCACCCAGGCCGGTTTCTATGAGATCCATCGGCCCAACCGCGCCGATGAGCTGGTGGCCGTGAATGCGGACCGCCATGAGTCCGACCTGACGCCGGCCCCGGCGGAGACTCTGGCGTTGTGGCAGAATACAGCCCAAGGGTCCTCCGAGGGTGGAGGGGCGGCGGCGGGAGAGCGGAAACCGCTTTCGCTCTGGTGGTATGTCATGCTGGTGGTACTGGCACTGGCGGTAGCCGAATCGCTGTTGGGGAATCGACATCTGTCTGTGGACAAGGAGGCGGCATGAATCCTTTGGATCGCTTGTCCGAATATCTGGGCGTTATAGAGAGTCGGCTGCGATGGCTTGCGCTGACGCGCGGGGCGGCCGTCACCGCGGCTGCGGCCCTGGCTCTCACGGTGGTGGCCGTGCTGGCGGCCAACTACTTCGCCTTTTCCAATCCGAGCGTGCTGGGCGCGAGGGTGTTTCTCTTTCTGGGGCTGGCATTCGCCCTGGCGGCGGCGCTCATCGTGCCGGTGATCCGCCTCAACCGGCGGCGCGCGGCGCGTACCGCCGAGCACAAGTGTCCCCAGTTCGAAGAGCGCCTGCTCACCTTCAGCGAGCGTGTGGAGCAGAACCCGAGCGATCCCTT
Source organism: Bryobacterales bacterium (assembly GCA_003170915.1). Classification (GTDB taxonomy): domain Bacteria; phylum Acidobacteriota; class Terriglobia; order Bryobacterales; family Bryobacteraceae; genus Fen-178. The sequence continues at coordinate 4,554 of PMYB01000024.1, read as the reverse complement.
TCTGGAGCTGCTGGCGGCCGATACGCTCTCGGTGGCCGAGCAGGCCGAACCGAAAGAGATTGCCCGGACCGCCTGGATTTTCAGTTTCTCTTCCGCTGCCGCAGCCGCTGTCCTGGTGCTGCTCTGGCTGGCCACGTCCGGCCCCGGTTTCCTGGGCTATGGCGCTTCGCTGTTGTGGGGCGGGGTGCCGAAGGGCGGCGTGAAGCCGTACTACGACATCAAGGTCGAGCCCGGCAACCGCACCGTGCGCAAGCGCTCCGACCAGGCGATCACCGCCCGGCTGGTGGGCTTCACCGCGCCCAAAGTGCGTTTCTTCGCGAAATACGCCAGCGGGTCGCAGTGGGAGCAGGCCGAGATGGGAACCGAGCCGGGCGGCTCCGCCTACCAGTTCCTCATCGCCGGCGTGCCGGAATCGCTCGAGTACTACGTGGAAGCGGGCGGTATGCGGTCGTCGTCCTATAAGCTCAACGTGGTGGATCTGCCCTCCGTCAAAAACATCCGCGTCACCTATCGCTACCCGGCGTGGACCGGGATGAAAGACCGCGTGGAGAACCCCGGCGGCGATCTGCGGGCCGTCGAGGGCACCACCGCCGAGGTTGCCATTCAGACCGATAAGCCGCTCGCGACCGGCGCCATCCTGCTGGATGACGGGTCGAAGCTGGCGCTGCGCCAGCGCGGCGGGAACGAGCTGGTGGCCAGCGTGCCCATCCAGAAGGACGGCCTGTATCACGTGGCCGCGGTCGAGAACGGCGAAGACGTGCGCCTCAGCGAAGACTATTTCATCGAAGCGCAGAAGCAGCGCCCGCCCGAAGTGAAGATCGCACGGCCGGGCCGCGATTTCCGCGCCACGCCCATCGAGGAAGTCACCGTCCAGGTGGAAGCCAAGGACGATTTCGGCCTGAAAGACGTCGCCCTGCACTACTCCGTGAATGGCGGTGCGGAGAAGACGGTTTCCATGCTGCCGGCCAGGGACGCCAGGAATTCCTCCGGAACCACGATCATTGCGCTCGAGGATTTCAAGATCGAGCCGGGCGACATCGTCAGCCTGTATGCCACCGCCAAGGATGCGCGCGCCACCAGCAACACCGATATGTTCTTCATCGAGGCGCAGCCCTTCGAGCGAAACTACTCGCAATCCCAGCAGGACGGCGGCGACGATAACGGCTTTGGCGGCCAGGGCGTGCAGCAGGACCAGATCTCGCAGCGCCAGAAGGAAATCGTCACGGCCACCTGGAACCAGCTCAAGGGCTCGGGCGCCAGGGGTAGCAATGCGGAGAACGCGGCTTTCCTTTCCTCGGTCCAGTCGAAACTGCGCGACCAGGCGAAATCCCTTTCCGAGCGCATGAAGGCCCGCCAGATTCAGGGCGCGGGCGATTCTTTTAAGAGCTTCGTCGGCGACATGGATAAGGCCGTGGAGTCGATGGGGCCGGCCTCCGACAAGCTGAAGGGCGCGAAGTGGCAGGACGCGCTGGCGCCGGAGCAGAAAGCGTTGCAATACCTGTTGCGCGCGGAGGCCACCTTCCGCGACATCCAGGTGGCGTTCGGCAGCCGCGGCGGGCGCGGCGGCGGTGGCGGCGGCAATGGCGCCACGCGCGACCTCGAAGGGCTGTTCGACCTGGAGCTCGACACCGAGAAGAACCAGTACGAGAGCGGACGGATGACGCAATCCGCCGACCAGCGGCAGCGCGCCATCGACGAGGCGCTGCAAAAACTGGAGCAGCTAGCCAGGCGGCAGCAGGAACTGGCGCAACAGCAGCGCCAGCAGCAGCAGACCTCCCAGCAGCGCTGGCAGCAGGAGATGCTGCGGCGTGAGGCCGAAGAGCTTCAGCGCCAGATGGAGCAGTTGAGCCGGGGCGACAACGGACAACTAAGCCGCAACGGCCAGCCAGGGCAGCAGGGGCAGCAGGGACAACAGAGCGGTCAGCAAGGCCAGCAGGGGCAGCAGTCCGCCCAGCCACGCGGTCAGCAGGGCCAGCAGTCGAGCGGGGCGCGCGGCGCCGACGCGCAGCAATTGCGCCAGACCCTCGACCGTTTGCAGCAGGCCGTGGACGATATGCGCCAGGCGGCATCTTCCCAACAGGCCGGGACGCCACAGGGCGAGGCCGAGGCCCGGCGCGCGGCCGACCGTCTGAAAGAGGCGCAGCAGACGCTCTCCGGACTGCGCAGCCAGGAAGCCGGCGGCCAGGTGGACGACTTGGCCCGTCAGGCCGAGGAATTGGCCAGCCGTCAGCAGGGTTTCGAAGGCCAGATGCGCCGTACCTACGGCCCGCAGAGCAAGGGTGTCACGCGCGAGCAGGCCGAGCAGCTTGCCGGCCAAAAAGAGGGCGAGATCAAGGACCTGAAGCAGCTCGAGCAGGACATGCAGAACGCCGTACGCGACCTGATGTCCACCGAGCGCAAAACCTCGAGCAAGCTGCGCGAGGCGCTCAGCGACATGCAGCAGGCGGAGTTGGCGCGCGACATGCAGCGCAACGCCGATTGGATCCGCCGCGGAATGGGCGATTACGCGGTCATGTCCGAATCCATGATCACGCAGGGCCTGAACGAGTTGCGCGACCAGTTGAAACAGGTGCAGCAGTCCATGGCGGCGGGCGGCAAGGACGGCAAGCCCGGCCCTGGACAGGATGACAAGGCCATGGAACAGGCGCTGAGCAACGTCGAGCGCTTGCGTCAACAATTGGAGCAACTGCAAGCCCAGCGCGGTCAGCAAGGGCAGCAGGGTGGACAGCGCGGCCAACAGGGCGGTCAGCAAGGGCAGCAGGGGCAAGGTGGCCAACACGGCCAAGGCGGGCAACAAGCCGGTCAGCAGGGCGGTGGCCACTACGGTGGCCAGAGTAATGGCCCGTACGGCGGCAATCGCTGGAACGCCGGCCCCGGCGGCCCGGATGGACCCCGGTTTGGCGGTTACTCCGGCAACGATGGCCCTCGGAATTACCCCAACGGCCCGATCCGTCCGGAGGATTTCCAGAACACCTATCGCGATACCGTCCAAAGCCTGCGGCAACTCGAACAGCAGGCCCAGGCCGATCCCAACATGCTGAAGGACATCCAGACGCTCATGCGCGACCTGCAGCGTCTCGATCCCTACACCTACGCCAACGATCCGCTACTGGCGGAGCGCATTCACGCCGCTCTCATGTCGGGTGTCGAGCAGGTGGAAATGGAACTTCGCCGCAAGGTGGACGAGGCCGCCGGCAACGGCAGCGTCCGCAGCCCCGGCGGCGAGACCGTGCCGCAAGGCTACGCCGACGCCGTGGCGGAATATTTCCGCAAGTTGAGCAAGTCGAAGTAGGCCCCGGCACGCGCATCCGCTACAATCGCAATAGTGAGGACCGCCGTCTATCTCATCCTGGCCGCCGCGTGTGCCCGGGCCGCGGACGTTCCGATGACGCTGGTTTCGGAGGATGAAGCGGAGCCGATCCACAGCGCCATCATCCGTAAGGAGGCATGGACCCAGGAGGCCGTCCGGCGTCTGCGCGCCGACGCCGACCGGCGCATGAGGGAGGGCTCGTGGACGGTCGTTTCCGAGCGGCCGAAAGGCGTGGATCTCGATCCCCACGACTACTACAGCGAAGCCCCCTACTGGTGGCCCGACCCCGCCAACCCCAGCGGCCCTTACCTCCGCCGCGATGGCGAGATCAACCCCGACCGCTTCACCGCCAACCGGGCGGCTCTCAATTCCATGTGCGACGCGGTCTTCTCGCTCGGCGCCGCCGCTTTTTATCTGGACGACACCCGCTATGCCCAGCGCGCCGCGCGCGTGGTCCATACCTGGTTCATCAATCCGAAAACGCGCATGAACCCCAGCCTGGAACACGCCCAGGCCGTCTCCCACGTGGACGCCGGCCGGGCCGCCGGAATCCTCGATGGCCGGGTCTTGGTTCGCGCCATTCAAGGCATGGAGTTTCTGGCTCAGACCGGCGCCTGGGACCCCAAGGACCAAGCCGCCGTGCGCCGGTGGTTCGAAGAGTACCTGCAGTGGCTCGCCCATAGCGGGAACGGCATCGACGAACGGAGGAGCGGCAACAATCACGCTTCCTGGTGGGCGGTGCAAGTGGCCGCCGTCGCCACGTTTGTCGAAGACCACGCCGCCCAACAGACGGCCTTCGACTACTATCGCGACCGCCTTCTCCCCGGCCAGATCCGCGCCGACGGCAGCGCCCCGCGCGAGGAGGTCCGCACCCGCTCGCTCTCGTATTCGGCATTCAACCTGGAGGCTTTCGCCATGCTGTGCCGGATTGCGCAGGCGCACGGCACGGACTTGTGGACGGTGCGCGCCAGAAATGGCGCCACCATTGGCACGGTCATCGATTATCTCGAGCC
>PMYB01000024.1:0-154 GCA_003170915.1 Bryobacterales bacterium | reverse complement strand
GTGGATCTGATGGTCGGCCGATGGGAAGCCGCCGCCCACCAGACCAGGCACTAAACACGTGCGCACCATTATCGAACCTTTCCGCATCAAGAGCGTCGAGCCGTTGCACTACACCACCCCGGAGGAGCGCCAGCGCTACCTCGAACAGGCCGGC
>PMYB01000018.1 GCA_003170915.1 Bryobacterales bacterium | reverse complement strand
ATGGAGGCGTAGATGACGTAAACCAGGGCCACCAGGAGCAGCCCGATGGCGACTCGCAGGTACCGATCGATTTTGACGCTATGCATGAGGGGAAACTATAATTAATTGTATCTCCGTCAAGGACCCCGACGTAGAAGAAGCGACTCATGGTGATCACCCGCAAAGTGGAGTTTTCGGCTTCCCACGTCTGCCGTAATCCCAGGCTTTCGGAGCCGGAGAACCGGAAACTGTTCGGCATGGCGGCCAACCCGCACGGCCATGGGCATAACTATGTGGTGGAGGTGAGCCTGGCGGGCGATCCCGATCCGGTGACGGGGATGGTGCTGGACCTGAAGGAGCTGAAGGAAGTCCTCAACCGCGAAGTCGTCGAGCCGTACGACCACCGGTTTCTGAATTACGAAGTGCCGCCGTTCGACCGCGTGATTCCAACCACCGAGAACATCGCGCGGGACATCTGGCGGCGGCTGGAGCCGCACTTGAATCGGGACCGCCACAAGTTGCATTCGGTTCGGGTGTACGAGACCCCGGACCTGTACGTGGATTTCTTCGGAGACGAGACATGTTCCGCGTGACGCGGCGGTATGAATTCGCGGCCTCGCACCGGCTGCATGTGGCGCAGTTGAGCGAGGAAGAGAACCGGCGGCTGTACGGGAAATGCAATAATCCCTACGGGCACGGCCACAATTACGTGGTGGAGGTGAGCACGCGCGGGCCGGTGGACCGCGCGACGGGGCGCGCGGTGGACACCGCTTTGCTCGATGAGATGGTGGCGCGGCAGGTGCTCGACCGGTTCGAGCATCGCAATCTGAACGCGGAAGTGGAGGCGTTCGAGCGGGTGGTGCCGACCTCGGAAAACCTGGGGGTCGAGATCTGCCGGAGTTTGAAGGCGCATTGGAAACAAACGTTTCCGGGCGAGTGGCCGAAGCTGGAGAAGGTCCGCATCGCCGAGACGCCCCGGAACATCTTTGAAATCAGGGCCGATGAAATCGAATAAAGCAGTGGTGAAGGTAATGCATCCGAAGCCCGAGGAGCCGAGCATCGCTCCCCTCATCAAGGAAGTTTTAGGGCGGTTGGGAGAAGATCCCCGGCGCGACGGGTTGGCGCAAACGCCGGACCGCGTGGACAAGGCGCTCCGGTTCCTGACCAGCGGATACCGGATGGACATCCACAAGATTGTCAACGGCGCCTTGTACGAAGTGAAGTACGACGAAATGGTGGTGGTGAAGGACATCGAGTTCTTCAGCCTGTGCGAGCACCACCTTCTGCCATTTTTCGGCAAGATTCACGTGGCCTATCTGCCGCGGACAAAGGTGATCGGCCTGAGCAAGATCCCGCGGATTGTGGACGCATTCGCCAGGCGGCTGCAAATTCAGGAACGGCTGACGCAGGAAGTGGCGCAAACCCTTCAGGAGATTATCGACCCGCTGGGCGTAGGGGTAATCTGCGAGGCCCGGCACTTCTGCATGATGATGCGCGGGGTGGAGAAGCAGCACTCGGGCGCCATGACCAGCGCCATGCTGGGCGCGTTCCGCTCGCGCAAAGAGACGCGCGACGAGTTTCTGGCGCTGGTGAATCACCGGGGGAACGGGTTCTAGTTCGGGACAAGCTGCAAAGCGGGGACTGGCTCGAATTTCGCCGCTTTTGCGAAATTCGCTGCCTGTCCCCGGTTTGCTTGACGTATATGCATGATTAGTACATACTTATGCATATGCGAACTACGTTGATCATCGACCCAGGCCTGCTGGAACGCGCCCGGGAACTGACCGGCATTCATGAGAAGACTGCATTAGTGCGGGCGGGCCTGGAGGCGCTGATTGCGCGTGAAGCCGGCAAACGCCTGGCCGCGCTTGGCGGCACGCACCCCGAAATGGCGAACATTCCACGCCGGCGGCCGGCCTGATGGTGCTCGCCGATACTTCCGTCTGGATTCGGCACTTCCGGCAAGGAGAGCCAGCCTTAGCGGATCGTCTGTCCGAAGGACTTGTTCTGATGCATCTCTTCGTGGCGGGTGAACTGGCGTGCGGCAACCTGAAAAGCCGGGTAGCGATCCTGTCCGACCTGCACGCTTTGCCATCGGCCAAACTGGCATCCAACACGGAGGTCCTTCAACTGATCGAAGATCGGCGGCTTTGGGGACGAGGGCTGGGCTGGGTTGACGTGCATCTGCTGGCCTCGGCACTGCTGTCGCATTGCGGGCTCTGGACACTCGACAAGAAGCTCGGAGAGGCGGCGACGGAACTGGGGTTGGACTCGTGACCCGCGCGAGTTGGACTTCGTGTTGCTGTCAGCAGGAGCGTCCCGTGATCCGACATGGCGCGGATTCTCAGTCTGCCCCGTCCCGCTACCTGCGCGGATTGTCCCTGAGCTTGTTCACGTGCTCGACGCCGTCACCGATATCGGTGCGGTCCTTCCACATGCCGTAGAACGGTAGATCCTTGATGGAGCGTCGCTTGCCTGTTGGTTGCTGCTCTGCCGGAATCAGCACCGCAACGACCGTGCCCTCTTTGATCTGCACGTCTCCAAGGGGCCTGAAGACGCCGTTTTCGTATTTGGCGGGGATTGTTATAGCTGCGGCTCCTTAATTCTATCGCCTGTTTCCGGCAGTTCCCAGAATAGCAGGACCGGGTTCTAGCTCTGAGCCGCCGGCGCCCGGACTTCCGGGCGGCATTTTTCCGTTTGCCTCGCATGCGCCCACTCGCTATAATTCCCGGCAGATGTTCTTACCGTATCTGCCAGCGGCCGGCGGCGGAGCCTGGGGTGCCCGGCTCGCGGCCCTCATCGCAACTACCCGGCCGTTGTCATCCGTCGTAGTCGGGACGCTCGCCGCGTCGGCGGTCGGCGCGGGAGAGGGCGGGCTGACACTCCGCAGTATCGCTGCCGGCCTGAGCATGACGACGCTGGCGATGTTTGGATTCGCCGTGAACGATATTGTCGACTACCACAAGGATCGCGCGGCCGGGGTTCAGCGTCCCATCGCCACTGGAACGCTGTCCCGGCAAAGCGCGGCATGGCTGGCAGCCGCCCTCCTGGTGTGCGCCGGTCTTCTTTCGGCGATTGCCGGCTCGGGTGGGATGGTGCTGGCCATCACCGGCGCGGCCCTCCTGTTGTATTCGCCGATAGCGCAGCGATACCCGCTCACCAAAGGCGCGTGTGTAGCCGGCCTGTGCTGCCTGCCTTTGTATTACGGCACGCAGGTGGGAGACAGGCACTTTCCATGGTTTTCATATGCCGTGCTGTCCTGCTTTGTGCTGGGCCGCGAGGTCTTGATGGATGCCGCTGAGTTGCAGGGCGACACAAAGGCCGGCATACGAACCATTGCCGCGGTTCTCGGCGGCCGGCGGACGGCACGAATCGGCGCCACGTTGATGCTCGCCTCGGCCGCGGTCCTGGTAGCGCTGGTGCGCGGCCATACCGCGATTTTGGCGGCCGTGGCAACGTTCGTCTCCCTGGCGTGCCTGTTTGCCTGGCCCGGTCTCAGCGCCGACAGGCGTGTCCAATGGTCGCGGCTTCCCATGTTGCTGGGGTCCATGGCGCTCGCCTGCGGAGGGGCCTGACCGGAAGTAGCGCCGATGCCTGACTTCGACCTCTCGAAATGGTATGCCGACTGCACCACCGAGCAGGGCGATGCCGTTATCCTCTATAGCGCCGAGCTGCGCTGGCGCGGGCCCGCGATTCATTACACCAACCTCCTCACGTATCGCCGCGGCCGCCCGGCGCGGAGCCGCTTCTCGCTCCGCAAACAGCCGCCCCCGCAGGTGTGTGATGGAAGCATCGGGTGGAGGTCTCGGGCTTGGGACGTCGAAGCCTGTTGGCTCGAACCGGGGGTGGCGGTCCGGGAGATTCTGTTCGACTCACCCGCGGGGTCGCTCGAGTGGGACTGCGTGGCGCCGCGGTCGGCCGCCCAAGTCCGCGTCGGCGCGGACGCGCATTTCCGGGGGTGGGGTTATGTGGAACACCTCCGGCTCTCGCTTCCGCCCTGGCGCCTCCCCATCTGCCGGCTGCAATGGGGCCGGTTCATCAATGCAACCGACGCGCTGGTCTGGATCGATTGGCGCGGTCCTTACAACCGGCAGGCGGTTTATCACAACGGCGCGGCCGTTGTCGCCCAAGTGATCGGCGACCGCGAGATCAGGCTGGCCGACAGCGAAACCGTGCTGACCCTGGACACCTCCGCCGTGTTGCGCGAGGGCGCCCTGGGAGCTACCGCCTTGGCCGTGCTTCCCAACCTCGACCGGCTGTTTCCCGCGGCCATGCTCAATGTACGGGAGCGGAAGTGGCTCAGCCGGGCGGTGCTGCGACGGCCCGGCCAACCCGACTCTGTGGGGATGGCTATCCATGAGGTGATCGAGTGGCCTTGAGCCACCTCGGAAAATGGCTCTACGGAGCCGCATTCGCAGTGCTGCTGCCTATCGGCCTGGCGGCGTGGGCGGCAGCGACCGCGGGTATGGTGCGCCTGCCGCTCTTCGCTCCGCCACTGGGTCTCGCCATCGCCGTGACCGGAGCCGCGACCCTTCTCCTCGGCATGCTCCATCTTTGGAGATACGGCGGCGGCCTGCCCATGAATGCGTTTCCTCCGCCGCGATACGTGGAGCGGGGAATTTACCGCCTGCTTCCGCATCCCATCTACGCCGGTTTTGTGATGCTGTGCGCGGGCATCTCCATCGCTGTGCGTTCGGCCAGCGGGCTCTGGCTGGTCTCCCCCATTGCGGCGCTGGGTTGCGCGGCGCTGGTCCTGGGTTATGAGAACCATGACTTGGCCGAACGATTTGGCCGCGCGCCTCGCCGCCTGCTTCCTCAAGACGGTGCTTCCCCTCCTTCGTCGTTCGACCGCCTGGCCTGCTATCTCTTCGTCTTCAGCCCCTGGTTGGTGCTGTACGAGGCCTTGCTGGCGCTGGGGGTGCCACCCGACGCAACCACCGTCTGGCTGCCCTTAGAGCAACGCCTGCCGGTTCTCGAATGGTCGGAACTCTTCTACTTCAGCGCGTATCCGGTGACCGCGCTGGCGCCGCTGTTCGCCAGGACTTCGGGCGACCTCCGCCGGTTTTGCGTGCGGGCGCTCTGGGCCATGCTGATCGCCTTCCCTCTGTACCTCGCCCTTCCGCTCACGGCGCCGCAACGCGGGTTCACGCCGCATATGGCGCTCGGCCGCCTGTTGTTATGGGAACGAACACTGGACGGCGCCGCGGGCGCGTTTCCATCATTCCACGTGATCTGGGCCGTGCTGGCAGCAGGCGTCTACGCCAGCCGCTGGCCGAGGCTCGCGTGGATATGCCGTGCCTGGGCTGCCCTGGTGGCGGCCAGTTGCGTCGGCACGGGTCAGCACCCCGTCGCCGACGTGGCCGGTGCCCTGGTCCTGGTGTGGTTGGTGGCGCGTGGACCCGCTTTGTGGCAGGCTATCCGGCGGCAGGGCGAGCGCATCGCCAACTCCTGGCACGAATGGAGAATCGGCCCGGTCCGCGTGATCAACCACGGTATCTATGCCGGTATCGGAGCGTCCCTGGCGCTCTGGATCGCGGAAACGATGGCCGGTCCGGGACGGCGGCTGCCAGTGCTGGTGGCCGCGTTTGCGTCCGTGGCGATGGCGGCGCTGTGGGCCCAATATGTCGAGGGCTCGCCCCAACTGCTGCGGCCGTTCGGTTTTTACGGCGGCCTGCTCGGCGGGACTGCCGGCGCCCTGCTGGCTCCTATCTTCGGAGTGAGCGCGTGGTTGGTGTTGGCCGCCTTCGCCGCCGGCGGACCGTGGGCGCAGGCGATGGGCCGATTGCGCTGTCTGGTGCAGGGTTGTTGTCATGGGCGGCCCGCGCCCAAGTCCATCGGGATTCGGTATACGCACCCGCGCTCGCGCGTCTGCCGGATGACGAAGTGGGCCGGCGTGCCCCTGCACCCCACGCCCATCTACTCGATACTGTGTAACGCTTTCGTGGCACTGGCGATCACGCGCTTGTGGCTCCTGCACGCGCCGCTGCACCTGATCGCCGGTCTCTACTTCATCCTCACCGGTCTCGGCCGGTTCGTGGAGGAAGCATGGCGCGGCGAGCCGCAAACCCCGATCTTCGCTGGCCTTCGGCTATATCAGTGGGCTGCCGTTGCCAGCGTTGGTGCGGGAGTCCTGATGACCGCGCTGGGCTCGAGCGAAGCGGCGCCTGCCGCGCACTTCGATTGGAGCGCGCTGCTGCCGTCGGCGGTTTTCGGACTGCTGGTCTGGTGTGCCATGGGTGTGGACTTTCCGGAGTCCAACCGGCGCTTCTCCCGGCTGGCGTGAACAGCTTATCACCACTGGGCGGGCTCAGGGTGGTTGGATGCTTCGGTGGGGACGCTGCCCGATACAATAGAAGGTAACGCAGCAGGACCAATGCCCAAACGAATCGCCATAGTGGAGGACGAGGCCGAACTCGCCGCGCTGATCGACTACAACCTCAGCCGTCACGGCTACGAAGCGCAGGTCTTGGGCGGCGCCAAGGGAACTCTGAAGGCCCTGGAGAACTCCAAGCCCGACCTGATTCTGTTGGACGTGATGCTGCCTGAAGTGGACGGCTTCGAGTTGTGCCGACAGATACGCCAGTCGCCGGTGCTCTCGCGGACACCGGTGCTCTTCCTCACAGCCAGGTCGGACGAGGTAGACCGCGTGCTCGGCCTCGAGATCGGCGGCGACGATTACATGACCAAGCCCTTCAGCCCGCGCGAGCTGATCGCGCGCGTGAAGGCGCACCTGCGGCGCGAAGAAATGGATGCCGAGCCGGGGGCGGTGGAGATCGGCCCGTTCAAGCTGGACCGGACGGCGCACCGCGTTTTCCTCGAGGGCCGTGAGCTTCCCCTCACCTCGACCGAGTTCAACCTGCTGGAGTTCTTCCTGACGCACAGGGGCCGCGCCTACAGCCGCAGCCAGCTTTTGGAAGCGGTATGGGGCGAGCAGCGCTACGTCACTCCGCGGACGGTGGACGTTCACGTGCGCCGGTTGCGCGAACAGATTGAAGAGCAGCCGGACAGCCCGCGCTACCTCACCACGGTTCGCGGCTTCGGCTACCGCTTCGAGGAACCCGCTTGACCGGCAGAATCTTTCTCAAGCTGCTCCTGGGCGTCTTCTGCCTGCTGCTGCTGGCGCTGGTGACGGTGGATTACTTCGCCACGCAAGTGGCTCAGGACACCTACATCCAGAACCTCACGCAACAACTGGCGGACAAGGGCCGGATGCTGGCGCTCTCCCTGCCGGATGCGGGCAGGCTGGATGGCGAGTACGCTCGGGCCATGGCGCAGGCAGCCGGGGGCCGCATTACGGTGGTGCGGGCGGACGGCAAGGTGCTGGTAGACTCCGAGGCCAACGCCGCGGAGATGGAGAACCACCGGACGCGCCCCGAGCTGATGCAGGCCTTCCGCGGCGAAGCGGGCTCGAGCCTCCGCCGCAGCGCCACTATCGGCGTGTCCTTTCTCTATGTGGCGGTCCCGGCCGCGCCGCTCGGCGGCGCGATCCGCATTGCCGTGCCGTTGTCGGAAATCAACCAGCAGGTCAACCGGATTCGCGGAAGGATACTGGCGAGCACCGCGCTCTCGTTTCTTCCGGCGATTGCCATTGCGGCGCTGCTGGCGCGGCTGATTTCGCGGCGGCTGGGCGCCATCATGGCGCACGCTGGCGAGCTGGCGCGAGGCAACTTCCGCGCGCGGCTGGCGACCGCCGATTCGAGCGAATTCGGGCAGCTCGCCAAGACTCTGAACGACACCGCCGAAAATCTTCAGCAGACCGTGGCGCAGCTCGAGCGCGAGCACGCCGAGCTGGAAAAGGTGGAGCGCGTGCGCAAAGACTTCGTGATCAACGTGTCTCACGAGCTGCGCACGCCGCTGGCCTCCATCCAGGGATACACCGAAACTCTCATGGACGGCGCGTTGCACGATGCCGACCACAACATGCGATTTCTGGGGATCATCCGCCACAACGCCGAGCGGCTGGCGCGGCTCACCGAAGACCTGCTGACGCTTTCACGCATCGAACAGAAGCGCCAGAAGTTCGAATTCGAAAGCCACCTGGTGGACGGATTGCTGAAGGACGCCATGGACCAGGTTCGCCCCATCGCGGAGAAGAGCGACATCCGGCTGGAGGAGGATTCCCCGCCCGAAGGCACGCAAGCGTGGTGCGACAGCGAGGCCGTATCGCAGATTCTCGGCAACCTGCTGGACAACGCCATCAAGTTCA
>PMYB01000227.1 GCA_003170915.1 Bryobacterales bacterium | reverse complement strand
CGAAGTGCGAAAGTCAGGTTAGCGTGTCCGCCGGGATATCATCTCCGAGATCTCGCCCGTCGAGAACAGATGGCGCTGGTCGGCTTCGATTTCCCGTATGGCTACCCGGTGGGTTTTGCCGCGGCGCTCGGACTGACAGACACTCCTCGGTGGCTCGGCGTCTGGCGCGAGATCGCCAGCCGCATCGTGGACCGGGACGACAACAGCAATAATCGGTTTGAGGTTGCAGGCGATCTGAACCGTCGGATTTCGGGCGGTTGCTACCCGTTCTGGGGTTGCCCCCCAAGATGCGAATCGGTCACGATGTCCCGCACCAAGGGCGGCCCGGGGCGCCTGTTGGAGAAACGTCTCACGGACGTCGGGAAAATGCAGCCGATCTGGAAGCTGTTTCAGAACGGCTCCGTCGGCAGCCAGGCCCTCCTCGGCATCCCGTACCTAGCGGCGTTGCGCGACGATGCGGTGCTGTCGCCGGTCTCTCGCGTGTGGCCGTTCGAGACTGGGCTGGGTGCGCTGCCCAGCCGGCCAAAGCGCGACTACCTGATTGTCCACGCGGAGATATACCCGTCGCTGCTGCCGATCCAGCCAGCCAATGGGGAGGTGAAGGATGCCGTGCAGGTCAGGACAATGGCGGACCACTTCGCGGCACGGGACGACGCCGGGGAACTTTCCACGCTGTTCGCAGGTCCAGCATACTTTACGCCAAAAGACCGGGAGAGAATTGAGCAGGAGGAAGGATGGACACTTGGGGTACTGTCCGGCCAGCAGGTGCAGCCGAATCTGGACTTGCAGCCTCTTCCCGCATCGCCCCACCCTTCCAGCGCAATTCGCGGAACCCCACGGCATCGGGGCGGTTCGGGTTTTACTACGGCACCGGGATACCGGAACAGAAACGGCCAGACCGTGCTCCGATCTACAGGGTTCGCCGGAACCGACCACGGGCAATCTGTGTACGTCCTGCAATGCGGCGGGTGCAGGCACGAGTACGGCGCGAACGGTTCGGACATCTTTCAGCGCCGCTGCCCGGTATGCCAGGGCGGCAAGCCAGGGTTGGTCTACTGAACAGCTTCCGCGAGTTCACTGCTTTAGCGCCAATTCCTGTTTCACCGCGTCATGCACGCCGCCCCGCTGCGCTCGCGATTGTCCCGCAATTTGACACTCCTCCACCGCGGGTGATAAATGTAAGAGTCTTCACGAGAAGACCAAATGGCTGATGAGCAAAAGCCTGGGGGCTCCGAGGCGCCTCTCCCCGCAGGGGGCGAGGCCGCGGGACAGCCGGCAAAACCATCTCCTCCGAAGCCCGCCGCGGCGCCTCCCAAGCCGCCCGCGACCATGGCGGCCACGCCTTGGGAAAGCGATCTCGCGCGCGAGTTGAAAGAGAGGTTTGGCGGCCAGATCGGCGAAACTTCCACCTACCTGGGTCAGAACTTCATCGTCGCCAAGCCGGAAGCGGCGGTCCCCATCCTCGAATACCTGAAGCTCGAAGCCGACTTCGACTACCTGGTCGATATCACCGCGGTGGATTGGCCCAAGCGGCCGGAGCGCTTCGATCTCGTGTACATTGTTTATAGCTTCCCCAGGAACGAGAGGGTGCGGATCAAGACTCAAATTCCCGACGGCTACAAGCCGGAGACCGCCGTGGGCGTGCACCTGACGGCCAATTGGCTGGAGCGCGAGGTATTCGACATGTTCGGCATCGAGTTCGCCGGCCATCCGGATATGCGGCGCATCCTGATGCCCGAGGAATGGCAGGGCTATCCGCTGCGCAAGGACTACTCCATTATTCAGCAGGACCAGCGCTGGGTGCGGGAAAACCTGGGCATTGAAAGCGGCCAGTGACGCCAGTATGCCGGACTCCACTTTTCTAGACTCGACGGAATTAGTCCTCAACATGGGGCCGCAGCACCCCTCCACGCACGGAGTGCTGCGCGTCATCCTCAAGCTGGACGGCGAGAAGATTCTGGGGACGGATTGCGTCATCGGCTACCTGCACCGCGGCGTTGAGAAGATCGCCGAGAACCGCACCTGGGCGCAGTTCAATCCGTACGTCGACCGCATGGACTACGTGGCGTCCGTGTCCAATGGTCTGGGCTACTGCCTGGCGGTGGAGAAACTGCTGAACATGGAGGCGCCGCCGCGGGCGCAGGTGGTGCGCGTCATCCTCACCGAGCTGAACCGCATTGCCAGCCACCTGGTGTGGCTGGGGACGCACGCGCTCGATATTGGCGCTATTACGCCCGTGTTCTACTGCTTCCGCGAGCGGGAAGAGGCGCTCAACATCTTCGAGAAATACTGCGGCGCGCGGCTCACCACGCACGCCTTTCGCATCGGCGGCCTGCAATACGACACCTATGAAGGCTTCGAGCAGGACGTGAAAGCCTTCTGCGACATGTTTCCGCCGAAGGTGGACGAGTACGAAGCGCTGCTGACCGGCAACCGCATCTGGAAGGGGCGGCTCACCAACGTGGGCGTCTTGACCGCCGACGAGTGCAAGGAGTACGGCGTGACCGGGCCGTTGCTGCGCGCGGCGGGCGTGAAGTGGGACCTGCGCAAGGCGCAGCCGTATTCGGGTTACGAGAAATACGATTTCGAAATCCCCATCCGGCAAAACGGCGACACCTTCGACCGGTACATCGTGCGGATGCAGGAGATGCGCCAGGCGGTTCGCATCATCCGGCAGGCCGTGGAGAACATTCCCGAAGGCCCCATCATGGGCAAGGTGGCAAAGGTGATCAAGCCGCCGGTGGGCGAAGCATACGTTTCCATCGAAGCGCCCAAGGGCGAGCTGGGGTATTACGTGGTCAGCGACGGTTCCACGCAGCCGTACCGCGTGCGCGTGCGGCCGCCATCGTTCGTCAATCTCCAAGCGCTGGACCGCATGGTCCGCGGCGGGCTGGTGGCGGACATTGTGGCGGTGATCGGAACGCTGGACATCGTGCTCGGAGAGGTGGACCGGTGAGCGGAGGCAAGATTTTCCGGAAAATCTTTCTGGTGGATCTGTTCCAAGGGCTCGCGGTCACGTTCCGCAATCAAAATCCCAAGTACATCGTTACCGAGCAGTACCCCGCGGAACGGCCCAAGGTGGCCGAGCGGTATCGCGGCGCGCCGCGGCTCAACAACAACCCGGATAATGGCGAGACGCTGTGCATTGCGTGTAATTTGTGCGCGCTGGCGTGCCCGGAAAACCTGATCGTGGTGGGCAGCGAGCGCAATGAGCAGACCCGGCGCAAGGAGCTTACCACCTTTACTTACGACCTTTCCCGGTGCATGTTCTGCGGGCTGTGCGAAGACGCTTGCCCGGTGGACGCGCTGGAGCTGACGCAGGATTTCGAGCTGGCCAGTTATTCGCGGCCAGGCATGATCTGGGACCGGCAGATGCTGGAAGAGGGGCCCCGGCCCAAGCAATACAAATGCTGACCGATATCAATACGATTCTGTTCTACGTTTTCGCCGCGCTGGTGCTGGGCGGCGGCATTCTGACCGTCACCCGGCGGAACGCGGTCCACAGCGCTATTTCGCTGATCGTTTCGCTGCTCGGCGTGGCGGGGCTGTACCTATTGCAGCAGGCGGAGTTCCTGTTCGCGGTGCAGATTGTGCTTTACGTGGGCGGCATCATGCTGCTGTTCCTGTTTGTGATCATGCTGGTGAATCTGGACCTGGCGGCCCACCAGCGGCAGTTCAACAAGCAGTGGCTGGTGGCGCTGGCGGCCGTGGCCGCGGTGGGCGCCGGGGTAGGCTACTTTCTGTACCGCGGCAAGGATGCGTTCCATTTCGCCGAGGGCGGCGCCGGGCTGCCGCCGGGGCTGGGCAACACCGAAGCGATAGCGGATTCGCTGTTTTCCGAGTACCTGCTGCCTTTCGAGATCGCTTCCGTCTTGCTGCTGGTGGCGGTAGTGGGCTCCGTCGTGATGGCTAAGAAGAGGATTTGACCATGCATCCGATTACGACGTTTCATTACCTGGCCCTGAGCGCGGCGCTGCTGCTCATCGGAACGGTGGGTGTGCTGACGCGGCGAAATGTCGTGATCATCCTGATGTCCATCGAGCTGATTCTCAACGCGGTGAACATCAACCTCATCGCGTTTTCGCACGCCCTGCACAACGTCAACGGGCAGATCTTCGCGATTTTCGTGATTACCGACGCAGTGGCCGAGGCCGCGGTGGGGCTGGGCATCCTGATCGCGCTGTTCCGCAACAAGGAGACCGTGCAGGCGGATGAAATGGACTTACTGAAGTGGTAGGAGCGCTGTGAATTTCCTCGACCAAATCTGGCTGATTCCTCTGTTCCCGCTTTTCGGAGCGCTGCTGATGCTGCTCGTTGGGAAGCGCCTCGACCCGCAGCCGGTGTCCGATGTGGCGGTGGCCCTGGACGTGGGGGCCGGGGGCCGGGGGCCCGGGGCCGGGGAACACCTGCACTCACCCTTGAAGTTCCTCGTGAGTCTTCTCTGCCCGGGGATGGTGCTGCTCTCCTTCATCTTCTCGGTGGGCGCCGTCTGGCAGCTTTCGCAGACGGCGGGCAGGGTGCACCAGGTGGTGCAGTTCACGTGGCTCGCCGGGCTGCCGTTTCACATGGCCAACGGGCAGCTCGCCACGTTCCAGGCCGACTGGGGGTTCCTGCTCGATCCGCTCAGCTCCGTCATGATCCTGGTGGTGACGGGCGTGGGGTTCCTCATTCACGTGTACTCCATCGGGTACATGGCCCACGATAACGGCTACTACCGGTTTTTCGGATATCTGAACCTGTTCGTCTTCTTCATGCTGATGCTGGTGCTGGCGAACAACTACATTCTGCTGTTCGTGGGCTGGGAAGGCGTGGGGTTGTGCAGCTACCTGCTGATCGGTTTCTACTTCCACAAGAAGTCGGCGGCCGACGCGGGCAAGAAGGCGTTCATCATGAACCGCGTGGGCGACGCGGGCTTCATCCTGGGGATGCTGCTCATGATGTCGGTGCTGGGCACGGTGCGGTTCACGGACGTCAACGCGCTGTTGCGCGGCGGCCACTTCGCTCCGGAGGTGGCGGGCTTTGGCGTTCTCAGCGCGATTTCGCTGCTGATGTTCTTCGGCGCCACCGGCAAATCGGCGCAGATTCCGCTGTACACCTGGCTGCCGGACGCCATGGAAGGTCCCACGCCCGTCTCCGCCCTGATCCANNGCGGCCACCATGGTGACCGCGGGCGTATACATGGTGGCGCGCTCGGCGGCCCTATACCAGTTGACGCCCAGCACGTCGATGGTGGTGGCGGTGGTGGGCGCGTGCACCGCCATCCTGGCCGCGAGCATCGCCTTGGTGCAGAACGATATCAAGCGCGTGCTGGCGTACTCCACGGTCAGCCAGCTCGGCTACATGTTCCTGGCGCTGGGCGTGGGCGCATATTGGGTGGCCATCTTCCACCTGTTCACCCACGCGTTTTTCAAGGCCCTGCTCTTCCTCTGCTCCGGCTCGGTGATCCACGCCATGGGCGGCGAGCAGGACATGCGCCGCATGGGCGCGCTGAAGGACAAGATCCCCACCACGCACTGGACCATGTGGGTCGGGTCCGTGGCCATCGCGGGCATTCCGTTCCTGGCGGGCTTCTTCTCGAAGGACGAGATTCTGTGGCAGGCGTACAGCTCGCCCGGAGGCTCGAAGCTGCTGTGGCTCGTGGGTCTGGCCACCGCCGGTTTGACGGCGTTCTATATGTGGCGGCTCATGAATATGACGTTCTACGGCAAGTCGCACCTGGCGCCGGAAGTGGAGAAACACGTACACGAATCGCCCGCCACTATGACCGTGCCGCTCACCCTGCTGGCCATTGGCTGCGTGCTGGCCGGCTGGCTGGGAACGCCCAAGTTGTGGAACCTGCCCGAGAGCTTTCGCGCGTTTGAACGGTGGCTCGCACCCGCCTTTACCTCGCGTGCGGCGGAAGCTGCCGGGGAAGGCGCTCACAACGCGCCGCTGGAGTGGCTGCTCATGACGCTCTCGGTGGCCGTGGCCATCATCGGCATTGCCGTCGCCCGGTACTTCTATCACACTCGGCCCTCCATCCCCGATTCCATCGAACGGTCATGCAAGCCCCTGTACACCGTGCTCTACAACAAATGGTATGTGGACGAGATCTACGACTTCCTCTTTGTCGACGGTCTCGGCAAGGGCGGCGGCCGTGTATGCGGCGCGTTCGACCGCAACGTGGTGGATGGCGGGGTGAACGGCGCGGGCTGGTTGACGCGTTTTACCTCGCGCATTTCCATCTGGTGGGACACCTGGATCATCGACGGCGCCGTGCGCTTCGGCTCTTTCTTCGTGAAGATGCTTTCCTACCCGGTGTGCATCCTCGAAACCGGGCGCGTGCAGGCGTACGCATTCTTCGTGGTGGTGGGGGTGTTGGCGTTCCTGGGATATTACATAGCGCGGTAGCGATATGGACCAGCACTTACTAAGCATCGTCTTATTCACGCCGCTGGCCGGCCTGGCGGTCCTGCTCTTCATTCCTTCCAATAGCACGCGCCTGATCCGGGGCTGGGCGAACCTGGCGGCCTTCGCCGGGTTCCTGGTTTCTCTGCCGCTGGTCTCGCGCTTCCGCGCGGATGTCTCCGGCTTCCAGTTCGAGGAGCGCGCAAGCTGGATCCCCACGCTCGGCGTTAACTACCACATTGGCATCGACGGCATCAGCCTGCTGATGGTGATGCTCACCACGCTGGTGGGCTTCCTCGCGATTCTCTCCTCTTGGAACGCGGTTCACGACCGCGTCAAGGGTTACTACGCCATGTTCCTGCTGTTGCAGACGGGCATGATCGGGGTGTTTATTTCCCTCGATTTCTTCCTGTTCTACGTCTTCTGGGAACTGGTGCTGGTGCCCATGTATTTCATTATCGGAATCTGGGGCGGCCCGCGAAAGCTGTACGCGGCCATTAAGTTCTTCCTCTATACGCTGGCCGGGTCGGTGCTGATGCTGCTGGGCATCCTGACGCTCTACTTCCAGCACTTCCGCCAGTTCGGCACGTACACGTTTGAAATCGCCGATCTGATGAAACTCCAGCTTCCGCTCGGTCTGGAGCAATGGGTCTTTTGGGCTTTCTTCCTGGGCTTCGCCATCAAGGTGCCCATGTTCCCGTTCCACACCTGGCTGCCCGACGCGCACGTGGAGGCGCCCACCGCCGGCTCCGTCATCCTGGCCAGCGTGCTGCTGAAGATGGGGACTTACGGGTTCCTGCGGTTCTCGCTCCCGCTGCTGCCCAAGGCCTCGGTGGACCAGACCATCGTGCAAATCCTCGCGGTTCTTTCGATCGTCGGGATCATTTACGGCGCGCTGGTGAGCCTGATGCAGCAGGATTGGAAGAAGCTGGTGGCGTACTCCTCGGTGAGCCACCTGGGTTTCTGCACGCTGGGAATCTTTTCGATGAACCCCAACGGGATCGCCGGCAGCGTGATTCAGCAGGTCAATCACGGCATCTCGACGGGCATGCTCTTCCTGGTGATCGGTGTGATTTACGAGCGCCGGCACACGCGTGAGATTTCCGAATACGGCGGTCTGGCGCACGTGATGCCGAAATTCGCCGTCATCTTCGCGATTGCCATGCTGAGCTCCGCCGGCCTGCCGCTGCTCAACGGGTTTATCGGTGAGTTCACCATTCTGCAAGGCGCGTTCGAAGCCAGCCGCGTGTGGGCGGCGTTCGCTGTGACGGGCGTGATCCTGGGCGCCGCCTATCTGCTATGGCTCTACCAGCGGACCATGCTGGGCCAGGTCACCAACGGGAAGAACCTGGGACTCCCCGATGTGAGTTTCCGCGAGATCGCGGTTTTCGCGCCGCTTATCGTGTGGGCTTTCTGGATCGGCATCTATCCCAAGCCGTACTTCGATATTCTGCGGAAGCCCGTGACCGAGATTGTGGAGCGTGTCAGGCCGGGATACTTCGGGGCACCCGCCGCTCTTGCGGGTCGGGGCCAGGTGGCGGCCATCCAGGTCAGGAGCGCACGATGAGCCAGTTCTACACGTCCGCCGACCACTTCACCATCATCCCGGCAATCATGCTGGCGTTGTTCGGCTGCGCCATCCTGCTGTTCGACTTCCTCATCTTTCCCGACCCGCGCCAGCGCAAGTGGCTGGTGATTTTCGTGGTGCTGGCGGAAGGCTTCACCGGTTACGGGCTGTACCGCCAGTACGCCTATCTGACGGCCAACGGTCTGTCGGAGCTCACCGGTTTTCAAGGCTCGGTGACGGTGGACGGCTTCGGCATCTTCTTCAATTGGATTTTCGTGGTGGCCGCACTGATGGTGGCGGTGGCGTCGTACAAGTACCTGGAAGTCGCGGGCGAGCACCACGGCGAATACTACGCGCTGATGCTGTTCGCGCAATGCGGCATGTTCTTCCTGGCGACCGGCACGGACCTGATCACGCTGTTCATCGGGCTGGAGCTGATGGCGCTCTCCTTCTACGTCATGGTGGGCTTCCTGCGCACGGACAAGCGCTCCAACGAGGCCGCCATGAAATACCTGCTGCTGGGCGCCTTCTCCAGCGGATTCCTGGTTTACGGCTTTTCGCTGATGTACGGCATGGCCGGCTCCACCAAGCTGGCGGATGTCGCGGCGGCC
>PMYB01000085.1:13337-14809 GCA_003170915.1 Bryobacterales bacterium | reverse complement strand
TACATGGATGAAGCCGAGTACTGCGATCGCATCGGCCTGATCTACCGCGGTGAGTTAATTGCGCTTGGCAGGCCCGAGGAGCTCAAAACCAAGTCCATGCAGGAAGACGTCATTGAAGTATTGTGCGACCGGCCGCAGGACGCGATGGGTGAGATTGAAAAGATGGCCGGCATCAACGGCGTCGCGCTCTTTGGCAAAGGGCTGCACGTTGTTGCGGAGAATGCCGACGCAGCGGCGCCCGAGATCCGGCGCGTACTCGAGCAGAAAGGCTATGGCGTCGCTAGCGCCGCCGAAATCGTCCCGTCGATGGAAGACGTTTTCGTATCCCTGATCGAGGGACGCGACCGCATGGAGCAAGCCCGCAAGGGGGTACGCCAGTGAAGTGGATTCGCGTCTGGGCGGTTGCCCGCAAGGAATTCACGCATATTATCCGCGATCCGCGGAGCCTGGGAATGGCGGTCGCGATTCCCATGCTGCTACTCGTCCTGTTCGGCTCCGCGCTCACGCTCGACGTAGACAACGTGCCCCTGGCGATCTGGGACCAAAGCGAATCGCCGGCTAGCCGTGAGCTCGTGAGCCAGTTTGCGGCTTCGCGCTACTTCTCGATCCGTGCGCAGGTGCGAAACTACCCGCAAATCGAGCGGGCCATCGACGTCCGGGCGGCGCTTATGGCCCTGATTATCCCCACGGATTTCGCGCGACGGATCGCGTCCGGGCGGGAAGCGCCGGTGCAGGCAATCGTCGATGGCAGCGACTCGAACACGGCGACAGTGGCCATCGGATATGCCGAGACGGTGGTGCGGGGATACTCCCAAGCTGTCGCGCTTCGGGAGATGCAGCGGACCGCGGGCCGGAGCGTTTCCGGGGGGATCGATTTGCAGCCGCGCGTCTGGTTCAACGCGGATATGCAGTCGAAGAACTACATCATCCCCGGGCTGATCGCCGTCGTTATGTCGGTAATCGCCGCGCTGCTCACGTCTCTTACCGTCGCACGCGAGTGGGAAACCGGGACGATGGAGCAACTCATCTCCACACCGGTGAAGGGCAGCGAGATCGTCCTGGGCAAGCTGTTGCCGTACTTCGGGTTGGGCATGCTCGACGTGCTGCTGGCTGTGGTCATGGGCGAGTTTTTGTTCCACGTTCCCCTGCGCGGCAGCGTGGCGTTGCTCTTCGCGATGGCCGCAATCTTCCTGGCCGGAGCGCTTTCGTTCGGCATGGCGATCAGCATCGTCACCCGAAGCCAGCTTCTGGCGAGCCAACTGGCGATGGTGCTGACCTTCTTGCCATCGTTTCTGCTGTCCGGGTTCGTGTACGCAATTGGCAACATGCCCGTGCCGATCCAATTAGCGACGCGGCTGATCCCCGCCCGCTATTTCGTGACACTCCTCAAGGGCATTTACCTGAAAGGCGTCGGGCTGGAAATTCTTGCCGTGGAAGCAGGCCTTCTTACGCTCTTCGGAGCGGTCATGGTC
>PMYB01000085.1:0-13245 GCA_003170915.1 Bryobacterales bacterium | reverse complement strand
GTTCCGGCTATTTCGAATTAATCGGGCACGCCCCACACGAGAGGCGTATCCGCGAGTTGATGGACCGCGGTGACATTGGCGCCGCGTTTCAGATCGACAAGGGCTTCGAAGAGGATCTGCTGGCGGGAAGGCCGGCTCAAGTTCAGCTCATCGTGGATGGCGCGGACTCCAATACGGCGGGTATCGTGCTCGGATACAGCTCGACCATTGCAGGGCGGTTCTCGACCGAAATTGAATCCAGCCGGGTAGCGCGGATGACCGGAGGAGCGGGGAAAACCGGCCGTGTCGTACTCCAGACACGCGCGTGGTTCAACGAGAACCTCGAGAGCCGGAATTTCTACGTCCCCGGCGTCATAGCAATTATCGTGATGCTCATCACCCTGATGCTCACCAGCATGGCGGTAGTGCGCGAAAAAGAGATCGGCACCATGGAGCAGATCATGGTCTCACCTATCACGCCCCTCGAGTTCATCCTCGGCAAGACCGTGCCGTTCGCATTGATCGGCTTCGCCGACGCGGTGCTGATCACGGTGCTGGGGGTGTTTTGGTTCGGCGTGCCTATCCGGGGCAGCCTGCTGGTCTTGCTCGTTGCCACCGGCATATATCTGGTAACGACGCTCGCGACCGGTCTTTTCATTTCGACGATCAGCCAGACCCAGCAGCAGGCAATGATGAGCACGTTTTTCTTTTACCTCCCGGCCGTTCTTCTCTCGGGCTTCATGTTCCCCATCGCGAACATGCCGCGGGCAATACAATGGCTGACCTATCTGAACCCGCTGCGTTACTTCCTGGTGATCATCCGTGGAGTCTTTCTCAAGGGGGTTGGGCCGGGCATCTTATGGCCGCAGATGCTGGCGCTGGGCGTCATGGGAGTAGTGACACTGTGGCTGGCGGCGAAGAGGTTTCATAAGACGCTAACCTGACCTGGCGACTTTGTCGATTCCTGGGCTGGAACCGTTTCAAGGGAAGCGTTCAGATGTAGAATACATTGTGTCCGGGAGCCTAAGATGAAAATCCCGGTTGAAAGGGAGCATGAAATGACTGACATATCCGGCAACGCGGAGGCACTCTCTCCGTGGTGGAGACACTCGGCGATTCTCGTCATGATCGCTGGTTTCTCGGTTCTATCCTTTCTTACCGTCTTGACTTACACGAACGCCCCGCCCATTCCCGAGAAGGCCATGGACATGGCGGGAAACGTGGTGTTCACGGGGGCCGATATCCAAAAGGGCCAGGAGGTCTTCCTCAAGTACGGCCTCATGGAGCACGGAACCCTCTGGGGCCACGGGGCTTACCTGGGCCCCGATTACAGCGCCGAGTACCTGCACAGACTGAGCGAGGTGACTCGGGACACGATTGCCGTAGAGAAGTACGGCAGACCTTTCGCGCAGCTTTCATCGGATGAGCGGAGCGCCGCATCCGCGCAAGTGAGGAGGGTGCTCAAAGAGAACCGGTACCAACCGGCCTCGCAGACGCTCCTTCTCACACCCGGGGAGGTGGCGGCTTATCGGACCCAGAGTGCCGAATGGAGCGAGTACTTCACCAGGAAGGACGCCGCTCCGGGACTGCCCGCCAACTATATTAAGAACCCCACGGAGCTCAAGGCGCTGAGCGCCTATTTCGCGTGGGCGGCCTGGGCCTGTTCGGCGAACCGCCCGGGCAAAGATTACTCCTACACTAACAACTGGCCCTACGAGCCGATGGTGGGCAACCGGCCCTCCGCCGAAGCCTATGTCTGGAGCGCTATGAGTCTCATCACCCTCCTGGGTGGTCTGGGCCTCATCCTCTTCCTCTTCGGCAAGTTCGACTACCTGGGCTGGAAGGGCGAGGGCGCCGATGCCCACATGGTCCACTCCGCTGTCACGCCGCTGAAACTCACGGCCAGCCAGTGGGCCACTGGGTGGTGCTTCGCCACGGTGGCGCTGCTGTTCCTGGCCCAATCGTTACTGGGAGGCGCGCTGGCCCACTACCGCGCGGAGCCAGGGGCCTTTTACGGCATCGACATCGCCCGGTTCCTACCCTACACGCTGGCACGCACCTGGCACCTGCAGCTCGCGATCTTCTGGATCGCCACGGCTTGGGTGGGCGGCGGCCTTTTCCTGGCCCCCTGGGTGGGTGGCAAGGAACCGCGGGGCCAGAAAGCCGGTGTCTACGCTCTTCTGGGTGCGCTGGTGGTGGTGGTCTTTGGCAGCCTCGCCGGAGAGTACCTGGGCATCAACGACAAGCTGGGGCAACTCTGGTTCTGGCTGGGGCACCAGGGCTCCGAGTACCTGGATCTCGGGCGATTCTGGCAGTTCCTGCTGGCGGTCGGCCTTCTCTTCTGGCTGGTTCTGATGTTCCGGGCCTTGAGGCCCGCCATTAAAGATCCCGGCAAGCGCGAGCTTTCCTCGCTCTTTCTCTATGCGGCCGTGGCCATTCCCGTCTTCTACCTGCCCGCCCTCTTCTATGGCCCGCACAGCAACTTCGCGGTAATCGACAACTGGCGCTTCTGGATCATCCACCTCTGGGTGGAGGGGTTCTTCGAGCTTTTCGCGACGGTGCTGGTGGCGATCATGTTCCACCAGATGGGCGTGGTGAGCACCAAGACCGCCACGCGCCTGATCTACCTCGACGCCATCCTGTACCTCAGCGGCGGGATCATCGGCACAGGCCACCACTGGTATTTCACGGGGCAAGGGACGCTCAACATGGGTCTGGCGGCATGCTTTTCCGCGCTGGAGGTTGTGCCCCTCACGCTCCTAACCCTGGACGCCTGGGACTTCATCAAGCTGAAGAACAGGCAGTGTTCGACGTGTGGCCACGATCTCGCGAGTGGCCAGAAGTGGGCCATCTATTTCCTCATGGCAGTAGGTGTGTGGAACTTCGTAGGCGCGGGAATCTTCGGTTTTCTCATCAACCTGCCCATCGTTTCTTACTTCGAGATCGGCACGACGCTCACTCCCAACCGCGCACATGCGGCCCTGTTTGGCGTCTTTGGGATGTTGGCCCTGGCGGTGGTGGTCTTCTGCTTGAGGGCCATGCAGTCCGATGCCGCCTGGAAGGAGACGGAGAAGTTCATCCGGGTGGGCTTTTGGGGCGTTAACGTGGGCCTCGCCCTCATGATCCTCCTGGACCTGTTCCCCGGAGGCGTCCTCCAGCTTTGGGATTCCGTGGCCAACGGGTATTGGCACGCGCGCCGCCTGAACTTCCTGATGGGCGGCCTCTACCACAAGCTGGAATGGGTGCGTATGGCGGGGGACGCCGTCTTCATCCTCGCCGGCGCCGTGCCCATCGCGCTCGGCGTGCTGCGTAGTGTGCGAAAAAGGGACCTGGCTCCCACGGCGTAGGGGTCGGCGTCAGTTGCTTCGGCACCGGCCGGCGGGGTATCAATTGAGAGTGGGGGGCGAGATCTGCGATGAGCGTCCGTAGGCATCTGTGCCGTTCGGTTGCCGCCGCACTCTGTGTCATGCCTGCCCTCGCCCAGGTCTGGGAGACGGGCGCGACGGGCGGCTTCGGCTTCTACCGGGATGCCACGTTGAGCGGCACAACGGGCACGGGCCGCGCCGGTTTCGGGGCGCGCTTCGTCCTGGGCGCTGTGGCGGGCAGAAGTCTCGGAGAGCACTTCGGCATCGAGGGACGTTATACCTTCCAGGATGGCGACCTCGCAATTACCTCGCATGGCGCCGAAGCAAATCTGGACGGTGATGCCTCGGCGTTTCTGGGCGAGCTTGTCTTTTCGCCTCTCAGCCGAGACGCATTCCTTCGTCCCTTCGTCGCGGCCGGCGCCGGCGTCAAGATCTATCGCGGCACCGAAGAGGTTCCGCTTGACGAGCCGCTGATGGACCTGGCGCTGCTTCATCGCGCCACGCAGGCGGTGAGCCTTCTGACTTACGGCGGCGGCGTGAAACTCCATTTCGCGCCGCACTGGTGGCTGCGTCTCGATCTGCGGGACTACGTCACGCCATTTCCCACCCGAGTGATATCCGCGGCGCCCGGCGCCCGCCTGCAGGGCTGGCTCCACGATTTCGTTCCCGTCGTCGGAGTCTCCTGGGGCCGATGAGTCTTGTCCCTGCCTTTTGAACCCGGCCGGCCCGACGTTGCGCATTTTTGTTGATTTCTCGGCGTGATTTGATGTAGTATCAGCTCAGTAAGAATTTCAGTCAGGGTAGACGGAGGGCGTTCCATGAAGATGCAATGGGCAGGTGTGAAATTCAGTTCCCTATGTGTGTTGGCCTCTCTGCTGGCGGCGCCGTACCTGTGGGCTCAAGCTCCGGCGCCTGTTCTATCGGTAAGCTCAGCCAGTAAGGGTCAAGTGGTTTTGAACTGGCCAGCCGTTCCCACCGCGACCAGCTACGTCGTTCAGGGGCGCGCGATCAGTGACGGCGCTTACCTGGTGTCCAACAACGTTACCGCGACTGTCAACGGCTCCTCGCTGACCTACACGGATACTAATTTCGATCCCTTCACAGCCTACGCGTATCGGGTGTTTGCGCTTGTGGGTAACACTCCCGGCTACGCCTCGACGGAGGCGTTTGTCGGCCCGCCGCCGACCGGTTTCAGCATGGCCGCGCTTACGCCGAAGGCGGTCGTCGCCGCGCAAGGCACCGATTCCTACGGCAGGCAAGTTTCGTTGACCCTGGACGCCAATGGCGATCCCGCCATGGCTTTCAGCGACGAATCGAATGCCACCGCGGGCAACAAGTTCCGCACGGACGTGTATTTTGTAGGGTGGGACCGGGCCCATCACCAATGGAAGGCTCCCGTCAAGATTGACACGGTGTACTCATTGGACCCCAACGCCCCGGAAATTTCCGCGGCCTTCGATCCGAGCACGAACCGGCTTGCAATTGCCTACGAGAGCCCTACGGATTCAACCGGGAACAGTGGAGCGAATTCTGTATCGATCGCCTTCTCGACCGATGGAGGCGTCACTTGGAGCAAGCAGCAGGTCTTCTCCGCGGCTCCCGCTTCCTTGGGAAGCGATGGGGTCTCTCTGCAAGTGGCTAATGGGCAGGTATTCTTGCTGGCTAGCACGAACCCCGGGCCGATATATTACATCACCGGCGCGGAGACGGCCGCTCCCACTGCGTGGACCAAGACCACGGTGCCTGCCGGCAACGTCAGCAACCCTGGCTACTACTGCCCTTACACATTGACGCTGGATAGCTCCAGCAAGCCGGGTGTGGCCTTCATGTGCAATGACCCAGTCAGCAATAATGGGATCGTGTGGTTTTGGAGGTCGCCTGCAACTACAGCGACGAGGGTACTGACCGGCAACGGCTTCCAAACCGGCGATGACATCAGGCTGGCATTTTCCGGAGCCAATCCGCGCGTCCTCGTCGATATGCAGCTCAACAACCTGACCCAAACATCTCAGGGGACGTATTTGACTAACCTGTGGCTCACCGCGTCCAACGACGGCGGGAACACCTGGACCACTCCCGTGCAATTGCCGGATGACGGTAACCGCGCCCTTCAGTTTCCGATCACGCTCGCCATTGGTCCGCAAGGTCAGGCGGCGGTTTC
Organism: Bryobacterales bacterium; assembly: GCA_003170915.1. Taxonomy (GTDB): domain Bacteria; phylum Acidobacteriota; class Terriglobia; order Bryobacterales; family Bryobacteraceae; genus Fen-178. The sequence continues at coordinate 7,740 of PMYB01000085.1, read as the reverse complement.
GGCCACCGATATCGGTGGGAATTACGATGGAGTGAAGTGCGGCTGGCCGAAGCTCATCCGCTCGACGGACCTGGCAAAATGGACCGCGTGCAACCCTGGCAATAGCCCGGCGCCGGCAGTGACCGACGTGTGGGAATCGGCGAGCTTTGCTTCCAACGGCAAGTTGTATCTCGCTTTTCAGCACAACAGTCCGGGCTTCGCCCAGGAAGGCTTCGACGACCTGCCTGGGGGCGTGATCCTATGGCGGGAAGCGCCTCAGCCGAGCAATTTGCCTTCGCCGGTAGTCAATGTGGGAGGCGTAGTCAATAATGCCGGGGAGGTTGCCAACAAGCCCGTCGCGCCCGGCTCGATCATCGAAATCTATGGTCTCAATCTGGGCGGCCAGGGATATACCGGCACCATACCCTTAGTCGGCACTCTGGGCCCAAGCCCGGCGTTGACCACCTCGGTGACCATCAACGGTTTTCCGGCGCCGCTCTATTTTACGAGCGCCGGACAACTTGACGTGCAGATGCCCTTTGAAGTAACGAATGTGTCCTCATTGGCCCCGGGAACGACGGCTGGCGTTCAGGTTACCGTAAACGACAGCCTGAGTCCGGTGCTGCCGTTTACCTCCAATCCTATTGCACCTGGAATCTACGTGGTGATCAATGCGAACGGGAGCGTCAATCCCGGGACTCCCGCCGCATCCGGGAGCGTCGTGACGGTATATATGACCGGCTTGGGCGCGGTGAACAACGCACCTGCCGACGGCGCTGCGGCGCCTTCCGACCCGGCCGCGCTCGCGACGGTCCAAGGACCGGTGACGGCGACCATTGGAGGTCAGAATGCCAGTGTGCTGTTTGCGGGATTGACCCCGGGCAGCGTCGGCTTGTACCAGGTCAACATACAGGTGCCAAGTCTGGCCAGCGGCACTTACACGTTATTGGTCTCTGAGCGGGGAATTCCCAACGCCAATACTGTGAAGATTGCCGTTACCGGGCCTTAGCGATAGCGACGGCTGGAGACTCGCATTGCTCCCGTAAGACCTGAGTGAGAGGCCGGGTGGCCGGACGGCAGCTCACTGCCCCGCCCGTTCCAACGCGGCCCGGAACTTCGACACCTGCGGCGGCATCCGCGCCCCGAACTTGATATCCATCATGGCGTTCTTGTCGAACTGCACTTCGCCTCCGCGAGCGATCACACTTGAATACACCGACCACGCCAATCCGTAATAACCAAATGCCATCCCTACGTACGGGGAACTTTGCGATACCGCCGCGCCCAGCATTCCGAGTCCCAATCCGCCTCCCAGCGTCCGGCCGGAGATATTGGCGTCTCCGCCCGTAGCGCCGGCAGCCTGGTGGCGCCCGGCATCGTTATCCGCCGCGCGGCTGGCAAGCATCAGCGAAATCACGGGTGCGATAAAGCGCGTCTTGGATTCCTTGGCCTCAACGCCGCCTTCCGAATCGACCTTGATCGGCGCCGTGCCGCTTCCCTCGGCACCAGCCAGCGTGGCTTGCGTCTTCATGGGCTCCGGCCGGGGCGCCGCGGGCCTCAGATTTGCGACTTCCGGCGGTAAATCGACCCTCTGGAAGTTGAACCGAAGCTGGCCGCCCCGATGAAAGGATCGGGCTTTCGTCGCCACCACCACCGTGCCAATCAGCCGGGTGCCCTCCGGAAACACCAGTTTGTGGTCCGCGGAAAACAGTGGCGCAGCCACCACCGCCACCACCGCTTCGCCCTGCTTGGCCGACGCGGAATTCAACGCCGTGAGCAGCCGCGCATGAACTACGCTGTCCGGGAGCGGCTGCGACCCTAACTCGGCCAGATCCCCCTGCTTGACCGACTCGAAGCCGAACTGCAGTGGGTCCCGCAACGGCGCATCGAACCGTGTGCCGCGTCGCACGTACTGCGGGTGGTAGGGCAGCTTCGACCAGAGGAGATCAATGAGTTTTTCCTTCTTATTGGGGCCGCGCACGATGTCGGCAATCCCTCTGCTGCGCGCATTGATGGCGCCGTTGATGCGGTCCTTCGCGGTCTGTTTTGCGGTGCCGAGAATTCCGCCGTTGGGGTTCTGGGGCTGCGCTTTTCGCTTCTTCTTTTTGGAAGGCTCGATGTAGATGGAATTCAACCCCACCGTCTCCACGGTATGCGTAGAAACCGTATGCCCGTCCGGCAAGATCAGGGCAGTGAATTCCACTTGAGCGCTGCGAAGCGGTGTGAAATCGCCGTTTACAATCGCTCTTACCCGCTGCCATTTGCCGACCGGCTGAACCCGGCTTACCTGACCTTGTGCGACCGTCCCGGCAGGGATCACCTCCCGGTCGAATGCAAACACCGATTCCAGCAGCTTAGCCTCCACCGGCGCCCCGACCCGTTTCGATACCCGCTTGGTCAAGTACACGCGCAGCGGCGCTCCCGATGGAACACTGAGCGAGATTTTTGGAGTTTCTTCATCGGCCGCGGTTTGGGCCGTTGCCGATGCCGTAAAGAGGGAAATACACGGTACCGCAAAGATACCCAGCCAGACTCTCATAGGACACCTGTGCCGATCATATCACCGTTGACCCGGCGCCATTAGCCGGGTCCGCCTGGAACCACGCGATCCCGCAACCGCGCGACGAGCGCTTGCAATTAGACGAGGGCTACCACATCTTTGGACCGCTCGGACTTCAGGTAGGCGTTGGGATCGTGATAGAGAGCCCCCTCGGGAAGCCACTCCATCAGCGGTCCGAGATCCTGGCGCACTATATCTTTGTAGAACTGGGGAAGCACGCTGCTCTCCTGCTCGAAATAGGGCGGAAATTGCGGGTCGGTGTCCAGGCGATTGCGAATTTCCCGGTGGTACCTGGCCCTTCCGAAGCCCTCCGTCGAAACCGCGCGCACCAGGTTCAGCCAACGTGCAGTCACCCCTTCGGTCGCCAGGAAGCGGCGGAAGATAGCGCGCGTGGAGAAGGAATACCGGGTCAGATCGAGGATGTGGTCGTAAAGGGTCCGCCAGGAATAGTTTGCCGGCCTGACGTTCATGGCGCCGTTATTGTTGAGGAAGTGGAATGGGAAGGGCAGCACGCGGTTGGATCGTTGGTAATCCAGGTTGAGCGGCGCGGCCCGGCCGAATGCGGAGAGAAGGGAATAGGCCGGAAAGGCCCCCGGAGTCATGTCCAGGAATCGCTTGGTGAGTTCAAAAGGATCGGACCCTTCGTCGGTATCGAGCCCCAGCACGAAGTTGGTTTGGATGTAGGGTATGTACTGCAGGATGAGATTGACGTGTTCGGACACCTGGCGAACTTTGGCCATCCCGACCAGCGCGCCGGTTTTCGATTTTTCGCCCAGGGAGAACCAGGATTCAATGCCGGGAAGGACGCCTTTGAATGAATTGCGTTTGAGCCGCTTGAGATGCGGTTCGGAAAGCAGGGACAGACTGCTTTCGGCGACGAAGTCGATGCTGCCGGGAGCGACCGCGTCCTCGATCATGTCCAGGTAGTCGTTGAAGCGGACTCCAAAATTGGGATCGTGCCAGCCTACCAGAGGCCGTTTGAACCTGGTCAGCAGGAACCGGAGATCATCGCGGAGCACCTCGAAGTCCATGGGTTGATAGGGCACCGTGGAATCGATACAAAAGGCGCAAGTGTACGGGCACCCCAGGCTGCCGAGCATAGGAACCATCTTGAGGAGGGGCGCTTTCCTGAGCGTCGGGGCGATAAACTGCCAACGCTCGCGTACACCCGGGAGGGTTCTGGGCTGCTGGGAGGCCGCGAGGTGGACGCCCGCGGGCCGGTGTTGCGAGCGGTCCCGCAAGACGTCAAGGAGCGTACCCTTATCCGTGTAGCCCAGCACATAATCGAAATAACGCGCGGCGTCTTCGGGGTAACAGCGGGCGTGCGGCCCCCCGATCACGGTGATCGCCCCTCTCCCACGAAAGAGATTACTCAGGGCGTACGCCGTGTGCGCGGCTTCGGTGAACGCGCCGATGAAGACCACGTCGACGTCATCGGGCAACTCCGTCAGCAGGTCTTCAAAGCCGGTGTAACAAACGAAGGTAACGTCATGACCCTCCTCTTTGCACCAGACCCCAATGACCTGGGGCATGATACTGGCGAGGCTGGCGTTCATGATGCGTGCGTATAAAGCCCGAGTCGGGCCCGTGGAAACGATGTCGATAATGCCGATCCGCAGCTTTTTCATGAACCCTTTATAGAAGCGTACAAGACTTCCGCTTGGCGCCTCACAACCCGTGAACCCAGTCTAGTCGGGTTTTCTGAGTTGGATTCAGTATACACCTCGACACGGTGTTGGTAGATTCGCTACTCGTTCACGTGGACTACTTTCGCCGGCTCGAAGCCGTTGAAGTGCGTGGCGGAGGCGTTGCTGTAAGCGCCAATGTCCCGCTCTGGTGGCGGCGGAGGATACTACAGAGCCGCCAGCGTCTCCGCCAGTCCACGAACTCCGATCGCCTCCGTATTCGCGTCGACCCGATATTGCTCGGTCCCCGAATTGACCACGAACCGCCGCGCCGGCTTGAGATCGTCGCAGGCGATGAAGAACCCTTTCTCGGGGCGGGCCGATAGTCCGCGCTTGATTTCGATGGCCCAGAGGCCGTGTTTTGGGATTTCCAGTAGCAGGTCCACTTCCGCTCCCGCGCCGGTGCGGTAGAATAGCGGAACCGTCTGCCGGGGAGCCGCCGCAATCAGGCTCTCGATGACGAAACCTTCCCAACTGGCGCCCGACACGGGATGGCCGAGCAGCGCCTCGTGGTCGCCGATGTTCAAAAGCGCGTGCACGATCCCGCTGTCGCGAACATATACCTTCGGCGACTTGACCAGACGCTTGCCGATGTTGGCCTGGAAAGGCGCCAACCGCCGCACCAGCAACAGATCGACCAGCAGGTCGAGATAGCGTGCAACGGTTTTCCCATCGACAGCGAGCCCGCGGGCGAGTTGCGCCGCGTTGAACAGGCCCCCCTGCACATGTGCAAGCATCGTCCAGAAGCGATGCAGCGTGGTCGCCGGAATGCGCGGACCAAGCTGCGGTATGTCGCGCTCCAAATAGGTGCGGATGAAGTCCTGCCGCCAGATCAGACTGCGCGATTCGTCATCGGCCAGGAAACTCTCCGGCAAGCCACCGCGCACCCACAACCGGCGGCGCAGATCGGCGCCGACTTCCAGCACATCGAACGGCGATAGCTCGATATAGGCGATGCGCCCGGCCAACGTCTCGGACTGCCGAAGCAAATCGGCCGACGCGGAACCGAGAAGCAGAAAGCGGCCGGACTTCCTGCCCTGCCGCCGGCCCTGGTCGATCAGCCCGCGCAAGGTTGCGAACAACTCCGGCACCCGCTGCACTTCGTCGAGAACCACCAGATCGTCCACATGCCCCGAGAGATAGAATGCCGCGTCCGTGAGCTTCTCCCGATCCATCTGCGATTCCAGATCCAGATAGACGCTCTTTCGCCCCTCCGCGATCGCGTGGGCAAGCGTAGTCTTGCCGACCTGGCGCGGACCGAGCAGAGCCACGGCCGGCATATGGCCAAGGCGGTCGCGGACCAGAGCTTCGATTCGGCGCGGTATCATCCTTGCAATTATGGCATACTGTGCCAGATTTGCAAGGCACGAGGTCACGGGGACATCAATCGGGCTAACGACGAAGTAGCTATTCCAGCGGACGTTCAGCTCCGAACCTGTGCTCGCGCGGTGCGCGTGGACGGCAAAGCCCGCAAATGATTCGTCGTTGTTGAACGCTGCTCTGTGGGCACGAGAGGGTGTTGCTCTTTGCACTGGGCTGCCTTCACCCATTGTTCGTGCCTCCCGAATACCGATTCGTGGTATCAACAGGGTAGGCCCAATGTGCGTCTAGCTGGGGAGGCAACTTGGCTGACGCGGGACCAGAAGGAGTCGCACTATCGACGACTACAACCCGCTCGTAAGCTCGCATGCCTCCGGGTTGCTGTTCATTACGGCCAAGCAGGCGGCGAAACGTGCGCATGGGCAGGGTGGCACGCTCGGCGAACAGCAGGAGGCAGTTACCGCAGTAGTCCTCAGCGTCGTCGTCGCCGAATCTGCTATCAACGAGATCGGCGCATGGTTTGAGGTGCATCACTTGCGCCCGCCGCTCAGCATCCCGCACGGCCTCCCATATGGCTTCGACCGACTCGAACTGCGGGTAAAGTGGTCGTTGCTCCCGATCCTCGTCCGTCAAAGAACGTTCGACTACGGTGCAGAACCGTGGCAGAGCTTCGATTCACTGGTGGAACTGCGAAACGCTATCGTCCACCTCCGGCACCGACCCCTACCCAAGACGGTTACGGCCCTCCTGAAGGCGAAGAAGTTGGTTGCAGGAAACGGCCTGATCGGTTTTGAAGTAGCACAGTGGGCGTGCGAAACGATGGCGCAGATGTTCGAGAAGCTGACAGAGTTGGTCGATCCGCCGAAGGAGTGGATTAACCTTCTGTGGCGCTGGACGCCGACCCACTCATTTCCACGCGGGCTGTCCACGCCAGGTGACCCGTTCTAGGTACAGAGCAAGGAACTCGTAGGATCAATTCCTCGGCATTACTGTCTAGTACGGCAGTACGTCAGCCTGGCCTTTGGTGACAAGCGCTAAGACGTGATATCGGTAGCCATCCCCCAGTTCGCTTGTTGCTACCATGGTGCACAGAAACGGCCGCGGTTCAGTCCTCAGCCAGCGCGCGGGTGCCGAGACGAGTCTACACGGCAAACATGAGTTTTTGCGCCACATTTACTCGTTCACATGCACCACCTGTGCCGGCTCGAAGCCGTTGAAGTGCGTCGCGGAGGCGTTGCTGTAGGCGCCAATGTTTTCTGAGTAGAGCAGATCGTCGATCTCTAGCCGGGGCAATTCTTCGGATTGAACGATGGCGTCCATACCGTCGCAGGTCTGCCCGAATACCGTGCAGATTTCGGTGTCGCCCTTCTTGAACGCGTTGAGACGATACTGGCAGTGGTCGAATACGATGCCTGAGAACGTGTGATACACGCTGTCGTCGATGTAGTAGCAGGTTTTGCCGTCGCGGAAGGCCTTGCCGATGATGCGCGCCACCGCGGTGGCGGCGGTGGCCACCAGGAAGCGGCCCGGCTCGGCCAGAATCTCAATGTCCTTGGCAAATAGCCGGCCGATTTCCGAGTTGATCTTCCGGGCGAGCACCGGAAAGGGCTTCACGCGCGCGTCGTAAGGCACCGGGAAACCGCCGCCGATATCGAGAATTTTGATCTCGTGGCCGCGCGCCCTGGCTTCCTCCATCACCGCCGCCGCGATGTTCAGGGCTTGCACAAAGTTGTCGAAATTGGTGCACTGGCTGCCGACGTGGAAGCTCAGCCCTTCCACCACCAGCCCGATGCGGAAGGCTTCGAGGATCAGGTCCACGGCCTCGCCGGTGTCGCAGCCGAACTTACTCGACAGCTCAACCATCGAGCCGGTGTTGGGAACGCGCAACCGCAATACCAGGCCGGCATGGGGCGCGTACCGTTTGATTTTACTCAGCTCATCCGGGTTGTCGTACGTGAGGAGCGGCTTGTACTCGTCGAGAGCTTCGAGCGTTCGCTTGGGCTTGATGGGGTTGGCGTAGATGATTTTGTCCCAGATGAAATCCTGCCGCTCCTTGGCCGGGAGGTGCTGGATGTTCTCGTGGACTAGCATGAATTCGGGGAGCGAAGCGACATCGAAGCTGGCGCCGGCGCGGTAGAGCGTGCGGATGATTTCCGGCGCGGGATTGGCCTTTACGGCGTAGTACGCCTGCACTTT
>PMYB01000164.1 GCA_003170915.1 Bryobacterales bacterium | reverse complement strand
AATGGCGCTATCCTGTGTCTTCACGACGGACGCGAGCTTTGCGCCAGGCCGGATATCGGCGTGACCGTGGAAGCCGTCCGGCGCCTGGTTCCCCTGTTGCTGGACCGGGGCTATAAGTTTGAAACGGTAAGCCGATTGCTATGTCCGACGAATTGATCCAACGGGTGCTGAAAGTGATTGCCACCTCCAAGCGCATTCCCCTTCAAACGGTCACGATCGAGAGCGATTTCCAGCAGTTGGGAATCGATTCCATGGATGCCGTCGAAATCCTCTTCGCCCTCGAAAATGAATTCGATATCAGCATTCCCGACGACGAGGTGCGCGGCGTGCGCAACGTCCGCCAGATGTGCGAGGGCGTCGAGAAGTTGGTCGCCGCCAAAGCCGACGGCGTGAAGGCCGGCCAGTAGCGCATGCGGCGCGTGGCCATCACCGGAATGGGCGCGATCTGCGCTCTGGGCCGGAATACCGCGGAATTCGCGGAGGCGCTTCGCGAGGGCCGCTCCGGCATCGCCCCCATTGAATCCGCGGACCGCTCCCAGTTGCGCTTCCAGAACGGCGCCGAAGTGCGGGGTTACAGCCATCAGCCGTACTTCGACGACCGCCGCGCCGACTTCATGGACCGTTTCGCGCAGTTCGCCGTGATCGCCGCGCGCGAGGCCGTGGCCGACGCCGGAGTTTCCTGGACGCCCGAGCTGCGCGAGACCGCCGCCATCATCACGGGGTCCTGCGTGGGTGGCCAGAGCACGGAAGACATCGGCTTTCGGGAGTTGTACAAGCTGGGCCACAGCCGCGTGCACCCGCTGACCATCCCCAAGACCATGGCCAATGCGGGCGCCAGCCACATCTCCATGGAGTTCGGCATCACCGGTCCCAGCTTCACCATTTCCACGGCCTGTTCCTCCTCCGGCCACGCCATCGGCCAGGCCTTCTGGATGGTGCGCGCGGGCTCGACCGACCTGGCCATCGCCGGCGGCAGCGAGGCGACCTTCAGCCTTGGGATTCTGAAAGCCTGGGAGGCCATGCGCGTGGTCTCACCGGAGACCTGCCGCCCGTTTTCCAAGGATCGCCGCGGCATGATCCTGGGCGAAGGCGGCGCCATGCTGGTGTTGGAACCGCTGGAAATCGCCCGCGCCCGCGGAGCGCGCATCCACGCGGAAATCGTGGGCTTCGGAATGTCCTCCGATGCCTGCCATATCACGCAACCTTCCGCCGAAGGGGCCGCGCGGGCCATGCGGGCGGCCTTGCGCGATGCCGGCCTCGCGCCCGAGCAGATTGGCTATATCAACGCCCACGGCACCGCCACGCTCGCCAACGATCCCACCGAGGTGGCGGCCATCCGCTCCGTTTTCGGCCCGCACGCGGAGCGCCTGGCGATCAGTTCGACGAAATCCATGCACGGCCACACCCTGGGCGCGGCGGCCGCCCTGGAGTGCCTGGCCGCGGCGCTGGCGCTCCGCGATGGCGTGCTTCCTCCCACTGCCAACTTCACCGAGCCCGATCCCCAGTGCGACCTGGACGTAATTCCCAACCACGCCCGGCGCGCGCAGGTGGAGTACGCGCTCTCCAATTCATTCGCGTTCGGTGGATTGAACGCCGTGCTGGCGCTGCGAAAGGGGTAACGGCGCTTCAGCGCCCGTAAATCAGCAAGTGGAACGTTCCTGGAATCGGCCTGGGCTGCTGTTTGGAGGCGGCGTCGGCCGGGCCAAAACCCGACGTGTCCACGAAGAGGTTGTGCGTCTTTGCGTCGAGGCCCATGGTCTTGGCCCCGAACTCGGTCTTGACGGTCTCGACCAGAGTGACCTTGTCGGGAGAGTCCTCGTGGAAGACGTGGATAGTGCCCTCGCGCGTGGAGCAGGCCACTACGCCGGTTTCGGGGTCGAAGACGTTGGTGTCCACGCGGTCGCCGATGGGGAACGGCTGGCCGATGATTTTTCCACTGTCGGCATCCATGACCACGAAGAGCTTGGGGTTGCGGCCTCCGATGAACAGCCGCCGGTGCTGCCGGTCCATGGCCATGGAGACGGGCTGTCCGGCGGGCGCCACCGGCCACCGCGATTTGATCTGGAGCGTGCGCGAATCAATCGCGACCACCTCATTGGTGTCTTCGAGATTGTCGTAGATCATCCCCTTACCATCGGCGACGGCCTGCTCCGGAGCCCCGCCGAGCGCCATGGTCGCCACCACGGTCCCCTTCGCGGGATCGATCACCGTGCAGCTTTTGGGGTCGCCGTTGAAGACAAATACGCGCTTTGAGGCCGGGTCGTAAATAATGGAATCCGCATCGTGGTCGGCTTTCACCTGGCCGATGGTCTTCAGCGTCTTGAGATCGAAGATGACCGCTTGTCCGGCATCTCCGTCGCTGATGAATCCGCGGCCAAGCTCGGGGACCAGGGCAACTCCGTGGTCCCGCTTCAAACCGGTTATGTTGCCCACCACCGCGCCGCTATCGGCATCGAGCACTTGAACTTCCGTGCCGTGCGACAGGTAGAGGCGGCGCGCGGCGGCATCCACGGTAATGTAGTCGAAATACTCGCCGCCACCTGGCGCCGCGCCCAATGGAATTGTCTTGAGCAGGTGGTAACCGCCCGGCGGCGGAGACGCGAGGACGTAAGCGCCGAGCCACAACAGGCACAGGCAAACTGCCAAACGGCCGAGATGGGAACGTTTCATCGAAACCTCCACTGAATTGCGATTCAGACGCGATTATAGTCGATTTTTGCAAGGGGGTGGACCTGTTGGCATGGCCGGGGTTCTTTTTGCCTCCGCCATTCTGTTACTATGTTTGCATTCAAGGAGATCCATACCTGGAATGATTCTCGGCATAGTTTCCGAAGTATCGCCGGGCGAGCGCCGGGTGGCGATGGTCCCGGGCGCAATCGCCGTTCTCAATAAAACTGGCACCCAGTTCCTGATGGAAGCCGGAGCGGGCCTGCGCGCCGGATTCCCGGATTCCGAATACACCGACAAGGGCGTGCGCATCGCGAATGGCCGCGAAGAGGTGTTCCAGTCGGCCGATGTGGTGGTGCAGGTGCGGTCGCCGGGCGCCAACCCGGAGACCGGCGCCGCGGACCTGGCGTTGCTCCGGCCCGGGCAGGCGCTCATCGGCTTCGGCGAGCCGCTTACCGCACTGGATGCGGCGCGTTCGCTCGCCGAGCGCCGCGTGAGCTTCCTCGCCATGGAACTGATGCCGCGGATTACGCGCGCCCAAAGCATGGACGCGCTCTCGTCGATGGCCACCGTGGCGGGCTACAAGGCCGTGCTGCTGGCCGCCGATGCCCTGCCCCGCATGTTCCCCATGCTCATGACCGCCGCCGGAACCGTTGCCCCGGCACGCGTGCTGGTGATTGGCGCGGGCGTCGCCGGGCTTCAGGCCATCGCCACCGCCAAGAGGCTGGGGGCCGTGGTCAGCGGCTACGACATTCGCGCCGCGGTAAAGGAACAGGTGGAGAGCCTGGGCGCGCGCTTTGTGGTGCTCGAAATGGAAGCCGGCGCGGCCGAAGATAAGGGCGGGTATGCGAAAGCCATGGGCGAGGAGTTTTACCGCCGGCAGCGCGAGCTCATGGGCGGCGTGCTGGCCGCTCAGAACGTGGTTATCACCACAGCCGCGGTGCCGGGAAAGAAAGCGCCCATCCTGATCACGCGCGAGATGGTGGCCCGTATGGCGCCGGGATCGGTCGTCATGGACATAGCCGCCGAGCGCGGCGGAAACTGCGAATTAACGCGGCCCGGCGAAGTGGTGGAAGCCGGCGGTGTCCAGATCTTCGGTCCCCTGAATCTGGCTTCCACCATTCCCTACCACGCCAGCCAGATGTACGCGAAGAACATCGCGACGTTCTTGAAGTATCTCATTAAAGACGGGCAGCTCACCCTCAACCGGGATGATGAAATCGTGGCCGAAACGCTGGTGACGCACGCCGGAGACGTGGTCCATCCACGCGTGCGCGAAGCCATGGGCCTGCCCGCGTTGCCGACCGTCTGACAGGAGCTTTCATGTCCACCGATCTCGAAATTACACTGTATATCTTCATGCTGGCGACTTTCCTCGGGCTGGAGGTGATCCGCAAGGTTTCGCCGCTGCTGCACACGCCCCTGATGTCGCTCACCAACGCCATTTCGGCCATCTCGGTGGTAGGCGCGATTATGATTACCGGCGCGCAGGGGGCCACCACGCTGAGCAAGGTACTCGGGTTTATCGCCATCACCGCCGCGGTGACCAACATCGTCAGCGGGTACCTCATCACCGACCGCATGCTCAAGATGTTCAAGAAGCCGGGAGGGAAGAAATAATGGCCCACATAGTCAGTTACGTCTACATCCTCTCGGCCGCGCTTTTCATCCTCTCGCTCAAGTGGATGAACTCGCCGGTCACCGCGCGGCGCAGCGTCCTCGCGGGCGAACTCGGCATGCTGATGGCCATCGTCGGCACTCTGCTTGCTTTCAAAGTGTTCAACTGGGAGTGGATCCTGACGGCGTTCTTCATCGGGACCGCGGTCGGCGTTCCCATCGCCTATATCATGCCCATGACCGCGGTGCCGCAGCGGACCGCGATGTCCCACGCCTGCGGCGCGCTGGCCGCCGCGCTGGTGGGAACGGCCGAGTTTTACAGGGCCAACCAGTTCCACGAGATTCTGCCCACCTTCGTGATGGTCCCCCTCATGCTCGAAACGCTGCTGGGGTTTCTGACGTTCACCGGCAGCCTGATGGCCATGGGCAAGTTGCAGGAGGTGCTGCCCCAGCGCCCCATCACGTACCGCGGTCAGAACCTCACCAACTTCGCGCTGTTTGGGATCGCCGCGGGACTCGGAGTGTGGCTCATCGTCAACCCTGCCCAGACGTGGATCTTCCCCATCTTCGCCGGGCTGTCGCTGGTGTTCGGCGTGCTGCTGATCATCCCCATCGGTGGAGCCGACATGCCCACGGTCATCGCGCTCCTGAACTCGTACGCGGGCCTCTCGGCCTGCGCCATGGGTTTTGTGCTGGGCAACAAGATGCTGGTGATTGCGGGCGCCCTCGATGGCTCGTCGGGTTTGATCCTTTCGATTATTATGTGCAAGGCCATGAACCGCTCGTTCACCAATGTTCTGTTCGGGGCGTTCGGGCAGCTCCAGGTGGCCCACGCGCACGTCGAAAAGCGCCCCGTGCGCAGCGCCACCCCGGAAGAGGCCGCGTCGATTCTGGACGCCGCCTCGAGCGTGATCATCGTGCCCGGCTATGGCATGGCGGTGGCGCAGGCGCAGCACAAGGTTCGCGAGCTTTTCGACTCGCTGATGCGCCGCGGCGTGGACGTGAAATTCGCCATCCATCCCGTGGCGGGCCGCATGCCGGGCCACATGAACGTGCTGCTGGCGGAGGCCGACATCCCCTACGACCGGCTGTACGGGATGGAGGACATCAACTCCGAATTCGCGCAATGCGACGTGGCCCTGGTGATCGGCGCCAACGACGTCACCAACCCCGCCGCGCGCACCGACAAGACCAGCCCGATTTATGGCATGCCCATTCTGGACGTGGACAAGGCGCACACCGTGATGGTGATCAAGCGCTCCATGAACCCGGGCTTCGCGGGCATCGACAACGAACTGTACTACATGGACAAGACCCTGATGCTGTTCGGCGACGCCAAGACGTTCGTGGGCGAGATCCTCAAGGAACTACCCGCCAGGGCGGCGGCGTAACAGGACGCTACACCATCGCCAGCGCCGCGTCGAGATCCGCCAGCAGGTCGTCGAGGTCTTCGATGCCCACGGAAATGCGGATGAGGTCGGGGGTAATTCCCATCCGTTCCAGTACTTCGGCGGGTAGGGAGGCGTGCGTCATGGTCACGGGGTGTTCGATCAGCGACTCCACGCCGCCCAGCGACTCGGCAACCGTGAAAAGGTGGACGTTCTCCAGCATCCGGAACACCGCATCCTGGCCGCCCTTCAGGCGGAATGAGAAGGTGCCTCCGTAGCCGCGCATCTGCTTCCTGGCGAACGCGTGCTGCGGGTGCGTCTCCAACCCGGGATGCAGCACCGCCGCCACTTTCGGATGGCTGCTCAGCCAGCGCGCGATCTGGAGGGCGTTGCGGTTATGCTCCTCCATGCGCACGGCCAGCGTTTTGATGCCGCGCAGCACCAGGAAACAATCCTGCGGGCCGGCGCAGGTTCCCATGGCGTTTTGCAGGAATCCGATCTTCTCGGCCAGCGCCGGATCTCTGACGACGACTGCGCCGCCCACCACGTCGGAATGGCCGTTGATGTACTTGGTGGTGGAATGGACCACGATGTCCACGCCGAGATCCAGCGGGCGCTGGAAATAGGGCGTCAGGAAAGTGTTATCGCAAATCGCAATGGCGCCGTGCCGGTGAGCCATGGCGGCCACGGCTTCGAGATCCACCAGGTTCATGAGCGGGTTGGTCGGCGATTCGATCCAGACCGCCTTGACGCCTTCGGTAAATGCCGCTTCCGCCTGCGCGGCGTCGCGCAGATCCACGTAGCGGGCGGCGATGTGCTTGCCGCGCAGGACGCGTTCGAAGAGCCTGTGCGTGCCGCCGTAAAGGTCGTTGTGGACCAGCACAGTATCGCCCGCCTCAAACATCATGAGCACGGTGGTTTCGGCGGCCATGCCGGTAGCGAAGGCAAAGCCGGCCGTGCCGCCCTCGAGCGAGGCGAGACAAGTCTCCAGGACCTTGCGGGTCGGGTTGCCGCTTCGGGAATAGTCGAAGGGACCGGGCCGATTGACCCCTCGAAAGGCGAAGGTCGAGGTCTGATAAATGGGCGTCATTACAGCGCCCAGATGTTCCTGGGGATTATTCCCCGAGTGAATCGCAAGGGTTCGGAATTTCATGTGGAACTTAATTTTACTAATTCGGTGACCGCCGCCGAAATGTCCTCCCTGCTCGCGAACTTCTAAAGAAAGAGATCCGCCGAAACACGAAAGAACTCAGCCAGCTTGCGGATGTGCGCTTTGCCGGGCTCGCGCTTGCCAGCCAGCACATCGGACGCAACGCTTCGGAAACCGAAGATCGGCATCAGGTCGGCCTGACGGAGGCCGCGATGCTGCATCAGGAACACAATCATCTTGTGCGGCGGCACGTCCGGGAGTTCGAATTTGCTGCCGGGAATGATGCGACGGCCTTGAGCGCCTACGCGATACCCTCGAACAGCACGGAACTCAGATAGCGTTCGCCGGAATCGGGCAGAATCGCCACGATGGTCTTGCCTTTGAATTCGGGCGCGCGGGCCAGCCGGACGGCCACGGCCACCGCGGCGCCGCACGAAATGCCGGAGAGAATGCCCTCCTCCCGAGCCAGCCGGCGGGCGAAATCGATGGATTCGTCGATGGATACGGTCTCGATGCGGTCCACCACGCTGAGGTCGAGCGTGCCGGGGATGAAGCCGGCGCCGAGTCCCTGAATCTTGTGAGGGCCCGGCTTCAGCGGCTCTCCCTTGAGGGTCTGGGTGATGACCGGGCTGGTTTCCGGCTCCACTCCTACCGAAAGGATGCTCTTCCCGCGGACCTTCTTGATGTACCGCGACACGCCCGTGATGGTGCCGCCGGTCCCAATGCCTGAGACCAGTACGTCGATCTGGCCCGCGGTGTCGTCCCAGATCTCCGGACCGGTGGTCTCGAAGTGGATCTGCGGATTGGCGGGGTTCTCGAACTGCTGGAGCAGAACGTAGTGGCCGGGGTCCGAGCGGTGGATCTCCTCCGCTTTGGCAATCGCGCCCTTTATGCCCAGCGGGCCTTCCGTAAGCACCAGTTTGGCGCCGAACGCCGCCAGAACCTTGCGGCGTTCCAGTGACATGGTCTCGGGCATGGTGAGGGTAATGGGATAGCCTTTGGCGGCCGCCACGAAGGCCAGCGCGATTCCGGTGTTCCCGCTGGTGGGCTCGATCAGCTCCTTGCCGGGGGTGAGCACACCGCGCTTCTCGGCATCCCAAACCATGGCCGCGCCGATGCGGCACTTGACGGAGTAGGCCGGGTTGCGGCCTTCGATTTTGGCGAGTACGGTGGCGCCTCCACCGTTGACCACGCGGTTCAGCTTAACCAGCGGGGTCCGCCCGATGCTCAATGCATTGTCGTCGAATCTCATGCTATCGATACCTCCTGGGAAGCGCGTAGGGCCTGGTCGAGACCGGCAATCACCGTCAAACTACCCATACTCTATGGAGTATAGGGTAATTATTTGGAAAATGCAAGTGGCAATCCCCGGACGGGTACGAATTGCTCTAAGCTGGGAAGTTATGACCAAATGGATTGTCGTTTTCCTATCCGGCTTGACGCTTGCCGTAGCGCAGCCCGCCCCCAACGCTGCCGCCAAGGAAGTGCTGACGGCATCGGAAGCCTGGAGACAGGCGATGCTGAGGAAGGACGCCGCCGGGCTGCAGAAGTTCCTGCACGAGGATCTTACCTACAGCCACTCCAACGCGCGCCTCCAGACCAAAGCCGATGTGGTCGCGGCCACCGCCGGCAAGACCACCATCGAGGCGATGGACTTCAGCGAAGTCACTGTCCGCGTCTATGGCACGACCGCGCTGATCCGGGCCAACCTCGATATCCGGAACAGCACCGACGGCAAGTCCACCACCTCTCACCTGAATGTTTTGCACGTCTGGCTCAAAGGGCCGGGTGGCTGGCAACTGGTGGCGCGTCAATCGACTCAAGTGAGTCCGCCCACTACGCCGTAGGCCTTCGTGCGTGGATCTTCACCAGGCCAGGGTCCAGCGACTTCAGGTTCGGCTTGCCGCACATGGCCATGTCGCGGGCCAGTTCGGTCTGCAGCAGTTCCAGCACGGCCTGGACACCGGCGGAGCCGTAGGCCGCCAGCGCCCAAAGCGCCGGCCGGCCGAGCATGACGGCGCGCGCGCCCAGCGCCAGCGCCTTCAGGATGTCCGCGCCGCCGATGGTGATGCATAGCGCCTTGCAACCGAGCCCGACGGCCCGATCGATACGGCGCCGTTGCGCGTCTGTATCCGGCTCGGGGTAGACCTGATACCAGAGCGTGGTGGCCGGCTGGGCGGCGATCTCATCGATCGGATAGCTGGCGCGGCCGGAAACCACCATCGCGGTTTTCGCGGCGGAAGCGCCGCGCACGCTGGCCAGCTCGCCCTCCGGGTGAAACCGCTTCTGTTCGGAGGCGGGACCCACCAGGATGGGCGCGAACAGCCGCTGGCCGAAAAGCTCGGTGGTCAGGTCCAACTGCTTGGTGTTGACCATCATACGCGGCCGCAATGTGATGCGCTCGAAGGTGCTCCGATCGCTGCCGGCAATCTCGGCGAAGGCGGCGGCGCTCAGGCTGCGCTGCGCCATCGCCTCGAACTCGAACGCGTTGACCAGCTCGCGGACGGGAGCGATGCGGCCCGGCGGTTCTCCAATGGATGTCTGCGCCCTGCTCACAGGAACTCCGTTCTTACCAAGGTTCTGTCGATGGAAGCCAGCGTGGGCCGGCCGGCCGCCGCCATGGCCTGAAGCAGTTCGGCTTGCAGAATTTCGAGAACTTTCTGGACGCCCTGCCCGCCGTAGGCGGCCAGACCCCAGAGCGGCACGCGGCCCAGGCCGACCGCGCTGGCCCCGAGCGCCAGAGCCTTCAGAATGTCGCTGCCGCGGCGTATGCCGCTGTCGAAGAGAATCGGGACGCGGCCCTGGATGGCATCGGCGATTTCCGGCAGCACTTCGAGCGTGGAAGGGTTGTAGTCCAGCGACCGCCCGCCATGGTTGGACAGGTAGATGGCATCGACCCCGTGTTCCAGGCACAGGCGCGCATCTTCCCCCGTGACGATGCCTTTGACCACCAGCGGAACCTTCGCCACCCGGCGGAGTTCGTCGAGCAGCGTCCATTCGTACCACAGCCTGCCGTCCGGGACGCGATACGGGTTGGCGCGCCGCCGCGGCCCTACGGAAGTCGGCGCCGGCACCGGGGACGCGGCGGTGGCGAGGTTCTGGTCATGCGTCGAGCGCTCGTAGACGGAAGCCTGCTGGTCCACCGTGACGACAATCGCCCGGCAGCCGGCCGCTTGAGCCTTCTCGAGCGTCTGGCGGTTGTAATCGGGTCCGGGCTGCGGGTAGAGTTGGAACCACCAGGGACCGGTGGCCGCAGCCGCGATTTTTTCCACGGGAAAGGTGGCCGCATTGCTCACGATAAACGGTGTGTTGGATGCGGCCGTGGCTCCCGCGTGCGTAGCCGCCTCGGCGTCGGGATGGAACATCACGTGGCGGGCCGTGGGCGCGATGAGCATCGGAAACGGCAGGTTCATGCCGAGAAAGTTAGACGCGGCCTGGACCGGGCCCACGCCGGCGATCCTGCGCGGGACCAGTCCGACCCAGTCGAATGCCTCCCGGTTCCGGCGCATCGTGAACTCCCCATCGACGCCCCAGGACATATAGTCGTAGGCCTGCCGTGCGATCTTCGCGTGCGCGACGGGCTCGAAGTCGAAGGCGTCGAGCATCTCGCCAAGCGCCGGAACGCGGCTGTGATCGCGGAACGGATCTTGCTGGCTGTGGAGTAGAGGCGAACCGGCGAGAAACCCGGCCAGCCCGCGGAATACCGTGCGGCGGCTCACGGCGGGATTGAGTGTTTTTCTCGAATCTACCAAGAGTCCCTCCCATCGCAGACGAACCATCAGATGTACAACACTTCGCGCCTCTACAGCAAGCTGGCGGCGGCGTGTATACTGAACCTGAGCCGAAGAGATTCGCACCGATGATGATCGGTGCTGGCGCAGGTGAGGATGCCCGATTGGCAACAGTGCGAAGGCGAACTTGCAGGCGGGGAGTTCCCGTTGGAGCGGTATCTCGACGGCAGTGAAAGGAGCGCGGTCTTCCTGACCCGGTTCGCCTCGGGCAGGGCCGTCATCAAGCTCGTGCTCGCTGGCCAGGCGCAAGCCGGGGAGCTTGTGGAGCGCTGGAATCGCGCCGCCACGCTCCAGCATCCTCACCTGGTCCGCATCTTTGCCGCCGGAACTTGGGCATTGGCAGGCATGCCGCTAGCTTATTTCGTCATGGAGTACGCCGAGGAGAACCTCGCGGAAGTTCTCCGCGAACGCCCGCTCACCACGGACGAAACCCGCGAAATGCTTCTACCGGTCGCGGATGCACTGGCGTACCTGCACGGCCAGGGCCTGGTGCATGGCAATCTGAAGCCCTCGAATATTCTTGCCGTCGAAGACACAGTGAAGATCTCCAGCGAGGCGGTGTCGGCGGGCGACCCGGCCGCGGACATCCGGGCGCTGGGAATGGTGCTGGTACAGGCTTTGCAGTCTTCCGCGGTTGACGTGCTGCCCGATCCCTTCCGGGAAGTAGCGCAGAACTGCCGGTCCGCCGGCGAGATCGTCGCCTGGCTCCGTTCGCCCGCCACACCGGTGGTGAAACCCGCCGCGCGGAAACCGCGACTCCGGTATTACGTTGCCGCCGCCGCCGTGCTCGTCCTGGGGGCGGCGATTGCCGCGGGCGTGGCGATGCATCGGACGGCTGCGCCGGAGGCCGCCCCGCCTGTCGCGCCGGACCGCCCAGCGGAGCCACCGCTCAGCACGCCGGCTGCGCCAGATGAAATCACGCGCCGCGTGCTCCCCGGCATTCCCGCCAAAGCCCGGAACACGATTCACGGCAAAGCCACGGTGGTCGTCACGGTTGCGGTGGATCCATCGGGGCATGTAACGGAGGCCACGCTGGAGCGCGGTGGCTCGCCTTATCTTGGCAAGCTGGCGCTGGAAGCGGCCCGGCATTGGCAATTCTCCCCAGTCGAGGGTACGGGCCCGCGCAACTGGATGCTGCGTTTTGAGATCATGCGAACCGAAACGCAGGTCGTCGCGCTCAGGGCAGGCCGGGAATAGCTCCCTCAGCCTTTCCCATCCGTCTTCGCAATCACCGCGTGAATCTGCTTGTCGATTGCCTTTCGCATCTCTGAAGGCAAGATATCCTTTTGGTCCAGAGTTTTCCAGGCAGCGGCGGTCCGCTCTACCATTTCGCGAACGATCTCCCATACCGGGCTCGCCGGGAGGCGCGCTCGGTCGGCGAAACGCCGGACTTGGTCGACCGTGATCTCGTTGAGACTCTGGCTTCCGCCGAAGTTCAGAGCAAGCTTGTGACCGGGGATATAAGGAAAGGTAGCGACGAAATCATAAGCCGGCGAGAGGACCGGCGTGCGGCCATCCGGGTACAACAACGACCAGTTTTTCAGGTGCATGTCACCGTTGCCGATCAACACGGAAAAAACCAGCCGCCGCACAAATTCATAGGTGCCCGCCTCACCCGTTTCGGCCCACAATACCGAAGCGATGTTGGCGTAGCTTGGATGCCCGTACTTGTCATCGGGGAACAGACCGAAGACCTGCGCGAAGTCCTCCATATGGATGCGCCGCGCCCCGGCCGCACGGTCAAAGCGCTCGACGACGAGCGCCTTTCCTTCCATCCGCGCGGCGGCTTCCGGCAAACCCCGGATGTCGCCGACAGGTACGAGCCGGGTCTCGGGTACCGTGATGCCGGCGGCGCGCGCCAGCTCGAGCATCGCGTATTCGTTCTCCGGTACTGCCTGGAATTGTGTGGATGGCAGCTTGACGATCCAGGACCCGCCCACACCGTGAGCCGGGATGGTCAGACCGCCCGAGGCTTCCATGACGGCGGAGAACTTCAACTGCACACCGGCAAGCGAAAACCGCAGCACACCATCGTCGCGGCGGTAATTCTGACCCTGCTCATCGTCCTTTTGCGGCTCGACGGCATGGCCGCCGGCCGTGAGGGGTGTGACAGTGATAGCGCCGGGAAGATCGGCGCCGAGCACTGTCAGCAGAAAGAATTCACGCTCCGGCTTCACGCCTGCCTGTTCGGCCAGATAGGTGCGCAGGGGTCCTTCGGGCAGCAGGTTTGAAAAGAACGGGGGCACGCGGCGGCCTACCGGACCGACTGCCGTGACCAGGCCCCCGGACTGGCCCTTGAAGGACAGGCTCAATGTTGGCCGTTCGGGGTCGTCGACATATTCCTGTTCGAATGAAAACAGATAGCGGTCCCCGGCGAGACGGTTGATAATGCCGATCTGCCGGCCACGCAACTGAACTGCGAGAGCATTGAGTTTTGGATCGAGTTTCATCGCCGCTCCTCCTCTGCGTCGCGCTCCGCGGCGTAGAGTGAACGCTCACCCTCATCGGCGTTAGTATCGCGATCGGGACGGCGATGATCCCGAATCAGCGCCTGCACGGCAGGCACGAGCGCCCGAGGGACCATCAAAAGGTCGCGGTTTAGTACGCGGACCAAGTCGAGGAGAGTATCGAACCGCGGCACGATCTTGCCGGTCTCGATCCCGGAAATGTGCATCTGAGGCAAGCCCAGACGTTGCCCCAGCTCGGCCTGACTCCAGCCGCGCGTGTGCCGCTCTTCAATCAGCTCACGGCGGAGGGCATCAGGCAAGCCGTTCAGGCGTTTGGGTCTGATATGCGATAGCATATCGTTGTCTCAGATCAATATAATATCGCATATCACACTAAGATGCAAGCCTGGATAGCGCCGGCGGCGCGTATACAGAGGCCCCGACCTTCAAAACGCATCGGAACCACACCCAAGTGAATCTGGCAGGTTTTTTTACGGCAGGGAATGCGATGGTTACAAAAACGGCTACAGTGCAGAAAAACGAAGGGCCGGGATTCTCGTCCCGGCCCGCTTAACCACCTTTTTTTCTATGGTGCGGGGGGGGACTTGTTCTCTTGCGCCACATTGAAAACACGTAAGTTATACACGACACAAAGCCCCCAAAATACCAGAAGTGCCAGAAGCACGCCGCCAAGTCACACCACGAGTCACACGGCACGCGGCGGCAAACGTAGAATCGGCTGTAAGCTCTTGTGTAT
Organism: Bryobacterales bacterium; assembly: GCA_003170915.1. Taxonomy (GTDB): domain Bacteria; phylum Acidobacteriota; class Terriglobia; order Bryobacterales; family Bryobacteraceae; genus Fen-178. The sequence continues at coordinate 16,855 of PMYB01000164.1, read as the reverse complement.
CAGGTGCTTAGCTCCGACTGCTAGATTCTTGTGGTCGGGCCTCGCAATAGTGGCAAAGTAACGCCTGCCCAGGCGGCCTGAACCCAGAATTCAAAAATAAACAAAACGGCCCACCGGTGTACGCATCGAGCGGGCCAAATCTTTCTTGGGACCGTTCCCCACCCATCCGGCCCGGTTCTGAGAATTGGGCTCGCATTGCCGGCCAGCACTGCGAGCCCGCTTTTTTGATGGGTGGGAGGGGTGGGTGGGCGAAATGCCAGCAGAAATCGAAGCGGTCTCAGATGCGAAGGAATACCGGGTGATACCGTATACCGCAGTCCCGAATGGGTTCCTGGACAATCTGATGGCCGATTGCACAGGCGCTGAGGTCAAGGTGGTGCTGTACATCGCGCGGCGCACCCTTGGCACAAAGAAGGGCCGGGCCAATGGCTCAGACGCGATCGCCCTCTCGCAGATTTGCGACGGCATCGTGAAGGGAGACGGAACGCGCCTGGACCGGGGGACGGGTCTGGCGCGGGCCGCGGTTGTCGAGGCGCTGCGCCGCCTGGAGTTCGCCAGGATAATCGAGCGGGACCGGGAGAATGGACGGACGCCAGACACCTGGCGACTGGCGGCGGAATTACCTGCAACCAAGATCAAGGCCCCGGAGAAGCGGTTCAGAAATCGAACCGCGAGCAGTTCAAAAAGCGAACCGCTGACTGGTTCAGAAAATGAACCGGTAGCGGTTCAGAAATCTAACCCACAAAAGAAAGGGTTAAATCATCATCAGAAAGAAAGAGGGGAAAAAGGGAACCCCGGTGCCGTGGCTGAGCGTTCAACAGCAGTGGAACTCCAAACCAAAAACCAAAAACCTCTTTCCTCGAAGGTTGATGATGAAACCTCAAACCCCCGGACCCCTTTTGAGAATGCGGTGGAGGAGTTCAGAGCAAGGCTCATGGAACGGCATGGCGACGCTGTAGACGCGGACCAACTGCTTGCGGACGTGAGAGCCGACCTGGGAGATATTCCCCTTTCGGAGTTCCTGGAGGTCGACCTGAAGGCAACCACAGCGCCCGGCAAGCTGATGAACCCACACGGGCACTACCGGGGGCTGGCGCGCAAGCTGAAACGAAGAGGACAGGTCGCGGAGTTGGAATCCATCCTGGAGACGCGCCGAAGAGTGCAGGAGTTCATGTCACAGAGCGCGCCAATGACGTTCGTACGGTCCTGCTCCTGCAACGATGGGTCGATGCCGGATGGCTCTTACTGCCCGTGTAAGATCGGGACTTTTCGAAAACAGTGCGACGATTATAGGCGCGCGAAAGCGGCCGGCGGACAGCAAACGGGCCCGTTGCACAGCCCGGCATTCCACCATCTCGGTAGACGCATGAAAGCCTAGCACCGTGGCTACCCGATTTTCACCATTTTGGGAGTTGAGTTTAGGAGGAAAGTCAGATGCTTATTGAATTGTGGCCCATTGATCGTTTTGTTTTCTATGCGCGCAACCCGCGCAAGAACGACGCCGCAGTCGATCGCATGTGCGCCAGCATCCGGGAATTTGGCTTCAAGGTCCCGGTGCTCGCGCGCAGCGATGGAACCGTGGTGGACGGTCACCTGAGAATTAAGGCAGCGCGCAAGTTGGGATCGTGGCCCGGCGGCGACATAACCGGAATCCCAGTAATCCTCTGCGACGAATGGTCGGAGGCGCATGAAAATATCGGGCCATCAATAGTTTAGCTGGTCTTGACTTAATAGTCAAGATGGTCTGGTGAGCTCAGGCCAGCGCACCGGTTCGAGCTGCCAATACGAATGTCGGGGTGCTCATCCTGCTTCCTCCAAGGTGTACGCAGGCAACGTGGTAAGGCGTCTGTCCTCGACTGGGCCACCCACCGTGAAATGGTAGAAGCTCTGCCAATCGCGCGAAGAGATGCCGAACACCTCGTGAACCGGATCATCGAAGTAGCAGCCGATCCCGGTCGAACGAATGCCCGCCTCTTCCGCCTCGAGGTATAGCACCTGGCCCACGAGACCGGCCTCCCAGAAGAGATTTCGGTAGAAGCTGGCGCCATAGGCAACAAGGCTGTCCATGTAGTCGGCGATCATCCCAAGGCTGAAGGCCCCGTCCCCCGCGATGTCTTGACCGCAGGAGACGCTCGCGGCCAGAGTGCGGCAGTCCCCTTCTTTGAGCAGGTACAGCGGAAGGCCATGGGGGCACGACGAAGGGCGTAGCCACAGGAACTCACTCCGCATCGCTTGCCGGAGTGTCTCGACCTTCTCCGGATCGCGAGCGAGCACGTAGAGACCAGGAGGCAGGTCGTTCACGCGGTGCACGAAGAGGCCCAGGTGGATGCGTGGGCGCCAGGGTAGGGCGTCCCACGGCATAGATCGGCCGTCTCGGGTGGGCACGAGACGAGCCAACATCCGGAAGAAGGTCGCCGCAGGAATTGCGGTGGATGCGTCCATGCTCACCGCGCTTCTGCGCCCCAGGATGACTTTCTCCGCAGTGAACGCGCCGGACCGAACTGGCGCCCCGAAGAGCTCTTCCTCCGAAGGGAACCTGGAGAACTCTTCGTCGGCCGCAATCCTCGGATTCGTGGTGGCAACAGCCACCTGGTCGATCACTGGCCAATCGACGCCGTGCTCGGGACTCAGCACGTTAGCCGTGCCGTACCATCGAGAAGTGGCTACCTGGGATACCAACTCTTTGGACAGGCAGAGGCCCCGGTCGCTGACCCATTTCTCCCGGACCACAAGCGCCACGAGTTCGGGATGCTCTCGCTCCGCGCCCGCGTAGTCGCCCTCGCGGTCGAGTCCGAGAAGTTGTGCCACGGCGGCGTCGCCCACACGATCGAGGAGGCGGAGTTTCCACCCGAGTGCAGCCGCCGCGAATCGCATCGTCCCCAGCGCATGACCGACATCGTGTTGGCAGTACCGGAACGCACGCTCGCCATACTTCCAGGCCTCCCGCCAAAGAATGGACGAGAGCCCCACGAGAAATGAACCCTCCGGAAACGGTGCCGTCAGGGCTGCCCAGACCGAGGGTTCGAGATCCGCTCGAAGCTCGAGACCGTGCGCCTTCGAGGCATAGTGGTAGACGCCGGGACGGTTGAGGATGCCGTCCAACGACGGCAAGAGCGCGTATCCCTCCGTCGGGTGGAGGTTCCCGCTCGACGGATTGGCACGCAAAGACCATGTGGTTCCCTGGAACCGTTTCCAAGCTGTCAGCGAGAGTGCGTAGCGGAAGAAGAGCGAGATGGAGTCGACCGAAAGCGGAACCGGCACCATGTTGTCCGCGACGTAGAGCTGCCAGTACGGAAGCGCTCGCCCCGCGTCGGGGAAAGGAAGGCGAGCCAGCGGCGCTCCGTCGTAACGGCGGAACGGATCTGGCTGCTTAGCCCAATCCATGTAGCCAAGCGCTGCTGCATAGCGGTGGTAGTGGTGTTTCGTTCTCTCGTGGTAAGCTACCACGACTTGCTCGGCAGAAAGGTCGCGGTCCCTGTCCGTCTTCAGCGTGAAATCAGGAGGAGTATTTGCTTGCATGTCCATCGCTGCCTTCCCGTTACATGTGGGTAAATGCCTCGTACAGGTGAAGGTCGACATCGAACGCCGGGCCGCGCAGCGCGCCGAGCGAGTCGCCCACGTAGTTCGGTCGCCGCATGCCGCTGAGCACGCAGGTGACGCCTTTCGTGTTCGCTAAAATGGCGAGTGCCTTACGCGAGAGCGACTCAGCTCGGAACGCAGGCGGGAGGAATGGATCGACGTGGGCATGGACCTCGGGACTCCGGACCGGCGTGTCCGCGAGGCGGATGAGCTGTTCCTTGTAGAAGGCGTTGAGCGGCCGGTTGACCAGGACTGCAAGGTCGTGTTCTTGCGCGAACTCCAGAGCCGTTTGGTTGCCCGTCACACAGTTGGGCGTCAGCATCGCGCCGCTCTCGAAAAGGTTCCCAGGGAGCTGCGCAACGGCGAAGTGATGCTCGGGCGCCACCTCGCGGGCGATGATCCACATGCGCTCAAGCGAAGTTGCTTTCGGGTCCCTCTCCGGGACGACGAAAGTATTCGAAGAGACGCCGTAGAACCCGATCCGGCCCCTTCGAACCTCACCTTCGAGATAAGAAAAGGCGCGCCGGATCCGGTCGTAGAACTCGTCGCGTAGCGCTTCGAGCGAACCACTCGTGTGCCGTTTGGCCGCCTCTGTGAAGAAGTATTCGGGATTGTGAAGGAGATAGACATCCACTTTCTCGAGTTGGAGCCGCCTCAGCGACCGCTCCAACTGGTCGGCGAGAAACTGTGGGTGGATGCAGTGCCAGCATCCGTCGGTGTACTTCACCATCTCCGGGAAGGCAGCTCCGCCCTGCTCGCGCGCCCGCGCCATCGTGAGCGCCTGCCCCTGCACGTAGCCGACCTTGGATACGACAATGAGCTCTTCGCGTCGATGGCGGGCGAGCACGTTTCCGATGCAGGTCTCACTCGAGCCGTCGGCATAGTTAGTGGAAGTGTCGATGAGATTGACGCCACCAAGGAGCGCCTTATCCAGGGCCGCAGCGTGCTCAGGGGTCTGAGCGTCGATCCGGTAGCTGCCGAAGCCGAGTGACGAGGTGACCAGAGCAGTGCGTCCCAGCGCACGGTATGCGCTGTCCGGATTCCCCTCATCGATGGCGCGCTGCGCGAACCGACGCGTTCCCTCTGTCGATGCGGAACAACCAGGCATTAATTGAGGGATCCTCGTAGTTGTCCGAGCGCGGCAAGACAGGTCGGCTCGCCCGGATGGATCTTGAGCGCCGCCTCGAACTCCTGGATCGCGCGACCCACCATCCACTTTTTTGCGTAGATGCTCCCCAGGTTCATGTAGGGGAAGTGGCGCGGCTCATAGCGCGGGGCCGTCTTGGCTTTCTCTAGCCACTCAATGGCCTCGTCTAGCTCTCCCCTTGTGACGAGGTAGGACCCGATGTCGTTGTACGGGTTGCCGAAGGTCGGGTCGACAGCGATCGCCTTCTTACACTCCTCGATTGCCTCGTCGCCGCGACCCTGAAAGCTGTAGGCCCAACCGCGGAACGTGTATGCCTCGGCGGTGGGGTAAAGCCCGAGCGATTCTGTGTAGAGCTCGATTGCGCGCTCAAGGTCGCCACGGAGGTGGTGCTTCTGCCCCTGCAGCCACAACCCCAGTGCCTGGTGCTTGAGAACGTTGTCATCCATGGCTCTCTCCGTCACGCAGCCGCGTCAAGGGTCCGTAGCTGAGCATCAACTTGATCTTCCTATCCGGACCGACGACGAATACCGTGCGGACGGTGGCATTGTCCGCCGGGGTACGGCCCTCCGAAGTATTCCCGGCCTCGGCCGGCAGCATGCCATAAAGCTTGGCGATCTTGAGCTCCGGGTCGCCGATCGTCGGGTAGTTCACCTTGTGGCCCTGCGTCTCTTCGATATCCACGGCCCACTTGCTGTGGTTGGTCACGAGGTCGACGCTCAGGCCACAGGCCGATGATCGTGCAGTTTCGCTTTTGGAATTCGGGTTGGAGCCCCGCCATACAGCCGAGTTCGGTGGTGCACACCGGGGTGAAGTCTTTCGGGTGCGAAAACAGGATCGCCCAGCCGTCGCCGATCCATTCATGAAAGTTGATCGTGCCTTGGGTCGTTTCGGTGGTGAAATTAGGGGCTTCGTCGTTTATTCGCAAGGACATCGGTTGTCCCCTTGTCTCGCGGTTTACACCCGTTAACACCTTCCTCACGCATTCGAGATCCAGGGAGAGTGTGGCGAGTTAAACACAGCTACTAGGCTCCCGCTCCCGTTACGGCGATTTGCCCCAGCACGGCCTGGGCATCGGCCTCGGTAAACTCCTGGGTTTTTGCCGAGTGATTCATCGAGCAGAACTTCGGGCCACACATCGAGCAGAAGGCGGCGTCTTTAAAACCTTCTTCAGGTAAGGTTTCGTCGTGATAGGCGCGCGCCGTTTCCGGATCAAGCGACAGCTCGAACTGCCGGTTCCAGTCAAAGGCGAAGCGGGCGCGCGACAGCTCGTCGTCGCGATCCCTCGCGCCCGGGCAATGGCGAGCGATGTCGGCCGCGTGAGCGGCAATCTTGTAGGCGATCAGCCCTTGTTTGACATCCTCGAGGTTGGGCAGCCCCAAGTGTTCCTTCGGGGTCACGTAGCATAGCATGGAGGAGCCATACCAGCCGATCATCGCGGCGCCGATGGCGGATGTAATGTGATCGTATCCAGGCGCAAAGTCGGTCACCAACGGACCCAGGGTGTAAAAGGGCGCCTCGTGGCACATCTTGACTTCCTTTTCCACCTGCATCTGGATCTGGTCCATGGGGATATGCCCCGGACCTTCGACCATTACCTGAATATCGTGCTTCCAGGCAATTTTGGTCAGTTCCCCCAGCGTCTCAAGTTCCGCGAATTGCGCCTGGTCGCTTGCGTCGGCCAGCGAGCCAGGCCTTAGGCCATCGCCCAAAGAAAAACTCACGTCGTGCTTCTTCAAAATCTTGCAGATATCTTCGAAGTACTCATAGAGCAGGTTCTGGCGATGATTCTTCACCATCCACTCCGCCAGGATCGCGCCGCCGCGGCTCACGATGCCGGTTATGCGGCGGGTCGTCAAAGGGATGTACTGCACCAGGACGCCGGCGTGAATAGTCATGTAGTCCACGCCCTGTTCGGCTTGTTCTTCGATGACTTCGAGCATCACGTCGATGTTCAGATCCTCGACGCGACGGACGCGCGACAGCGCTTCGTAAATCGGCACAGTGCCGATCGGCACCGGGGAGTTGCGGATAATTTCTTCACGGATGCGCGGAATGTCGCCGCCTGTAGATAGATCCATCACTGTGTCGGAGCCATAGCGCAGCGAACAGCGAAGCTTATCCAATTCGTCGTCGATGTTCGACGTCGTCGCGAAGTTGCCGATATTCGCATTCACTTTGCACAAAGAGGCAACCCCGATGCACATCGGCTCTAGATTTGTGTGGTGAATGTTTGCGGGAATAATCATCCGCCCGCGCGCCACCTCATCCCGTATCGTTTCGGCCGACAGGCGTTCGCGCAGGGCAACATACTCCATCTCTTCGGTGACCACGCCCTGCCTGCCGTAATAAATCTGCGTAGGGATGGGGTCCTTAGACCGTTTCTCTACCCATTCAGTTCGCATACATCCCTCCATTTACGTCTCTTGTTCGGGCTGGTCCACGGTACGTTATTCATGTCTCAAATCTCCTCATGAGGATGTTGTCGGGTATGCGGGGCGGAGCGTGCAGCGCTCCGAATTCCGCCGGATGGCAGGCGCAACCTTCTGCTTCTCCCCAGCCGCATGGTTTTGGGCAATCGTCACTTCGTCTTTGCCGGCACGTATCCCGCCGGAAGCGCGGAGCCCTCCCCGAAGAAGTAATCGTCCATCTGTTTGATGATAAGTTCCTGCGCCTCCTGAGTGCCAAGGTTCAGGCGATACTCGTTCATGAGCATCTTCATGTGCTCAAGCCACATGCTCCACCCTTCTTTGGAGACATTTTCATAGACCTTCTGGCCCAGCGGATGTCCCTCGAACGGAACTTCGCTGAGGCCCGGCATCTCCTTTTGAAACTTCACACAGAACACCTTCCGGCCTCCGGGCTCTATGCGCGCCGCAACTGGAAAACCTCCACCACTACAACCCATACGCTATCTCCTTCCTCGAAACATTCATATGCGGATATGCTTCCCGGCTGCATCCTGAAGCACACTTTTCTATACTTCGACTGCGACATTCCCTCCGTCTATGCGGACCTCGTATCGGGCCACCCCTCTTGGCGCAGGTGGGCCTAACTCCGCGCCGATGTAACACTAGCGTGCTCGCGCACTCGCTTCAAGCACGGTCCTTGTGCGGAGAACCTGATACTTCAATTCGGCGCCTCTTCTTGAGAGTCCCGTGGATGAATCACTACACGTTGAACGAGCTTCCACATCCGCAGGTCGATTTCACCTGAGGATTGTTGAACTTGAAGCCAGAGCCTTCGAGCGTGTCCACGAAGTCCACTTCAACGCCATCCAGGTATAAGAGGCTGGCCTGGTCGACAAACACTTTGAACCCACCAGAGTTGTACGTCTTGTCCAACATGCCTGGGTTGTTCTCGAAACTCATCGAGTAGCTGAAGCCGGAGCAACCTCCGCCGACGACTGCGATCCGCATCCCGGCTGGCGCCTGCGCCTGCGCCTCAATCATCTCCTTGACCTTACTTACCGCTCGTTCTGTTAGAGCAACCATAAACCATCTCCTTTCCCTTGTTCTGCAAACAACCTGTCCACCAAATCGAACCAACAAGCCATCCGCAACCCTTGCTTCTAGGCCACGGGATCGCGTTTGAAGTACTTCGCGTTCACTTCTGTAAAGTCCGCCCACTTCTCAGGCAGGTCATCCAGTGCAAAGATTGCCGACACCGGACACACTGGCACGCAGGCGCCGCAGTCGATACATTCGACCGGATCGATGTAGATCATAGTCACGCTCTCGAAGTCTACTTCGTCCTTCTTAGGATGAATGCAATCTACCGGACAGGCATCCACGCATGCCGTGTCCTTAACGCCAATACAGGGCTCAGCTATCACATACGCCATCGCGTTACCTCTCCTCTCTTTTGTCCTTTAGCGGCTCGACGCTAAATTCTCGGACTGCAAGGGATTCACAAGCGTTCTCACCCTCTCAGGTTTTCCGCGGCTCAACCTGGTTCCGGCTCGCCATCGCTGCCAACGATTCCTTGATCGTCGGGCTCTTGCCATCCTCCACGTCTTTGCGGCGCACCTGGTGGAAGGTTGTCAGAACGGCGTTCGCTTGCGCGAGCGCTGCTATGCGTTCCACGTAAAGTTCCAGTTTGGAGCCAGGAATCGCCCAGAGCGCCACACCGTCCGTCAGCACGTCCAGATAGGCGCGCGCGCCACAGCAGCCCAGACTCAGTGCAGCTCGTCCGGTGTTATACGCCTGCGGAACAATCGCGCAGGCAGGCCGACCCATTGCCGGCGGCAGGTCCCCTTCCACCTGCTGGGATGCTTCAGCGAGGATCAGCATCTGGCCGGCCTTTCCGAAGAGCAGCACGACGTCGGGTGCTAGCGGTATCGTCGCCAGCGGCCCATAAAGCACATGGGACGGCCGCGACTCTAGCACCGGGATTGCGGCAATGTCTTGCTCCCGAACGTAACCCAGATCGGCGAAGACCTTCAGAGCGTCGCGACGGTCGGCATCGTGCGCTTCGGTGGTCTCCAGATTATGCGTGAACGTGCCGATCGCGCACAGGTCGTGATCACTCGGGGAGGTGGCAAACACTTCGGTTGCCGCTTCCTGCCAGAACCGGCAGCCCGCGGGAACGCGCCCCGTCCAGTTCCTGATACCTGCCGGCACCTTGTCTGTAAAGCAGATTGCGATCGGCGGCAAAGAGAGCCTGATGGAGGCGGTCAATGTTTGAGCGATTTGGTTGGGATCGAAATTCATTGGTTGTCCTTCGCCATCGGTCGCATGCTTATTTGCCTTGAAATGTGCGAAGCGAATTCCCCGAAGCCTTTGACCCAGGTAATCATCTGCTGCTCATTACGAAGTAAGTCGTGAAGGGTGGTCCTTCCAAGGACGTCGTCAACTGCCGCCTGCACAGTGCGCCAGAGCACCCGAAGGGAACAATCAACCGAGTGGACGCAGTCCTTCATTTGGCCGGAATGCGTCTCACAGAAATCACTCTCGAACAAACGACCGCCGAGTACAGCCATCACGTCGCCGAGGGCGATCTGTCTGGCCGGGCGCGCCAGAGAATAGCCGCCGGCACCGCGCGCAGCCGTGACGAATCCGCCTAGGCGCAGCATCCGCAGGAGCTTGCCGACGTAGGCCTCCGAGACGCCTTCGGCATTGCTGATCTCAGGGATGGTCAGTCTCCCGCTTAGTCCTTCCCGCCCGAGGCGGATCAGGCAGCGCAATCCGTATTCTTCGTGTGAGGTGAGTTTCATCGATGGATCCTGGCGATGGCAATGACGTCTTCAATGCCCAGTTGAAGCTTGGCCGCTTCCGACATCATGTTCTTCGTCCACGGCGGGTCAAACACCAGGTCGGGCTTGACTCCACTTACACCGTGGACACCCCTCACCTTCGCTTCCACCTCGGGCGGCAGGGTGCCGGCCACGGGGCAGTTCGGCGCGGTGAGCGTCATCCGGATGGAAACAAAACGTGTCTCATCCATATTGACCTCATAGATGAGGCCAAGCTCATAGATATTGACCGGCATCTCGGGGTCATAAATCGTACGGAAGACCTGGATAACCTGTTGCCGAAGCTCGCTGGATGTCATTCCGTGGATACCGCCTCTCCGGCGCCCCGCAGCGCCGCGCGCAACGTATGCCAGGCCAGCGTCGCGCATTTCACACGAGCCGGAAACTCCCGAACACCAGAGAACACCACCAGCTTGCCGAGGTCCTTCGGCAATGGTTGATCTGTGGTCAGGAGTTCGTGGAACTTCGCCAGCAGAGTCTCGGCCTCGCCACCGGTTTTGCCCTTCAAGACCTCGGTCATCAAAGACGCCGAGGCGGTCGAAATTGCGCACTCGGCTCCATGGAACGTCACCTTGTCGATCACGCCGCCGTGTTCCTTCAGAAAGATCTTGCACCGATCCCCGCACAGCGGGTTGTAGCCTTCGGCTTTCCGATTCGCATCTTCGAGCAACTGGAAGTTTCGTGGCCTTTTGCTGTGGTCGAGGATGGTCTCCTGATAGAGGTCGTTGATCATACTGCGAAGACCTACTGCCGCCAGCGCGGCATCTCCGCGGAAGACGCAGTTTCGATGATTGTCCACGGGTTCTGTAAAGAAGTCTGCCGGTAACTTCGCAGAGGTCGGGACCCGCGAGGACTCTTCCCGATGTGGATCATCTTCGTGCCGGTGTCCGCCTGTTGGTAGTTGTTCGCGAGAGCGACCGAGTAGAACTCACCAACCGAGTTATCTCCCATGAGCAGGACGCTCGGGTACTTCCAGGTGATGGCCGAGCCGGTCTCGACCTGGGTCCAGGAGACCTTCGAATTGACGCCCAGGCATTTGCCGCGCTTGGTCACGAAGTTGTAGATCCCGCCCTTGCCTTCCTTGTCGCCGGGGTACCAGTTCTGCAAGGTCGAATACTTGATCTGGGCACTGTCGAGCGCAACCAACTCAACGACGGCGGCATGCAACTGGTTCTTGTCCCGCATCGGCGCCGTGCAACCTTCGAGGTAGCTGACGTAGGCGCCAGCGTCGGCGATGATGAGCGTGCGTTCGAACTGCCCGGTGTCCTTGGCATTGATACGGAAGTAGGTGGACAGCTCCATCGGGCAACGGACGCCTGGGGGAATATAGACGAAAGAACCGTCGCTGACCACAGCGGAGTTGAGGGCGGCAAAGAAGTTGTCGGAATGCGGAACGACCGAGCCGAGATACTTCTGAACGAGCTCCGGGTGCTCCTGGACGGCTTCGGAGAAGGAGCAGAAGATGATGCCCATCTCCGCCAGCTTTCCCTTGAAGGTCGTCGCCACGGAGACCCTGTCGAACACTGCGTCCACGGCAACGCCAGCGAACAGTTCCTGTTCTCGTAGCGGGATGCCGAGCTTCGCGTAGGTTCTGAGTAGTTCGGGATCGACCTCGTCCAAGCTCTGCAGCTGATCGATTTTGGTCTTGGGCGCCGAGTAGTAGGCAATGTCTTGATAATCGATGGCCGGGTAGCGGACGGTGGACCACGTGGGTTCTTCCATCGTGAGCCACTGGCGGTAGGACTTCAGGCGCCATTCCAACATAAACCCGGGCTCGTTCTTTTTGGCCGAGATCATGCCAATGACGTGTTCGCTAAGCCCCTTGGGGATCGTATCCGCTTCGATTTCAGTGACGAAACCCCACTTGTACTCTTGATTTGCGAGCGCTTCAATCGATGTCGCCGGCGTGCTCATCGGGACCGAACCTTTCTGTAAATATCGGGCTACCTGAAGCCTAGCGCGTCTTGACATTTAAGTCAAGACAGGTATAATGGCTAATATTATGAAGCCACTCGCGGGCCTTACGGCGGACTTGGCGCCGTTGCTCCTGCGAAACACGAAAACCGTGCGCGTACTGCTGGTGTCCACCTACGAGCTTGGCCGGCAGCCTTTCGGGCTGGCTTCGCCAGCCGCGTGCTTGCGCGCCGACGGACACCAGGTCACCTGCACCGACCTCGCCGTGGAAAAACTCTCTCTTGACACCGTACGCAACGCGGATCTGATCGCCTTCCACCTTCCCATGCATACTGCTACGCGTCTTGCGGTGCCGGTGATCGAAGCCGCCCGGCGCGTCAACCCGGGCGCTCATGTGTGCTGCTATGGTCTTTACGCGCCGGTCAACGCCGGTTATCTGCGGTCCCTCGGAGTGGAGACGCTGGTGGGCGGAGAATTCGAGGATGAGTTGCGACGACTGGCAGAAAGGCTCGTGGCCGGTGATCGATCCGCTTCCGCGGAACCGCTCGTTTCGTTCGAACGGATACGATTTGAAACACCGGACCGGTTTGGGCTGCCTCCGCTCGACCGCTACGCCACCCTGTTCGATGGCCAGACGGACCGCATCGTCGGGTATACGGAGGCGAGCCGCGGCTGCAAGCACCTCTGCCGTCATTGTCCCGTTGTGCCCGTTTACAACGGGACGTTTCGCGTGGTTCCGGCCGACGTCGTGCTAGCCGACATCCGCCAACAGGTGGAGTCGGGGGCGCAACATATCACCTTCGGCGATCCGGATTTTTTCAACGGCCCTACCCATGGTATGCGCATCATCGAGCGGATGAAGCAGGACTTCCCGGCGCTCACTTATGATGTCACCATCAAAATCGAGCATCTGCTGAGGCACCGTGATCTGTTGCCCGAATTGCGGCGCACCGGTTGCCTGGTTGTGACCACCGCCGTGGAGTCAGTGGAGGACGCGGTTCTCCGCAAGCTCGACAAGGGTCACACCAAGGCCGATTTCATTGAGGTCCTCCGGCTGTTTCGCGCGGCCGGCCTGAACCTTTCGCCGACCTTCATTCCTTTTACCCCGTGGACGACGTGGGAAAGCTACCGGGAACTGCTGCACGTTCTGGCAGAGCTCGATTTGGTGCACCAGGTGGCTCCCGTGCAGCTTGCGCTGAGGCTACTGATTCCAGCGGGCTCGCGACTGCTGGACCTGGAAGAGATCCGCGGCATGTTGGACCTGTTCCAGCCGGACGCTTTGGGCTACCAGTGGCGCCACCAGGACCCCAGCCTCGACACGTTGGCCGAGCGGCTACTCCATCTGGTCGACTCCGAACAGAAGCGCGGAGCGTCGCGCGCCGAATGCTTCGCGGCGATTTGGAAGGAGGTGGGTGGGGGCGAACCGGCTCCGGTGCTGGCTCCCGAGCGGGCGAGAGCGCCACAACTAAGCGAGCCCTGGTTCTGCTGCGCTGAGCCGATGCAGGACCGCGTCACCCTAGTCTGATTGCGATGGCGACCGGCACACCAAAACGTCTGCTGTTGGTCGCGGCGACCACTGGGTACCAGACCAAAATCTTCGCGGAGGTGGCGCGGCAGCTCGGCGTGGAGGTCAGCCTAGCCACTGATCGCTGCCACGTGCTGAACGATCCCTGGGGTGATCAGGCCATCCCGGTTCGTTTCGAGGCGCTGGAAGAATCCGCCGCCGCCCTGGCCCACGGGAGAAGCTTCGACGGGGTGGTCGCCGTGGGGGACCGGCCTGCCTATCTGGCGGCGCTCGCCGCCGAACTGCTGCGAGTGCCTTTCCATCCACCCCCGGCGGTTGCGGCCGCTATCAATAAATTCGCTGCCCGTGAGTGCTTCCGCAAGGCGGGACTCCCGGTGCCCATGTATTCCCGAGTCGCATTGAACGAGGACGCCGAAGCGGCAGCCAGCAGGGTTCAGTACCCCTGCGTCCTGAAACCGCTTAGCCTGTCCGCAAGCAGGGGTGTGATCCGGGCAAATAGTCCGCAAGAGTTCGTCCCCGCCTTTGCAAGGATCCGCAACCTTTTGGAGAGTCCCGATGTTGCGCGGCTGAACGACCCGGCCTCGGACCACATCCAGGTGGAGACCTTCCTGCCGGGGCGCGAGTTCGCCCTCGAAGGTTTGGTAACGGATGGGCGATTGCACGTGCTGGCGCTGTTCGACAAGCCCGATCCCCTGGATGGACCGTACTTCGAGGAGACGATCTACGTTTCGCCTTCGCGCGAGCCGCTGAGCGCACAGGAGGCGATCATTCAGGCCGCACAACTGGCCGTGACGGCTCTCGGATTGCACTACGGACCCGTGCACGCCGAAATGCGCGTTGACGGAGACCGCGTGTGGATGCTCGAAGTAGCTCCGCGTCCGATCGGCGGCCTTTGCGCCAAGGCTCTCGTTTTTGAAGACGGCGCGCCGCTGGAGGAACTGATCGTCCGGCATGCGCTCGGCGAAGACGTGTCTCGCGCGTGCAGGCGCGACGGGGCGGCGGGAGTAATGATGATCCCGGTGCCTCGCGCCGGCATCTACCAAGGTGTTCGCGATATTGATCGTGCGGAGGTGCTTGTTGACGAAGTGATTATCACCGCCAAACAAGGGCAGCCCGTGTTGCCATTGCCGGAGGGAAACACCTATCTCGGTTTCCTGTTCGCGTACGGAGAAACGGCCTCACGGGTTGAGGAGCGCCTGCGCCGGGCGTACAAACATTTGGAGTTCGAAATCGCTGAAACACTGCCGGTGGTGAGCCGGTCGGCGGTGTCTGTTAGAACATTCGGCTAGCAGATTTAATCAACCGCGAACGGTACACGACCTCACGGATTCAGGAGCGTTTGCGCCGGGCGCACAACGGTGCAAATCTGCGTCTACGGCCCGGCGCTCTTCGGCGATCTGATCAAGGGGAACGGAAGTCGTGGATTGCGACCCCGCACCACGGTCAACGTTTACCAAACTGTATTCCGAATCAACACCTTACCACCGTCTCTCGCCCATTGAACTTCCGAAATTTCCTTCGTGTAGCGCTCGGGGAGCCAATTCTTTTCCCTCCGAAAACATAGTCCCCAGTAGTTGACGCCGACGCCCTCCGCGCGTTCACGCCTTCCTCGCGCAGTATCCCCAACAAAGCAAACTATTTCGAGACGGTCCCGTTCTCCGCGCACGCATGCGGAGAAAACGTCTGGCCGCCCCAGTGAGCCCGGTTTTTGTCTCTCCCGCGTGACTTCTCGCCGGTGCCGGAGAACGCCCGAGCGCGGTTAACACGGTCGTCCGTCTCGGTTTACACTTTTCGAATTCTTCGCGTATGTTTAGTGGCGGAGTGTGTCTCGCACGCTCCAGCAGCCACTCGACAGCGGAACGACCGCGAGGCGGACTTTCGCTGTGGTGCCAATCCACAGCGAGGTGAACCGTCTTGAGCATTCCAGCCGAGGATTTCCGATCCATCGCCCGCATTCTCGCCGCCGGCTATCCACCAGACGCCTCGGCTGTTGGGGCTCCTTTGGCGAAATTCCACGCGACCGGCAGAGCGAATCAAAAGGGTCCCTGTTGTGCGGAAGACTCGTTGCACAGCTTGCAGCCTTTGCGGATCTGTTTGCCCGCACGCCTGCTAGCCTCGGCAGCTTCCGAGTAGCCGTTACAAACCACGAACTCCGGGATCACGGCGGCTTCATTGTGGGGCGCTCTCGCGGCACGCGATACTATGGCAGTTGACTTGCCGACGTCGATACAGAGGTTCAGCACGAAAACGCCTGGGTCCGGTGTGATTCTGATTACTGGCGCTTCTGGACGGGTCGCCCGCCGTACGGCCGAATTGCTGGCGGGGGATGGACAACGTTTACGCCTCATGACCCGCAATCCGCAACGCGCACCGAAGTTGACGGACGCCGAGACGGTTCGCGGTGACTTTGCCGAACCTGCAACCTTGAAAGACGCGTTCACGGGAGTAAGCGCGGCGCTCGTAGTTTCTGCATCTGGCGAGCCGGGTGAGCGGGCACGGCTGCACAGGAACGCGTTTCAAGCCGCTGCGCGTGCGGGTGTAGGACACGTCGTCTATCTGTCTCTACAGGGAGCCGCTCCGGACTCGAAGTATCCGTTCTCCCGCGATCATTATCTGAGCGAACAATACCTGTTCGCGGCGGGCCTCCCGTGCACCGTGCTTCGTAACGCCTTTTACATCGACATGTTCCTTGAAACCAAGCCAACGGTTCCAGCCTGCTCAACCGCTCTCGTGCCGCATCTGCGGACTCATCCTCATATCGAAGCTGCCGGCCCACCAGCGTGGACAGCCGTCTGGCAATGTCGGCAACGCTGAGCGCTTCGGGTCCGGTCACATCGTAAATGCCGCCGGGCTGCTTCCGCAGTACCGCGGCCGCGGTTCGGGCGACATCCTCTCGGGAAACGAAGGCACCGCGCCCCGTCGATTTATCCGTTGGTTGGTTCGGGGCGATCGCGGCTGGCGAACTGAAGCACACGAGCGACACGGTCCTCCGTTTCACCGGAACGGCGCCACTGTCGCTCGAAGATTATTTCCGAGCGTTCCCGAAGTTACTGCGCGCTTTGCATCTGGGCCAGGATCGAACATCGGCCGGCTGACGACAGCGCGATCCCCAATTCCCGGCGAGTGGCCACCAACCCGCCAGCTATCTTGCATGCCAGTTGGCTCTCAGTTTTCTGGCTCGATCCCGATCCGGTCGTTGACTGAGGGCCGGATGCGCTGCTTGTAGCCGAGGTAACGCTCGGTGGCCCTGTGCCGCACGAATGGCGTCTCATGCGAGCGTTATCAGTTCATATCGGTAGCTTCTGGCGGTATGGTCGTGCTCGCCGGCCACGGGCGCTCAGGCCTCCCCCTGGGTGGCCGCCCGTGTACGGTTCGCCGCGGAGTGCGACCCGTGGGGGAAGGGAACGCCACCCAAATACGTCAAGTGAGCGCGGCGGGC
>PMYB01000029.1 GCA_003170915.1 Bryobacterales bacterium | reverse complement strand
CGCCAAACTCTACGACCTGCCACACCGCGAGCAGCCGGCGCGGATCCAGGAGGCATTGGAGTTCATGGACCTGACTGCCGAGAGTGGGCGCCTGGTGAGCCAATACTCCGGCGGCATGGTCCGGCGCCTGGAAATCGCCCAGTCCACNNNCCGACCGTCGGGCTGGACCCGATCGCGCGCGACGCCGTTTGGAAACATCTGGTCGATCTGCGAGCCAACTACGGCACCACACTGTTCTTCACCACGCATTACCTGGAGGAGGCGCAGAGCCATTGCGATCGCATCGCCATCATGCACCTGGGCAAACTGGATGCGCTGGGCACCTGCCAGGAACTCGAGGCCTCGCTGGGCGGCGGCGTCCACACACTGGATGAGGTCTTCGTCCACTATGCCGGCAGCGCCCTCGATTCCGGCGGCAACTTCCGCGCCGTATCCGCTGAACGCGCGACGGCCCAGCGCCTTGGCTAGCCCAACCCTATGACTGCCACTTTCATCCACCCTTTGACCGGCTTCGTCGAGAAGACCTTCGTCATCACCGAGTTCGAGTTGCGCAAGCTGCGCCACGATTTCACGGAACTCGTCACTCGCGCCCTCCAGCCCGCGCTGTGGTTGCTCATCTTCGGACAAGTGTTCTCACGCAGCGGGGCCATGCACACGGGCAACACGCCCTATCTGGATTTCATCGCTCCCGGCATCCTGGCGCAAAGCGTTCTCTTCGTGGCCATATTTTACGGCATCAACGTCATCTGGGAGCGCGACCTCGGCATTGTGCAGAAATTCCTCGCCAGCCCAACTCCGCGCGCGGCACTGGTGCTCGGCAAGGGATTTTCCGCCGGTACCCGCACTCTCTCGCAGGCTGCCGTCGTTTACGGTCTCGCGCTACTGCTCGGGGTGAAGCTGAATTGGCGCCCGCTCGCGCTGCTCAATGTGCTGGTCGTCGTGGTCCTTGCCGCGACGCTGTTCTCGACGTTCTCACTCATCATCGCGTGCATCGTGAAGACGCGCGAACGCTTCATGGGCGTCGGCCAGGTGCTCACCATGCCGCTGTTCTTTGCCAGCAACGCGATTTACCCCACCGACATCATGCCCGGCTGGCTAAAGACCATTTCTCATCTGAATCCGTTGACCTACGTGGTCGACGCCCTGCGCACTTTCATGCTTGCCGGCAGCACCAGCGCCTTCGGTCTGAGTCGCGACTATGTGGTCATCCTGCTGACCACCGCCATCCTGGTTTTCATCGGCGCGCGGTTGTATCCCCGTCTGGCAACGTAAAACGCTCCCTGACGGTCGCGGCTCGGAAAGCGCTTCACCAGGCCTCGCAGCCGGATGCTATCATTCCTGTCGCAGCCTACATCAAGGAGATCTCATGTTCTGCCACAAGTGCGGTACCCAGGTCGGCCCGGATGTCCAATTCTGCTCCAACTGCGGGGAGTCGCTTCGAGCGGCGCCCAGCGCGTCCGGCGGCGCCGCTCCGCCCGCCTGGACGCCTCCCGTTGCCGTGCAGGCCCGCCCCGGCCATTGGGTGGATGAGGGATGGCAAATGGTGAAAGCGGACATCGGCACTTTCATTCTGCTCACGATTGTCGTCGCGGTCCTCAGTGGCATGGTGCCGATGATCCTGCAGGGCCCCCTGATCGCCGGCTTCCATATCTTCTGCATGAAAAAGATTCTGAATCGCCGGACCGATTTCGCCGACCTTTTCAAGGGCTTCGACTTCTTCGTGCCCACGCTGGTGGCATCGCTCGTCATCGGGCTTCTGGTTGGCTGCGGAACGCTGTTTTGCATCATCCCGGGGTTGGTGCTGGCCGCCATGTTCGAGTTCACCTACCTGTTCATCGTGGACAAGCGGATGGACTTCTGGCCGGCCATGCAGGCCAGTCACGCGGTGGTGAAGAACGACTATTTCGGCTTCACCATGTTCCTGTTGCTGATGGTCCTGGTGGACATCCTCGGGGCCCTGTGCTGCCTCGTCGGGCTGCTGGTCGCAATGCCGGTGACGATCGCCGCGGTCACTGTGGCCTACAAAGAGATTGTGGGCTTCGATCCACGGACCGCGGAAACGCTCTGATGGCGGCGCGCGGCATCCTCATCCGCGCCGCCGCGGCGGCCCTTGTGCTGGCCGCCCTGTGGTGCTTCACGCCGCCCGACCTGGGGTTCCGGCTCTGTGGATTCCGCTGGCTGACTGGCCGTCCCTGTCCCCTCTGCGGCCTTACCCAAGCTCTGTTCGCCCTGGCGAAAGGGCATTGGCGCGAAGCCATCCGCTTCAATGGCCTGAGTCCGCTGGCTTTCGCCATGCTCTTCGCGCTGCCCTGGAACTGCCGCGTCCGAGGCGGCTTGTGGACGGCCGGCCTGGTTGCCTTTGCCGTCTACGGAGTCTGCCGCGTGGTTCTCCCCGCAATTTGAACCCGCCCGGCGTCCGTTCGGCGGCGTCGAGCATCTATATGGGTATGCCTGTGGAAAGCGCGTGGGGAGACGGCGGAGGCTCCGGCGGACCCGGCGCGTCCCGCGGCGCCTCCTTCATCGGCCTGTTTGTGCTGCTGGCCGCCAGCATGATGGTGTTCGTGGCGTTCAGTGGTGCCTTCGTGTTCCGGCGTGGCCTTTCCGGCGACTGGGCCAGCATGCCCAAGCCGCCGATTCTCTTCCTGAACACGGCCGTCCTGCTGGCCTCCAGTTTCGCGCTCGAGATGGCGCGCCGCGCGCTGAAAGCCGGCATCCGCTCGAAGTTCAACGCCTGGTGGGGCGCCGGGACTGTGCTGGGAGTTCTCTTCCTGTTCGGCCAGGCGCTGGCCTGGCAGCAGTTGAAGGACCTCGGCATTTACGTCGCCTCCAGTCCCAGCAGCTCGTTCTTCTACGTCCTGACCGCCTCCCACGCTTTGCACCTGGTGGGCGGCGTCGCGGCGCTCATTTATGTGGCCGTCCAGTCGCTGCGCCCGAGCCAGCGGCCGGCCAGACGCACCGTCATCGATATCAGCGCGATCTTCTGGCACTTTCTGGATGGTCTCTGGGTGTACCTGATGGTGTTGTTTTACGTTTGGGGGTGGCGGCCCGTCACGCCTTGTCCGGCTTGGGTGTCTGGGCCGTGCTCTTGGGCAGCGGCGGCTCTTTGATGTAGTCGGTGGGGAGTTCCCCTGTCAGCGCCTTCAGGAAGGTGACAATCGAGCCGGCTTCCTCTTTGCTCAGCGTTCGTGCCAACTGGTGATCGGCCATTTTGCTCACCGCCTCTTCCAGCGTGGCAATCGAGCCGTCGTGGAAGTAAGGCGCGGTCTTCTCGACATTGCGCAGGCCGGGTACCTTGAAGACCATGCGGTCGGCTTCCTGCTTAGTGACCGAGAAACGGCCCGGATCGTTGGCGTTATCCCAGGGCCTCGCCAGACCCAGTTTCTGGAACATGCTGCCACCCACATAAACGCCGTTGTGACAGTTCTGGCAGCCGGCATCCAGAAACTTGTTCAGCCCGGCCTTTTCCTGGTCGCTGAGTGCCGCCTGGTCGCCGCCCAGGAACTTGTCCCAGCGCGAAACCGTCACCAGCTTGCGCTCGAAGGCGCCAATAGCCTTGGCCAGGTTGTCGAAGGTCACCGGATGCTTCTCGCCCGGGAAAGCCTTCTGAAACGCCTCCACGTACTCGGGCATGGAGTTCAGCACGGCCAGCACCTTCTTCTGGTCCGGCATGGCCATCTCCACCGGGTTGAGGAGCGGCCCTTTGGCCTGCTCCTCGACAGTGGGCGCGCGGCCGTCCCAGAACTGCACGAAGTTCCCCGCGGCGTTGTAGACCGTATTCGAGTTGCGCGTGCCCTTCTGCCCCTTGTCGCCGTCGGACACCGGCTGGTTGTCGACGCCGTACTTGTTCAGATCATGGCAGGAGTTGCAGGAGACGTCCTGGCCCTTGGAAAGGCGGGCATCGTAGTACAACATGCGGCCCAGGGCCACCTTCTCCTCAGTGATGGGGTTGGCGGCCGAATCCATGACGGGCGGCAGCGCCTTGAAGATTCCCAGCTTGGCGGAATCCACCTCCACCCCGGGCCTGCGGCTGGTGCAGGCCGCACCCAGCATAAGAAAAGCACATAGCAATAGTGTCGCGCGGCGGCGCATAAGTTCCTCCGTCGATGAGTATACTACGGCTTCGTCGCCAGAATGAGCGGCGACGGCCCCGGCGCTTCGATCGTCCGCGGGTCTCGAAAGCCAGCTTCGCGCAGCCAGCCGGCGATCTCGCCAAACGACCACGTATCGCCCTCATCGGTATTCACCAGCATGTTGACGGCGAACATCAGGCCCACCGGCGGGCCGGTTCGCGCATCGTCCACCAGGAACTCCGCGATGGCGATGGTGCCGCCCGGCGCCAGCGCCTCGAAGGTCTTCTTCAGCAGCGCGCGGCCGCGTTTTTCGCCCTCGCTGTGCAGAATGTGGCCGAGCGTGGCGATGTCGTGCCCGCGCCCGAAATCGGCGGACGCCAGATCGCCCGCCACAAATGAGAACCGCCCGGCCACACCCCAGCGCGCCGCCACTTTGCGGGTGACGTCCAGAACGCCGGGCCAATCCACCGCGGTCACGGTAACCCGCGGCGACTGTCGCGCTAGTGTGATGCCCCAGACGCCGGAGCCGGCCGCGAGGTCGAGCACGCTCACGGGCCCTTTCGCTTCGGCGATCTCCAGAGCCTCCGCCAGCCTCTGCGCCGACGGATAACTCATGGGGAAGATATCCTCCACGAAGTTGTGGAAGAACTCGGCTCCCACCTTCTCCCGGTTCACGCTGGCCGTGGGCTTACCGGTTCGCACCACCTCGCTCAGCGCCAGCCATTTCGGCACAAGCTGCGTGCTGGTATGCCGGATCAATCCTCCCAGAAAGCCCGGTTTAGTGCCGACTAGAAACGCCGCGCTGTCCGCCGTCAGTCCGAACCGTCCTGCGGCGTCCTTGGTCAGAAGTTCGAGACCGGCGAGGGCGTTCATGACCGCGCGCAGCCCGCGCACCGAAGCGCCCGACCGGGCGGCCACCTCCTCGACGGTCTTAGACCCTCCGTCCAACAAATCGAAAACACCGTGGTGCAGCGCGGCCTCGATCATCAGCGGCGGGGCGTAACCCCACGCCAACTGCTGGATCTTCTCCGGTGTCACCGCCGCTTGACTCATTGCCCCCATGCGACAGAATTCCCCTCTCTTGAGATTGAAATGCTACTAGTTCGATTGTGTCGCGGGCGGGAAGGATTCGGGGCGTTTAGGCGCGGCCTTGCGTGGGTCCGTCCTGGACGGCCCGCGCGAGGTGCGTCCACTTGTTGACGGCGTAGGCAACCAATCCCTGGATCTCGGCGCGGTCGCCGGGGTCGAGGAGGCGCCGGGCGATCGTCGAGACTTCTTCCACCAGCGCGTCCAGGCGAATCACCAACTGGGTAATGCGGGGTGAGGCCGGCGGGCAGGCATCGCGGACCTGCTGCAATTGCTCGCGCAGCGTTTGAACGGCGGCGCGAATCTTAGGCGCGTTTTCCGGCGTCAGGGCCAGTTTCCGGCCGTCGAACTCGAGGCCCTCGTCCGACACCTGGCTGGCGATTTTTCGGTAGGTTTCCGGCGAGATGCGAGCGATCTCGGAAAGACGGAAATAGGCGTCTCCGAATTCCTCGTGCTGCTGGATGAGTCTGTCCGCCTGCGCACGGCTGATGCCGGCGTACTCCTTGCAGAACTCCTCCCATGTCAACTCGAGCTTTTCATACAAGCGAGTCTCCCGGACCTGCTTCAGGCACAGCGCCTGCGCGGCCGAGCATCTGTTGGCGATCAGGGCGAACGCCTGCTGGCGTCCCACCCAGGCGCCGGCATCGATCCATTCTTTTGGTGTTTCCATAAACCGTCTGTTTTGCGCAGATCTGCGCGTAAAAACCGGCAAGCTTTGTTGAAAATAAAATGGTTAGCCGTCCGCGTCCGCGCAGATCTGCGCGAGAGCCTCCATCCTCTCCATCTTGATTATTACCTGCGAGCGGGTAGAAACCGCCCTGCGTGGGACGGCGATTTGAGCGTAACCCATGGCATTTGAATGGATTACGAAAAAGGTGGAAGGCTGTGACCGGAGCCGCTAGGAAGAACCGGCGGCAAAAGGCCGCTGCCGGCGCTACGCTGGCGGCGGCGGTTCGTGGTGGTTGCCGTCGATCTCGTGCAGGACGTCATCCACCACTTCCCCGGAGAGGTCCGAATGCAGCTCGGCGTTCATGCGACGCAACGCCACGCCGACAATGTCGCGGTGATGCAGCTTCGAGCCGGGACCCTTGGCGCTCAACTCCAGCCAGAGCCGGTGGACCAGGTCGAGATCCTCCGGCCAGAGGCGTGGCGGATGCGGGCCCAGGTTGAAGAACACGGTGTCCTTCTGATTTTCGAGCACGATCTCGAGAGAGAGTGAAGGCCGCGGCTCGGGAAGCTGCTCCCAGTAGTAGCCCACCTGGGCGCCCTGCTCGCACGGCGTGAGCTTGGGCGAAAGCCCCATGACGATGCGCGAGGATTCGAGGCGCGCGGCCGTCTGGACCACGGCCTGGTACGGGTCCGAGCCGGGCACCACCATCAGCTCGATGTGCTTGCCCGCCTTTTCCGCCAGCGTGACTACCCCCGAGAACACGGTGGTTTCATCTTCGGAAAAAAGCTGGCTGCTATCGAGCGCGTGCTCGCCGGAGGCCGCCTGCGTCACCCGGTGGACGGTCAGCACCACGATGTCCATCTTGCGCGTATCCGTTTTTTCGAGGATGCGTCCGAGGTGCTGCAGGCGGTTGGGATTGCGCACCGCTACCAGCACGTTGCCCGGCCGCGCGCTGACCGAGTCGACGGAAAGGTCCGCGTGCGGATCCAGCCGGAACTTCTCCATCTCTTGAGCGTGCCCGATCCTGCGTTTGCGATTGGCGATATCGGACAGTTCGAAGACGATGAAGAATAAGATTGTGAAAGTCACGCCCGAAATGGTCGCCACCTCCTTGGTGAGCACGTTGACGATGGCTAGCGCGAAGAGGACGACGGTGATCATGAAGAGGCCGACGGGAATCTCCACACCGCGCACGTGGAAATTCAGCGGGACCTTCCATTCACGGCCCCCCGGCTGCTTGTAGCGCAGCACCAGCACCGAGAGCGCCTTCATGGCGAAGCTCCAGACCACGCCGAACGCGTAGGCCTCGCCCAGCATGTAGACATCGCCGCGGCTGATGACGATGGTGATCAGTTGCAGCGCCACGATCACGTTGATGATGCGGGAGGTGGTGCCAAACTTCTTGTGCGGATGGCGGAACCAGTCGGGCAGCACGCCGTCTTCCGCCACGCGGTTGAGGACGCCGTTGGACCCGATGATGGCGGTGTTCACGGCGCC
>PMYB01000046.1 GCA_003170915.1 Bryobacterales bacterium | reverse complement strand
GACTTATAGCCGGACAGTAGTGTCTTCAAGTATACGGTGGCCCATGCCGACTACATCATGCAGCTCATAAGGTGTGATACTGAGTTGCGGGAGTTGTTTAGCCGGAATGCCGTAGAGATAGCCTGTTTAGGCGGCGGGCCGGGGAGCGACCTTCTGGGCATACTGAAATACATGATGCAGGCGGGCGTGCGAGATACATGCCTCACATGCTACATATTCGACAAGGAACGCGCGTGGGGTGACTCCTGGAGTGACATCGCCCGCGTTCTCAAGCCTCCATTTAGCGTTTACCCGATCTTTCAACAGATGGACGTGACGGATTCCGTAACGTGGAAAAGCTACCAGAAGTTCCTTCGGGCCGATTTGTTTACACTGAGCTATTTCCTATCAGAAGTATGGAGGATTAGGAACCAGGCTAAACCCTTCTTCAGTCACTGCATGTCACAGATGAAGAAAGGCTCTATGGTCCTCTTCGTCGACAACAATTCTTCTCAGTTCGTTGACTGGTTTGACGAGCTGGCGAAGCACAATGGACTGAACACCGTGAGGGAAGGCAGCTGCATGCTGGCTTTCTCGAACGATGAGGAGACAAAGGATCTTGGGCCATATTTTGATAAGTTTGGATGGCCAAAACGAAAGAGCGATGTGGCGTACCGCATCATGAGAAAGGCCTGAGAATGATCATTTCCGCCAGCTACAAAACCGACATTCCCACCTTCTACGGGGAGTGGTTCATGAACCGCTTGCGCGCTGGATATTGCAAGATGGTTAACCCCTACAATCGCCGGGTGATTCGCGTTTCCCTCTTGCCGGAAGACGTGGATGGCATCGTATTCTGGACGAAAAATATTGGTCCCTTTATCAGATACTTGCCCGAGGTTCGAGAGCTAGGGTTTTCTTTTATTGTGCAACACACGATTAACAGTTACCCGAGGGATTTGGAGCAGGCGGTTGTGGATGCACCCAGAGCTGTTGAACAACTAAGACAGGTCGGTGAGATCTTTGGTCCCCGTGTTAACGTGTGGCGGTACGATACGATTATCAATTCATCACTTACGCCGCGCGAGTTTCATATTGAAACCTTTGGCCGCCTCGCGAAGGCGCTGGAAGGGGTCACAGACGAGGTAGTTATCTCCTTTGCTCATTTCTATGCTAAGACGCAGCGGAATATGCAGCGCGCGGCTGCCGAGCACGGTTTTGCATGGTCTGATCCTTCGGACGAATGGAAGCGAAGCCTTGCTGGCGACCTTGCCGCTCTGGCCTCGGCCCAGGGCATTCAGCTAACTGTATGTAGCCAACCGCAGTTCATTGTGCCTGGCTGTGTCGAAGCCCGTTGCGTCGACGCGAGAAGGCTCACGGACGTCAGGGGCAAACCTGTAAGGGCTTGCTTGAAGGGGAATCGGGAGGAGTGCGGATGCTTTGAGTCTCGCGATATAGGTGAATACGACACCTGCCCGCATGGCTGCGTCTATTGTTACGCCGTTCACAATCAGGAGTTGGCAAAGACTCGATACAAGCAACACGACCCGTTCGGGGAATCGCTCTTTCCGCTGCCTGCGGAAGCAAGTCAGGGTGTTGAGAGCTCGCTTCAGCTCGACTTGTTTACATCTCGTGCTTCTGGGTCTTGAAGCGTTCCAAGCTGCCCACGCTGAACGGATCGACTGTCGGAGAGACTGCCGCGAAGTTCTTGAAGGAAGTAATAGCAGATAGCTGTAGCCGATTTAGGGCCTTGAGATACTTTGACGCGGAGCACGGGCAGGCGCGAGATCCGCGAGGCGCTCTGCCGTCCGGTAATTGACCTCGGCCTTGGCGATCCATTGCCGGACCAACAACAGCAGAGCTTCATCAGGCAGCTTCATAAATGACACGCCCGTACTTGTTGGCCGGATAGGCGATTCCGCCGAAGATGTCCTTGGTTTCCTCGAACCGCTCGGTGCCGATGATGAAGACGTCGAACGGAAAGCCAAGGCCGCGGAGCGCCTTATAGAATCTCACTCGCTCCTCCAGAGTGTCGGAAGGCGCCGGGGCGACGACGAGCAAGTCGATATCGCTGTCGCGGGTCATCGGTCCGGTGGCCGCGGAGCCGAAGAGGATGGTCCGGTCCGGCCGGGCGACACCAAGCAGGCGTCGGACGATTTCCCGGACTAAGGTGTCGTCAATACCCATCACTCACATGATATTGGACCTGGGGCCAGACTTCCAACTGGTATTCACCGCTGGGGTGCTTAACCGTTTTGGGGCACACGGCGACAATGGGGCGCATCCTGTCGGGCAAACCGGGGACAGACAGCGAATTCCCGGCAAACTGCGCCGGAAATCCATGTCTGGCCCCAGTTTGCGGCGCATCCCTGGCCAGCCTTCCCCCAAGACGGCTAAGCACCCTCACCGCCGTGCCTGGGCCGGGGGGATGGAATTTCAGGTATAGTCGTCTGGAGGAGGAGCCAGCTATGAGTATGGTTGTGGCTCGGCGCCGGGCGCGGCTGGGGTCGTTTCTGGCGGCGCAGGTCGCGGCGGCGGTTCCGGGTCAAACAGCAAGGCTTGAAATCGACGAAATGCGGCTCTATCCCGTCCGTGAACCGGTCTCGGGGCGAGCGTGGACGGTGGTGCGGGTGAAGACGCGGTCGGGGCTGGTTGGCCATGGTGAGTGCGCCCATGCTTCGAGCGAGGATCTGGCGGCGGCCCAGCGGTTCTGGCTGGGGCGGCCGGCCAC
Organism: Bryobacterales bacterium; assembly: GCA_003170915.1. Taxonomy (GTDB): domain Bacteria; phylum Acidobacteriota; class Terriglobia; order Bryobacterales; family Bryobacteraceae; genus Fen-178. Next base: position 30,693 of record PMYB01000046.1, on the reverse strand, counting down.
GTCGTATGCCAGTTCGCCGGCAGACTCACCGCTCGCCGGAGCTGTGGATATGGCGCTGCTGGACATCGTCGGAAAAGTCGCTAAAGCGCCGGTTTACCGCCTCCTCGGGGGACCCACGCGCAGCAAGGCGAGGGCTTTCGCTTCCATTGGGGGAGCGGGCGGGGCCGAAACCATGGCGGGGGTGAAGCGCGCCATCGAGGCCGGGTACCGCGCCGTGGGCTTGCGCGTACCCGCGCCGGCGGCGCGAAATCAGGGGCAGGCATACCAGTTGGAACTGCGCAAGCTGGTGGAGACGGCTCGCTCCCAGGCGGCGGATTTCGTACTGGAAGGCGCGGGGCTGTTGACCCCCGGAGACGCGGCCAGCGTGGCGGCCGCTATCCAGAGCCTGCATCCGCTGTGGTTCGACGAGCCCACTACCATCGGCAGCCTGGAGACTCTGCGCAAGATCGCCGACGAATCCGTAGCGCCGCTGGGGTTCGGCCGGGACATTCGCCATGCGGGGGTCTTTCAGGACCTGCTGCGCGCCGGTTGCCTGGACGTGGCGCGGCCGGACATTCTGCATTTCGGGATCACCGGGTCGCGCCGGATCGCGGCTCTGGCCGAGACTTACTACGTGGCGGTGGCTCCATGCCACGAAGGGGGACCTATCGCGACGGCCGCCGCGCTGCAGTTGGCTGCGAGCTTGCCGAACTTCTTCATCCAGCACATTCCGCTCCCCGCGGCCGCGGAGGACCGCGCCATGCGCGCCCAACTGGCGGGCGGCGATCTCGAAAGGGTGAAGGACGGATTTGCCTCGCTCCCCAACGGAGCGGGGCTGGGCGTCACGGTGAACGAAGCGGTTCTGGAGAAATACCATGCAGCGTAGAGGATTTCTGGCGTTGGGCGGACCAGGCCTGGCTTGGGCGGCACGCGGCGGGCGAAGGCCCGCGGACCTGTGCGGCTGCGCGCTGGCGCCTCAGCCGGCCGGGAGCAACGCCTTTGAAGGGCTGCGCTCGGGGGTCGCGATCAGCGGCCTGAAAGTCTTTGGCGTCTCGCTGACCCGCGATTCGGACCGCCCGTACGTTTTCGTGAAGATTGAAACGGACCAGGGCGTGGCGGGATGGGGCGAAGGAACCCTGGAGGGCAAAGCGGGCGCGGTGATGGCCTGCGTCAACGACTTCCGCGATTTCCTGATTGGCGCGGACCCCATGCAGGTGGAGCACCTCTGGCAATCCATGTACGTGCAGAGCTTCTACCGGGCCGGTCCGGTGATGGGGTCGGCCATCTCGGGCATCGACCAGGCGCTGTGGGACATCCGGGGCAAGGTCCTGGGAATGCCGGTGTACAAGCTGCTGGGCGGCCCCATCGACGCGCGCGGCGTGCGCGGCTACTATCACACGAACGCCAGCACCAGGGACGAGCTGGCGAAGCTGAGGGAAACGGCGATCGAGCAGGGCGTCTCGTGCTTCAAAGCGGGCATTCCGGGATATTACGAATGGATCGAGACCAACGCCAAGATCGGCCGCGCGGTGGCATCGCTGGAGGTGATGCGGGAAGGGCTGGGGCCGGATATCGACATCGCCATAGATTTCCATGCCAAGACCAGCCCCAGCGTGGCGCAGATCCTGGTGAAGGAAGTGGAGCCTCTCAACCTGCTGTTCATCGAGGAGCCGTGCCCGCCGGAGAATGTGGCGGCGATGGCCAAGATCGCGCGGCACTCGACCACGCCGATCGCTACCGGCGAGCGGCTGGTGGCCTCCTACGGCTGCCGCGAGTTGATCGAGATGGGCGCGATCGATATTCTGCAAACCGATATCAACCACGTGGGCGGCATCACCGGCTTATGGAAAGCGGCGTCGCTGGCCGGCATTTCGGGCGTCTCGATGGCGCCGCACGCGTGCGAGGGCCCCATCGGCGGGCTGGCCACGCTGCACGTGGACGCGGCCCTGCCCAATTTCCTGGTGCAGGAGATCTGCGGGCAGGTGCGGCCCTCGGCACAGGACAAGATCTGGGAGGAATGGTTCGGCTTTCCCGCCATGCGCATGGTGGATGGCCGCTTTCCTCTTCGGGACAGGCCCGGTTTGGGGTTCGATCTGAGCGAGGCGAGCCTGGCGAAGTACCCGTTTGGCGGCACCAGGCCGATGGCGCGCGCTTTTCACGAAGACGGGTCGGTGGCCGAGTGGTGAGCCAACGCGCTCTGGGCTAGAATAGAGGCCAGGTCGATTCGAGAATCGGGAGGAGATCAGGATGGGCTTTTCCAGACGGAATTTTTTGCACCTCGCCGGGGCGGGCGCCTTGGCCGGCACGGCCGGACGCGGCCTTTTCGCGGAACAGCAGTACCCGCCGGCGGTTCCGGCTCCTACCATTTACCCTTATGCCAAGCGCGCCACGGTGTCCCTGGTGCAGGGCGAGGAGCGGCGCAAGAACGTGTGCGACGCGCTGTTGGCCATCGACGACCAGATCAGGCCGCTGCTTCAGGCCAAGAAATATGTCGTGATCAAACCCAACATTGTCGCGCCCACGGTGCCCCTGGCGGGGACCCACGCCGACGCGCTGCTGGGGATCATGGACTACCTGGCGCCGCGCTTCAAGGGGCCGGTGGTGATCGCCGAGGCCTCCGCGCTAGACAGCCTCGAGGGTTTTGAGAACAACCATTACAGCCGCGTGGCGGCGGAGTTCAAGTCGCACCAGGTCAGCCTGGTGGATCTGAACCGGGAGGGGAAATACGAGGTCTTCTCGATCGTCGATGCGAACATCCGGCCGATCCCCATCCGGCTGGCCGCGAGGCTCCTGGACCCGGATGCCTTCATTGTGTGCTCGGCCATGCTCAAGACGCACAATGCCGTGGTGGCAACGCTTTCGGTGAAGAACATGGTGATCGGGACGCCGCTACACAGCGCGCCGGGCGAATCCCAGGCCTGGCACGACAAGCGGAAATATCACGCCGGGCCGCACCAGATGAATTACAACATGGCGATCAGCGCCGCCCGGGAGAAGCCACATTGGGGCGTGGCGGTGATCGATGGATACGAGGGAATGGAGGGCAATGGTCCCTCGACCGGAACTCCCGTACCCTCGCGCATCGCCCTGGCGTCGACCGACTTCTTCGCCGCCGACCGCGTGGGCCTGGAAACCATGGGGATTCCACCTTACGCGGTGGGTTACCTGCAATACGCGTCGCAGCTCGGACTGGGCCAGTACGACCTGGCGAAGATCGACGTGCTGGGAGTCAAGCCGGAAGCGGTGAAGCGAACCTACCGCTTGCACGACCAGGTGGAGCAGCAGTTGAAGTGGCTGCGCGAACTCCCCAGGGCGTAGCAGGCGACTCGCGGATACTGCAACCGGGCTTCCTGGCGGCGCATAGTACAATAGGACCAACTGGAGCTGTTGACCCCATGAACATACGGAATGCCGCGATCGTGTTTACCTTCGCGGCCGTTGCGTTCCCCGTTTACGCGGCGGATGCGCCTCTCCCGCGCCCTAAGGCCGGTAAGGTCGAAATCATGCGGCTGGGCGAAATCAAGCCCGGCATGAAGGGGACCGCCTGGACCGTCTTTCAAGGCACGGAAGCCGAGCCGGTGCCCGTGGAGATCGTCGGCCTGTGGAAGAACGCGTGGGGACCGAGGCAGGATATCATCCTGGCCAAATTGGGAGGCAAGGCCATCCGCACCAACGTGGCGGGGGGCATGAGCGGCAGCCCGGTGTATGTCGGCGGGAAATTGGTCGGCGCGGTGGCGCTGCGCCTCAGCGTGTTCTCTCCGGACGCCATCTGCGGGATCACGCCCATCGAGCTGATGCTGGAGATCAACGATTTCGACCACTCCCGGCCCCAAGATGCGCGCACGCCCGATAAACTCCAGGCGCGCGGCCGCGAAGTGTCGGTGCCCGGCGAGTTGCTGGGACAGCCTGTGGCTGGGGGGGCATCGCCGATGATGGTTCCCATCGAGGCGCCGCTGGTCTTCTCCGGTTTCACCGAGAGCACCTTGCGCGAATTCGGCCCCATGTTCCAACAGCTTGGCATCACGGCGGTGCAGGGCGGAGGCGCGGGCACGGCGCTCCATACCAACCAGCCGGCGGCCGGATGGGAGCATTCGCTGAACCCCGGGGAAGCCGTGGCGGGAGTGCTGGTGGATGGCGACATGAGCGTCACCGGCCTGGGAACGGTGACCTACAACGACGGCAAGCGGGTGCTGGCCTTCGGGCACTCGTTCTTCAACCTCGGGCCGGTGGATATGCCCATGAGCAAGGGCGAGGTGCTGATGACGCTCTCGTCGTCTTACCAGCCCAACAAGTTCGCCAACGCCACCGACATCGTGGGATCGCTCCACCAGGACCGCCATAGCGGCATAATGGGCGTGCTGGGAGCGCGGTCGGACATGATCCCGGTCACCATGAAGGTGCGGTCGCTCGATGCCGCGGAGGCCGTTCGCAGCGAGAAGGATTTTCACTTCAACATTTTCGTGCAGCAGAAGTGGACGCCCTACCTGATGATGCTGACGCTCTACAATTCCATTTCCGGCCTCAACGAATTCGTGGATGAAGCCACCTACCGCCTGAACGGGAAGGTGGAACTGAGCGGCCAGCGGAATGTGTCGCTCTCCACCATGCAGGCTTCCGGCGACATGCCCATGCCCGCGCCGATGATGCTGGCGGGCTGGTTTGGGGACAAGCTCAACCGCCTCTACCTGAACAACGTGAACCCTCCCGACGTGACGCGGGTGACGGTGACGGTGGATCTGCTGCCGGAGCGCCGCGTGGCGGCCATCGAGAACGCCTGGGTGGCGACGCCCGAGGTGCAGGCGGGCGACGAGGTCCCGGTGAAGGTCTTCTTGCGGCCGTATCGGGGCGAGCCGCTGCAGCGCGAATTCAAAGTGAAGATTCCGTCCGGCCTGGCCAAGGGCGATCACCGCATTTTGCTGAGCGACGCCGAGACGGTGAACCGCATGCAGAACATGGCTGGCATGATGAACCGGTTCATCGACGTGGCGGGGACGGTCTCGCTGCTCAACCAGGAGCGCACCAACAACAAGTTGTACGTGTCGCTGGTGGAATCGAGCCCCACGGCATACTACGACGACAAGACGCTGCCGAGCCTGCCGGCCTCGGTGCTGAACGTGATGCAGGCGGGGCGGGCGTCGAACCGCTCGCTGTTCACGTCGCCGGAGACGGCGACGGAGCAGATGGCCCTGCCGTTCGATTACGTAGTGAGCGGCAGCTACTCGCTGCGCATCCACGTGAAGTAACCGGCGACTAAACTCAAATGACTAAATGTTCGATTCAGTTCATGCTCTTGTGCCTGCCTGTGGGCGGGCTTTTCGCCGGGCAAACCCGCACATGGTCGCAGGGCGAGTTCGCGGATTTCGAGAAGGGCATCGTCAAGAACCTCTCGCTGCGCAGCGATGGCCAGCTTACCCTGGCGCCGCTCTCGCGGGAGTTGTTCGACACCTCTTCAGCCTACCTATGGGCGCTGGCGCAGGATTCCAAGGGCAACCTGTACGCCGGCGGCGGCAACGGCGCCAAGCTCTACCGCATTCCGCCGGATGGCAAGGGCAAGCTGCTGGCGGACCTGGACGCGCTGGAGATTCACGCCATTGCCATCGATTCCAAGGACCGGGTTTACGCGGCCACAACGCCGGACGGCAAGGTCTATCGCATCGCCGGCGGCGGCAAGCCGGAAGTGTTCTACGATCCCAAGTCGAAATACATCTGGGCGCTGGCGTTCGATAGCCAGGGAGACCTGTTGGTGGCCACGGGCGATCCCGGCGAGATCCATCGCGTCACACCCGACGGCAAAGGCAGGGTGTTCTTCAAGAGCGATGAGACGCACGTGCGTTCGATGACCATCGACTCGAGCGACAACACGATCGTGGGGACCGAACCCGGGGGCCTGGTGGTGCGGGTATCGCCGGCCGGCGAAGGTTTCGTGCTCTACCAGACGCCCAAGCGGGAAGTGACGGCGGTAGCGGTGGCGGGCGACGGCGCGATCTATGCGGCGGCGGTGGGCGCGAAGCAGGCGGCGCTGCCCGCGCCCGCGCCCGCGCTGGCGATGCCCATGCCCGCTGTGGCAACCGTCACGGTGAATGCCCCCGGAACTCCGGCGCCCGTGGCCCGGCCTCCGGCTCAACCGCCGGTTTCCCTCGGTGCGCCCGCGGGCGTGAGCGGAGGCAGCGAAGTGTACCGCATCGAGCCCAACGGCAATCCGCGGCGGATCTGGAGCCACGCGCAGGACGTGGTGTACGCCATCGCGTTCGATGGCGCGGGCCGCGCGGTGCTGGGCACGGGGAACAAGGGCAATGTATACCGGATCGAATCGCCCACGCTCTCGACGGCCCTGCTGACGGTGCCGGCCACTCAGGTCACGGCGTTTCAGGCGGGCCGCGAGGGCCGCCTTTACGCGGCGACCGGCAACGTAGGCAAGGTCTATGAGATCGGTCCGGAGGTGGAGCGCGAGGGCGCCATCGAGAGCGACGTTTTCGACGCCGGCATGTATTCTTTGTGGGGCAGGCTGAGCTTCGAGGCCAATTTGAACGGCGGGAAGGTAGCCATCGCCACGCGTAGCGGCAACCTGGATCAGCCGCAGAAGAACTGGAGTCCTTTCTCGCCGCCCATCACAGAGACGAAGGGCGGGCGCGTGGGTTCGCCGGCGGCGCGGTTCGTCCAGTGGAAAGCCACGCTCACCGCCGATGGCGCGGGGCATTCGCCGGAACTGGAATCGGTGGACCTGGCGTACCTGCCGAAGAATGTCGAGCCGCGCATCGAAGAGATCGAGACGACCCCGCCCAATTACAAATTCCCGGCGCCCACGACACCGCTGGTTTCCACGCAGCAGACGCTCAATCTGCCGGCGCTGGGAAGACGCTCGGCGAGCCCCGCGCCGGCGTTTACGATTGACGCCACCACCACCACGCCGGCCATGCAGCTCGCCAAGGGGTATATGGGCGCGCGCTGGGTGGCGTCGGACCCCAACGGCGATACCCTGATCTACACCGTGGAAATCCGCGGCGCCAGCGAAACGGAGTGGAAGCCGCTGAAGGATCGGGTGGCGGAGAAATACATCTCGTGGGATTCCACGGCCTTTCCGGACGGCGAATACCGTCTGCGCATCACGGCGTCGGATGCGCCCGGCAATCCGCCTTCGGAGGCGCTGACCGCGCGCATGGAGAGCGACGCGTTCTGGATCGACAACACGCCTCCGAAAATCACGGGCCTGGCCGCCACGCGCGCCGGCGGCAAGCTGGAAGTTCGCTGGCACGCCGCGGACGCGCTGAATAACATCGCCAAGGCCGAGTATTCGCTGGATGGCGACGAATGGACGGTGGTGGCGCCGGTGACCAAGCTCTCGGATTCACTGGAGTTGGATTACGATCTGACGATCGATGCCGGGCCGGGAGAGCACACCATCGCGGTGCGGGTTGAAGACGAGTACGACAATCTGGCGACCGACAAAGTGGTGGTGCGGGGTTAAGGGCGGTCTGCCGTCAAACGGGGACTTCTCAGCCAGAGACTCTGAACCGGAAGCGCATGTCTTCGCCAAACCACTGAACGTAGTTGGTTCCCCAGCCGTTGTTGAACAGGCTGAAATGGAAACCCTTCGACACGTCAGGCTGGTTCCTCGAAAAAAACACAGGCGATTTCTCGCCGATGGCGACCACCGGCGCATCCAGCGTCTCGATATTCAGACTCCCCCGCGGATCTTGGTAGCGCAGGCCGTTGAGCACGGCGTGCATGGCCCGATTGCCGCCCGTTACGACGTCAAATGGCGAGATCTGGCTGCCTGCTTTGTCCAGCAGCCAGTTCCGCGGATCGGGGGCCAACGGATGGAAGCTGAGCCAAAGCGCTTCCGGCATACGGTTCGCGGTCTTGCCAAACCAGGAGAAGTCGATCTCGACCACCGGCTCTCGGTCGGGCAGACGCAAATCGAGGTACATTTTTTGCGGCCATGCGACCCGGGCCGCCCCCTCGCTTTCGGGATCCTCGATGGTCAGCCGGGCAAGGATCCGGTGACCGCTCGCGTTCCTATCCTGCCAGGTTTCCGCGAGGGTGGGCAGCCACGTGCGGCCGCGCGCGCCGAAGCGCTCGATGTTGGGCTTGCCGAAATCCTTGGGCGCCCAGTCCGCATGGCTCTTGAGATACGCCTCGAAGAAGCGATCATAATCCTCTTTCGAGAGCGTCTGGTAGGTGAACGCGGCGAGTAACTGCCGCGCGGATGCCCAGTCGCGCCCGCTTTCCTTGCGCCGCAGCCGGCAAATCGCGCCCGTTTTGGGATCGAGGGCCACGAGGAAATGCTTCGTCTCGATCGGTTCGCCACCTGGATACGGCCGCATCCCTCCGGTTTGCGGCTTGACAGGTTCGAGACGACGCACCCGGCCGGTAGCCTGGGCGCGCAACGGCGCGGGTAGCGCGGCAATCGCGTCAAACAGGTCGTCGCGCTTCTCGGCCCAGCTCTTGGTCACGACTCTGTACTTGGGTTGATCGATCATGCGGGCGAGATCGCGCGGGGTGTAGTGGTCGAAATCCAGCCAGGTCTTGGTGTCGGTGCCCCAGGTGTGCTCCACTTCCAGAAGGAAGCTGCGCAAGAACGCGAGATCGGAGGCGTCGCCCGACCGAAAGTTCCCGGCCGCAATCCACTCGCCTCTAAGGCGCGCAAGCTCCCGATAGCGAGCGACCTTAAGTGGGTCGCTGGGCACGCCGTAAATCCAGGTATCCCCGATCTCCTGGGTCACCACCGGCAACTGGCCGCGGTATGACGCGACGGCATTGGCAATCCCGGTGAGATCGGAGGCGGTCACCGTGGCGGCGGGGAACTGCTTCCGGAGGCGGGAATAGATGCTGTCTATTTCTTCGACCGAATGGGGTCCGACGTTGTCATCCGCGACTTCCACATCCACCGCGAGATCCGATCCGGGGATTTTGACGACACCGCCGTATGCATGATGATGATACATTACCACCAGCGAACGACCGTCCGGCTCCCGCCACACGAACAGCGGAGGAACGTCCGGCGGGGTGCTGGCGCCATTCACGCCGATGTCGAGAAACTTGACGCCGTGTTCGGCGAGGGGACGGACAATGGCTCGCGTATGGCCTGGCACGTCGGTCATTTTTGCCCCGGTGGTGGTTCGCCCAAAACGCCGATCGAGCGAGTGCGACAGCCCCAGAGCGCCGTCGATCAAGGAAGGGTCCATCAGTTCCGTCTGCCAGGTGAACGGGATGGCGTGCCATGCAATATCCCCCTCGGCAATCGCCTGCTCCATGCGCTTGCGTTCCGGGGCGGCCGCCTTTTCTAGGTACTCGTAGACGAGCCACGATCCCGTAGTCCACACGTAGCGGCCGGCCCCCGACTGCCGCAGCGCGGCGGCGATCTGAATCGCCTTTGGGAAATACTGGTCGAAGTACTTACGTAGGACGTTCGCTTGGGTATCGACGAATCCGACGTCCAGATGACACTTGAAAGCAACCAGCACCCGCTTGACCTGGGAATCGGGAGCTACGGGTCCCTCCGCCTGCGAGACCATGGCTCCGGACGCGAAGCTGGCGCAAGTACCGCCAGCCACCAAGTTCTTGAGAAAATCACGCCGTCTCACCATGGCGCCGTACCTGCCTGCATGCGGAGATTTCCCGGCACGGCAGGCAGGGTTGTACTCAGCATGAGGAATCTCCTCTTTGGCTATCGAAAATCGCTTTCCGAGCCGGGCAAGCCCTCTAGAAGTACAGCCGCAGCGAAAGCTGGAGCGTGCGCTGCAGATTGCTCTTGCTGGTAATCATGCCGAACTGGCTGGACGTGGGAGTAAAATTCGGCGCGGTCAGGTTCGGATGGTTGGGGAAATCGTATGCCTCGGCGCGGAACTGGAAGCCGCTCCGCTCGTTGATGGCGAAGGTCTTGAACATCGACAGGTTCCAATCCTGGAAGCCCGGGCCGTAGATGGAATCGCGAACACCCTGGGCAAAATTGAAAGTGCCGGTGGGAGGCGCCGTCGCGCTCACGGTGAAATACTTCGGCGAGCTGGAGTTGGTGACCGGGCCGGCGAACGCTCCCGTGTTGATGGTAGCGGGCCCGTTGAGCACCCAGAACTGGCCTTCGCTGCCGCAGCCGAAGCTGCCGTCTTCACCCACGCCGGCATAATCGTTGTTGGCGCCGACACCGCAAGGCGTGCCGGTCTGGAATTGCGCGGTACCGGCGATGGACCATCCACCCAGCATCCTGCCGCTGAGCTGTTTGTTGTTCTTCAGGAACGGCAGGGCGTAGATGTAGTTGATCACAACAATGTGGCGCTCATCGTATTCGGACGGGCCCCACAAGTTGCTGGTGTTGTAAGCATAGGGCACGATGTCGCGGTAGTTCGACCCGTTGTCCATGCTCTTGGAGAGGGTGTAGGCAAAGCTGAAGGCGGAGCCGCTGGTGAACCGCCGCTCCCATAGGATCTGCAAGCCTTTGTAAGTGGAATTGACCACGCTCTCCTCTTCCTGAATGGAAGCGAATCCCTTATACGGGCGCAGAGCGTTGACATTCACGCCGGGGTTGGCCAGCAGGGCGCCCGCGGTGGGCTCATTGATGTCGTATACCTGCCAGGCGTGGTTGCCGCGATGGCCCACGTAGGCAACCGTCAGCACGCTATGCAGCGGGAGCTGGCGCTGCACGGTGAGGTTCCAGTTCCACGCCAACGGGGGTTTGAGGTTGGGATTCAGGGTGGTCATGCTGATCGGCGCGGCGGTTCCCGTGGTCAACGAGGCGCCAGGGTTATCCACCGACACGTTGTTGACGGTTACGACCGGTTGGAAGGGGGAATTCCCACCCGGGAAGATATTGTCCAGCAGGCCCATGCGGGTGGTGAAGCTGCCGGCTCCGCCGCGGATTACGGTGAGTGGAGTGAGCTGATAGGCGAAGCCCAGCCTCGGCTGGAAAGTGTTGGTGTTCTGGATATAGTTCTTGCCCAGGTTGGGATCCAACAGGCTGCTGCAAGACGCTCCGTCGCATTGGTTGGAAGTGAACGCGGCGATGCGCCCGCCGGCCGAGGGGAATGTACTATAGCCGGGGATCACCACGCCGTTATAGGGGTTGCCTGTGCCCAGAATGACGTTGCCGGTGGCGGGAGAAACCTGAACCGCCTGAGCCGGGTTGTACACGTTGCCGTCGAAGTAATCGTTATTGCCCCAAAGTGCACGGAAGCCGCCGATATTGGTCCAGCGCAAGCCGTATTCCAGGTGCAGTTTGGACGTGACCTTCCAGGAGTCCTGCGCGAAGCCTTCCCACATCATGGCACGCAAGATGGCGAGCGAGCGCGGGCCGATTTCGGTGTAGCTATCGGCCAAGCCCAAGGCCAGATTGGCCATCCCTATGCCGGAGGTTGCGCCCAGACCGGTACGGCCGTCGGTGAAGTAGAAGGTGCCATTTTGGTTGCTGGCGCCGCCGGGAACGGTGTTCACGTTGATCTCGTCGCCATCGTTTTCACCGGAGTATTCGAACGAGATGCCGGCCTTCAAGGTGTGGTTGCCCCAAACCTTGGTCACGGTATCCGAGCCGGTCCAGATGGTCCCGGAGGAATGCGACGGGTAAGGGCCGCCGGCCAACGAGTAAAAACTCGGCATGCTGGCGGTGGGAATTTTATTGGGAAGGTCCTTTCCATTGGGCATGAGGTAGGGGAAGGTGATGCCCAGAGTCTGGCGGTTAAAGCCGGCCAGCGCGGTGTTCACCGGGATGTAGACATCATCGATGCTCAAGGTGAGGCGCGCCTCGTTCATCAGGGTCGGGGTGATGGTGGACGTGAGGGCCACCACGTTGGTCTGGTTGGGACGGTTGAAATACTTGCCGGTTTCGCCCGAGCCTTGATCGAACGGCTGGTATTCGAAATACGAAGCGTCGGTGCGACGGCTGATGAGCTTCTCGGTAGGACTGAGCAGAATATCGATGTCCACGGTCCCCTTGCGTTGGTTGATGGGATGCGAGGCTTGGGCGATCCAGTTGTTGGTGCCAACGAGGAACCCCGGCGTGGGCAGCGGGTAGGCGTTCATAATGGCCTTGCCGTTAGGGCTCAACTGGCTGGCGGGAATGATGTTGCCGGGAAAGGGAACGCAGCTCGAACCGCCCGACACCGCGCAGGTGGAGGGCTGGTAAATGACATGACTTCCCGAATACCAGGGATTCGGAGACAGCAGTTCGCTGAAATTCCCCTGGCGCATGAGGGTGGTGGGGACGGCATTGTCCGTCCAGTCTTCATACCGATAGCGGATCCAGTCTTCGGCCACGAAGAAGAACAGCTTTTCGCGCAGCTTCGGGCTCAGGCCGGGAGCCCAGACGGGTCCGCCGATGGTGCCGCCGAAGTTGTTGTAGCGGAACGGCTGGGCGAAGTTGGTCAGAGCGTTGATGTTGCGCGACCAGGTATTGGCGTTCATGGCGGAGTTCTTGAGGTACTCGTAGAGGCCGCCGTGAAAATCCTTGGTGCCGGCCTTGCTGACGATACGGATCTGGCCGCCGGAGGAGCGGCCATATTCGGGGGCGTAGTCGGCGGTCATGACCTGGATTTCTTCGACGGCCTCCACGTTGGCCACGCCGATGACGGCCCCGTTGGCGCGCGTACGAACGGCATCCGCGCCATCGAAAGTGATCAAGGTGTCCTGCGGCCGCGCGCCGTTCACATTAAACGGGACGCCGGCGCCCACCGCGAAATTGAAATCGCCCATGGTGGCACTGCCGCGCAAGCCGGGCATAAGCTGGGCCTCGTAGAGCGGGTTGCGGCCGTTCAGCTCCTGCATAGTCACCTGGGTGCCCCCCACCTCGCTCTGCACCGCGGAGGAATCGGTTTGCAGCACCGCCGCCGTAGCGGAGACCTCGACGGTTTCGGTAGTGTTGCCGACGGCCAAGTCGGCATTGAGGGAAAGAGCGGTATTGGAATCCAACTTGTTCGACGTGCTCTCGAAGCGCTTAAAACCGGCGGCTTCCGCCGTCATGGTGTAAACGCCAGGCGGCAAGTTGGGTGCCACGTAGTACCCGGCATCATTGGTGGTAAGGTTGTGCACCTCGGCGGTGCCTTCATTCGTCAGCGTGACTTTAGCTTTGGGAACGACTCCACCGGAAGGATCCTTGACGAACCCACTGATGGAGCCAGTATCGGTTTGAGCAAAGGCGGCGGCCACGCATAAGAGCAGGCCGGCCAAAACGGCAATATGGAAACGTGCGTATACTCGGCGCATACAACCCTCCTTACTTTCGCCATCTCGCCTGAACCCAGCTTGAGGCAACGAACAGGGAAATCTCTCGCGCCCTGACAAGCTGTTGCGACCACGAAGCTGAACCCTGAGGCTCTATTGTGCGCGCCAAGTCACTGATAATGAAGTTAAATTCACGGTCAAATTACGGTAGAGTCAGGGGACCGCGGTCGCCCGCCTCGGGAGTTCCCGCCGGCCAGCCGGCAATCTGCCGGAACTGGATGAGAACAAGGAGAGAAGCGCCGCAATTAGCGAGGCCCCCGGGTTGCGTGAAAGAGGGATTTACAGTAAAATGAGCAGGGGCAAATGTGAAGCAGCACCCCATAAATGAGCCTCCGATCGGCGCGGAGGTTCTGTCTATTGCCGAGAAGCGGGAGCTGGTTCAGCGCGTGGTAAGCAGCCGGACGTTCGCCGGTTCGCAGGCGATGCGCGCCTTTCTTCTCTACATCGCCGAGCATGCCATCTCCGGGACACCGGAACAGATCAAAGAACAATTGATTGGATCCGAGGTGCTTGGCCGCAAGCTGGATTACGATCCATCCATGGACAACATCGTCCGCGTCCGGGCTCACGAACTGCGCCAGAGACTGGAAAAGCACTTCAGCACCGACGGGGCGAGCGAACCGTTTTGCATTTTGGTGCCCAAAGGCAGTTATGTGCCGGAATTCAGCGCCCGCAGGCCTTCCGCTGCGGCTGGCGCGGAACCGGTAAGCCCCGCGCAGAGAGGACCTTTTGCGACTTGGGGTCCGTGGGTTCTCGCCGGCGGCCTGGCGTTTTGTCTGGTGGTTTTGCTCACCAGGGGGAGTACTCCCCGCGCGGCATCCACGCAGCCGCAACCAGCGGCTATTCGCGACCTGTGGGGGCAGTTCTTCCGGCACCCGGAGCAGGGACTGATGATCGTGACGGCAGATTCGAGTTTTGCGCTTTGGCAGGACGTCACGGGGCGGGACCTGAACCTCAGCGACTATCTCAATCGAAAGTACCTCCAGATGGATCCGCCGGATTCGAAACTGCGGGAAATCGCGGTTCGGCGCTGCACCAGTCCCGCGGATGTGAACTTGTCCTTGCGTTTCATGGAACTCAGCAAAAGTCTCGGAGGCCGGCTCAATCCCCAGTATGCCCGGAACATCAGCATCCGCGATCTTCGAGACACCAATGCGGTCCTGATTGGAAGCCGCCGCTCGAACCCCTGGGTGGAGCTCTTTGAGGCCCGCATGAACTTCGTCCTGACTCACGACCCGCAGTCCGGCGCTCCCGTGTTCCGCAACAGATCGCCTCAGGCAGGCGAGCCCGCCACCTTCTCCATGCCCGGCATGTTCGATGTCGACGTGAGCGAGCAACGGGAGGTGGACGCCTATGCCTTGGTGGCCATGGTGCCGAATCTCTCCGGCCAGGGAGCCGTGCTTCTGGTCGAGGGTCTGACTATGGAGGGCACGGAGGCCGCGGGAGAGACGGTTACCAATCCCGAGTTGCTCGGCGCACTGCTACGCCATATCGGACATAAAGCCGGCGCCCCGGTGCGGCCGTTCGAAGCTCTCCTCAAGCTGGCCTCAGTTCCGGGGGGTTACGCGAATTCGCAGGTGATCGGCTTCCGTTACCCAGGGAAGTAGCGCCGGGCCGCTCCCTACCAGTCAAGCTGCGCGGGGAAGAATTCGGCCACCAGGTCTTCGTAGTACGGTCTGACCTGTTCGAGGTTGGGGCGTTCCCGGCCCTTGGAATACAGATCGTAGGGGTTGAATTTCCGCACCCATTCGAACATCAGCTCATCATGCGCATTCATGAGGTGGTGGTAGGCGCCATGTTTGTGGGCCGGGTAGAAGGAGTGATAGCGCAGCATGTATTGCGCCGGCTCGGGCAGATAGTTCCTGGTCACGCGGTAAATGTACTCGTCGTGTCCCCAGGAGAGGCAGCCTCTGTCGAGGCCGCAGTGGGGTTCGTAAATCCCGCAGAGCGTTTGATATTCGGGCACGGGGCTGTCGGGGTTGGCTGCAAAGTACTCGGGGAAGACGATCTGGTCCGACCAGGCGCCGCCGACGGGGAAGGTATCTCCCACCACTGCCCACTGGGGCTCGCCGTAGAGGCACAGGACTTTGCCCAAGTCGTGAACCAGGCCGGCGAGGACAAACCAGCGCGGGTGACCGTCGCGGCGGATGGCCTCGACCGCGCTGAATAACATTGCCAAGGCCGAGTATTCGCTCGACGGTGGCGAATGGACGGTGGTGGCGCCGGTGACCAAGCTCTCGGATTCACTGCACCTCGACTACGATCTGACGATCGACGCCGGGCCGGGAGAGCACACCATCGCGGTGCGCGTCCAAGACGAGTACGAGAACCTGGCGACCGACAAAGTGGTGGTGCGGGGTTAGAGATAGTCAGCTCATTTCCGGATCTCGGCCTCGTATCGCACCTTGCCCTCGGTGTCCACGAACGTCACCCGAATCCGCTCCCCGTCAATCTCCAGCACGGTAAAACCGTAGAAGGAATCGGTGAACAGCGTCTGCGGGCCGGACTTGGCGGGCCGGGCGTCCTGGCCCGCGGCGGCGGCCACCAGGAAATGGACGCCGTCCTCCGGCTTCAGCTGTTCCACGATATGTTCGTGGCCGGCCAGGTAAATACTCACGCGATTTTTCAACAGCGGCAGCAACGACTGTTTGAGCTCCGGCGTGTCGCCATGCGTGCCGTACGAGTAAATGGGGTGGTGGCCGTACACAATCTTCCAGCGCGCGGAGCTGCGATCGAGCTCCCGGTCCAACCACTTCAACTGCGTCTCCGACATCGCCTGGGTGGCCAGCGCGGGTCGGCCGGGCTGGTCACGCCATTCGGCACGAAATTGTCGCCGAGGACCAGACCCAGGTCAAACGGCTTGGCACGATGGTAGGCGGCCACGGCGGCCGCTACCTTCCGCTGGCTGGGCTTTTCCTCCCCGAAGTCCCCGAACGCCACCGCGCGCACGGACGGCTTCGGTGGAACGGCCGCGAACACCGGCGGCGGCTGCTGCAGAAACGCCGACAGCGTTGCGCCGCGCGCGGCCGGCAGGTGCAAACGGGAGAGACGATCAAGAATGAGGCGGCGAACCGTCGGATCGGGATCCTTGCTCTATGGCTGCGCGCCGCCGTTAAACTCGATTTCGTCCAGCTTCGTGCCATCCACCGCGATGGCTTCGAGGCGCGCCACTTTGCCATCCACGCGAATGGTCGTGAAATTCTCGATGCTGACCACCTTTATTGTGATTCCTTCGGGCGGCTTGGCCACATCGTACAGCGGAGCGCCTCCGCCGCCGGTGGTCACGTAGTGGATGCCGTTCTTCAGGTAGTGCTGATAGTTGTGGTCGTGGCCGAAAAATCCGGCGGTCAGGCGATACTTCTCGAACAGCGGCTCGAGGGCGGCCATCCAGTCGTTCCCCGGCGCGCGGTTCGACGCGGCGGAAATGGGCGGATGGTGGGCCACCACGAACCGCTAATCGGCATTCTGGCTGCCTGCCAGATCCTCCTCCAGCCAGCGCGTCTGCTCCGCCCAATACGCGTCGCGCACAAACTTGCTCTTAGCCACGTTGCCGATATCGCTGTTCAGAACGATGAAGTGGGCATTGCCCCAGTTGAACGAATAGTAAGGCGTGGCGACCTGGAAGAAATCGTAGAAGTCACGGCTGTTTCGCTCGTGATTGCCTAGCGCGGGGAAGAACGCGGCCTGCCGGAGCAGATCCTTTTCAATGTCGAAGAAGACCGGCCACAGCGAGGTTTCGTCCCCGTTGGCCACGAGGTCGCCGGTGTGCACTACGAAGTCCGGGACCCCGTGTTTGAGGATTGCCTCGATGACGCGGCGGTGCACGTCGTGGCGGGTGCGCGTATCGCCGAAGACTACAAACTGAAAGGGCGCGGCGCCGTTGGGCGGCGTTTTGAACGATCCCTTGACCGCGTCGGCGCCGCCCACGTCATACTCATACCGGGTGTTCGGCTGCAGCCCGGCGAGCGTTGTCTTCTCCACTTGCAGAGAAGGCGAAACGCGCGGCGCCGCGCCGGCTGGCGCGCGCAGCGTGGCTTGGTCGCTCTCCACGACCCATACCACGGTGGCGGTGCTGGCCGTCACATCGACGACGAACGGCCCTCCCACGATCTTCTGGCCGGCCGCGAGCGCAGCGGCGCAGGCAATAATCAGCAGAAGCAGTCTTCGCATAAGTTAAGAGACTCCCCATGTCATCACATTTCAAGACAGATTCATCTTTTCGCTCCTAAAGTCATGCAACGACTTCAGACAACTACGATAGTAGCCGCTTTCAGCAGCGGCAGCCCCCGGGAGTTGCAGTGTTTCAAAGCCTACAATCCACCTGCGCGGCCAGTGGAAGAACGGCTGCTGAAATCAGCGGAAGAGAAGCAAAGAACCCCCGTAACAAACGCATAACCGCTCCTTCGCCAGTGGCCGGCTTGACC
The DNA here is from genome assembly GCA_003170915.1 of Bryobacterales bacterium. Classification (GTDB taxonomy): domain Bacteria; phylum Acidobacteriota; class Terriglobia; order Bryobacterales; family Bryobacteraceae; genus Fen-178. Next base: position 13,084 of record PMYB01000046.1, on the reverse strand, counting down.
CTCCTGGCTGTACCGGACCCTCAGAGTAGATCAGTAGTGGTGGTGCAAACGTTTGCAATTGTACAGCCATTTGGAATAGTTGTCCAATGGCCGTTTTTTCCCGCCTGACACGGCATCCCGCGCCGCATTCGACTCCGGCCACTTCCGGCGAACATGGATGCACTGTATGGAAATGGGTTAACGACGCGCGGCCCGAAATTCTGGGGAAACTCCTGCTTTGTTCTGGTTCACCTTAAGCGCCCCGGAGTTCTACAGGCGTGTGTATCCAAAAATGCGGCAAGTCCACCTTGGCAGTACCGGATTTGAGGATGCGATTGTAGTTTAAGCCGACTTCCGAAATCCGGTCAGGCCCAGGTCTTGCGCGCAATCGAAACCCGTGCACGAGGCAGCGGCCGACGGATCGCGTTTTTGGATCCTGTTTAAGTCTTTTATTTTATGCATTTTACGGTCAGAGAGCAATCGGGCGCGAAAATCTCTATTGCGGAACCCGGCGAAATGGCGTATACCTTGAGAAAGAAAATTCCGGAGGTTAGGCTTTCCGAATGGCGAGCGGCGACAGTACGGATCAAGCGAAGCTGAACCGCCCAAATACAAACGTGTGGTGGCATTTTGCGCCAGTAGCCCGGGAGTCTCAGTGAGAATCTCGGATGGAGGTATCGCGTGGTACTACGCAGCCGCTTGGCTATTTTTCTTGCCCTGTTTGCTGGCTTGGTTTACGGCCAAATCGACCGGGCCAGTCTCAATGGAACTGTGACGGACGCGAGCGGACTGCTCGTTCCGCAAGCGCGAGTCGAACTGGTCTCGCCCGACACCGGCCTGAAGAGAGAGGTCCAGACTGGACCCGCGGGAAACTTCAGCATCACTGACCTGCCCATTGGGACATACGACCTCAGGGTTTCTCATGAAGGATTTCGCGCCTCCGAGGTGAAAGGGATTGTGCTTTTCGTGGGCCAGACCCGGACCATCGACGCCAAGCTCGAAGTGGGCACGACTACCTCGCAGATCGAAGTGCAGGCCGAGGCGACCGCGCTCCAGACCAGCGACGCCCAGGTCGGTGGCGTTCTCGAACATTCGCAACTGAGCGATATCCCCATCAACGGACGCAATTGGGCCACCCTCGAGATGTTGACCCCCGGCGCCATCAACATGGGCAGCGGCGGCCAGAGGGACATCCGGTTCAACGGCCGGGGGCTGGACGACAACAACTTCACCTTCGATGGAATCGATGCCACCGGCGTCCAGGAGCAGAGCCAGAAGGCGGATGCGCGCTTGAACATTTCCCTGGAATCCATCGCGGAGTTTCGCGTGAATTCCTCTAACTACACCGCCGATAGTGGCTCGGCGGGTGGCGGCCAAGTCAACGCCGTGTCGAAAACCGGGACGAACAACTTTCACGGCGGGCTTTTTGAGTTCTTGCGCAATAACGCGTTCGACGCGCGCTCGCCATTCGACCCCTCGCAGATTCCCCCGTTCCGTATGAACCAGTTCGGCGGCAGCGTGGGAGGGCCGATCCGAAAGAACAGGACCTTCTTCTTTGCGAGCTATGAAGCGATCCGACAGAGCCTTACCAATACCCTGATCGGGTTCGTACCGAACGCCGCGTATCGGGCCCAGGTCATGGCGGCGTCGCCCGCTCTCAAACCACTCCTCGATGCCTGGCCTGTTGGCCAGACGCCCGTCGATTCCATTACTAACCAGTACACCTCGCAGGGCATCAACCGGCTCCGCGAGGATAGCGGAACGATCCGTGTCGATCACCGCTTCACCGACAGCACCACCATGTTCGTCCGCTACAACATCGACGACGCATTCATCGATAAACCGTACGACAACATCGGCGACCGCGACACCGAGCCGATCCGCCCCTCCAACCTGGCTCTCGAGTTGTCGCACGTCTTCTCGCCCCGGGTCATCAACGAGCTCAAGGTGGGGATGAACCGTTCCGCTTTCCACCATCTGATAGTCGGCACCGCTCCAGTCGAGGTGATGAGCGTGCCCGGTTTCGACGACCTGCAAACGGGCCAGATCGACCTGGAGGTCGGCACCACTTTTTCCTATATCGACAACCTCAGCATCGTCCGGGGCCGCCACACCTTCAAAGTCGGAATCGATGTCATGCGAATTCGACTGAACAATACGAGCGTCGGCGCGGCTTACGCCGTACTCGCTTACGCCGACCCGAACGCTTTCATCCACAACGCGGTGGATTCGATCAGCTACAATGCGGAGTTGAGCGTGGGCGGAATGCGGCGCACCTTCTGGATGGGCTACGGGCAGGATGAGTTCAAAGTACGCCCCAACCTCACGCTCAACCTGGGATTGCGATACGAGTACTACACGGTGATGAACGAGGTGAAAGGTCGCATCGCCGTCTATAATATCGCGTGCGGAGGCTTGTGCCCGCCGGGCACGCCCGAGTATGCGCCCAACCGCAAGAACTTCGCCCCGCGGCTAGGCTTGGCATGGACGCCTGGAGGACTCAACGGAAAAACCGTCATCCGGAGCGGATTCGGGATGTACTACAGCGGCGACCAGAACGACGAGTTCAGCGATCCCCATGAGAGTACGGCTCTCCGGCTTGGTCTGACGTCGTCGGACGTGCCTAACCTCTCCTTCCCGATCACTCCCTTTCTCGGCCTGATGCAGACCCAGGGCGCCACCCCCAAGGAAATCGATCCCCACCGCAAAGACTCGTACTTCGAGAACTGGGATTTGATGATCCAGCGGCAGTTACCGCATAGCTTTGTCGGTCAGGCTGGCTATGTCGGCAGCGAGGGGCACCACCTGCTCCACATGGCCAAGACGAATCTCATCAATCCGCTGACGGGGAAGCGGCCCTTGGCGGGGTTCAGCCAGTACACCTATAAGAATTATACCGGCAACAGCAACTTCCACGCGCTTCAGGGATCGCTGACGCGTTCTTACACCAACGGCTGGTTGTGGCAGACGCAGTATATGTGGTCGCACGCCATCGCCGACGGTGGGGTCGGCTCGGGCGATCAAGTGTACGCGGAAAATGCCGCGTGCGTCGTCTGCGACAGGAGCAGCTCTCCCTATGATGTTCGCCATACCATGACGCTGAATTCGGTTTACGAGCTTCCCCTAGGCCGCAACGGCGGCGTAATGGCAAAGAGGCTGCTTGGCGGGTGGGCGCTGAGCGGGCTGGCCACCGCCAGCACTGGCCGCCCGGCGAACATCACCGTCACGCGCTCCGCGTCGGTCATGTTGGACGGCTATGCTTCCAATCAGCGGCCGAACCTGGTTCCCGGCGTATCTATCTACGCGGCCAATCAGACCATCTCCAACTGGTACAACCCCGCAGCATTCGCGGTGCCGGCCAAGAACACATGGGGGAACCTGGGCCGCTATGTGGCACGCGGCCCCGGGTATTGGGAAATGGACACGGCACTCGAGAAGAAGACGCCCATTACGGAAAGGGTGAACCTGAAGTTCCGAGCCGAGGCGTTTAACCTGTTCAACCACCCCATCTTCGCCAATCCGGCGAGCAATTTCTCCGCGGCTTCCAGCTTTGGGCGCATCACTAGCCCGCTGAACACCGGAGCCGTTGGGACCGGGTCGCCGCGGCGCATACAGTTGATGCTCCGCCTGGAATTCTGATGGTGCACAAGCTGGAATACTGATGGAGGAATGCGCCGGGTGATCCCATCCGATCACCCGGTGCGCTATTCGCGGCCGCGGCAGAGTGCGCGGCCTTCCGGCGGTGCCGCGCCGGCCGCACGAAGAGCCGGGCCACGGCCACAACTTGCTGGGAGAATCGGATTCTCGAAGGGGACGTAGAAACATGTCATGAAGAATCCATTAACCGCGGCCGAGGAATATTAACTCGTGGTTGACGAGCAGAGGACCGATCAGTTACGCAAGCCGAGCCGGATGCCGATTCTGCCGGCCATTCTGCGGTACTTCGCGTCCGGCGAAGACAGACCTCCTCTTCACGATCCGAAGCAGATCGAGCGGTTGTACAAGCGCTACCGGATCACGGTCATGACGGCGATTACGGTGGGCTACGGCATCGCGTACATGTGCCGGCTAGGCCTGTCGGTGGTCAAGAAACCGCTGATCGACGACGGCATTTTCACGGCGGATCAACTGGGGACGATCGGATCCGCCATCTTCTACGCCTACGCCTTCGGCAAACTGGTCAACGGCTTTTTGGCGGACCACGCCAACATGAAAAAGTTTCTGGCGTTCGGCGTACTGGTCTCGGCGCTGATCAACATTTTCATGGGCTGGTCCACGGTGCTGTGGGTGTGGGTGGTCCTGTGGGCGTTGAACGGGTGGTTTCAGGGATTCGGCGCTCCCGCGGGCGTGGTGGCGATGTCGCAGTGGTTCAGCAACAGGGAGCGCGGAACGTTCTACGGCATCTGGAGCACGGCCCATCCGCTGGGCGAAGGACTTACCTTTGCGGTGCTGGCCGCGATGGTGACCTGGTTTGGCTGGCGGGCTGGCTTTGTAGGCCCCGGCATCATCTGTGTGGCGCTGGCCATCGCGCTGTATGTGTTCATGCAGGACCGGCCGCAAACCATGGGATTGCCCGCCGTGGCGGATTGGAAGAACGATCACCTGGCCAAACCCGCGGACGGCGCGGAGAAGCCAAAATCCACGTGGCAGATGCAGCTTTCGATTCTCAAGTACCCCTCGATTTGGGTGCTGGCGGTCTCAAGCGCACTCATGACCATGACCCGGTACGCCATGAACGACTGGGGCATGCTGTATTTGCAGGAAGCCAAGGGGTACTCGGGCATCGCGGCCGGCGGCCTGCTGGCGCTTAAATCGATAGCGGGGCTGGCGGGATCGGCGTCTTACGGCTACATTTCAGACAAAGTGTTCCGCGCCCGGCGGCCGCCCATGAACCTGGTGTGCGGGGTGGTGGAAGTTCTGGCGCTGGTGGTCATGTTTGCCATTCCGCCGGGGCACCCGCTGGTTCTGACGGTCATGCTCCTGGTTTATGGTTACGCCATCACCGGGCTGATTACTTCCCTCGGCGGGTTGTTCGCCATCGACATCGCGCCCAAGAAGGCGGCGGGCGCGGCGATGGGGTTCATCGGCGTTTTCAGCTATGTCGGGGCGGCCATCCAGGAGCGGATCAGCGGTCTGTTAATCCGGCAGGGAACCGCTATCGTCAACGGAGTGCGGCACTACGACTTTCACAATACAATCGTTTTCTGGCTGGGGACTTCTATTGTTTCTTTGATACTAGCGACATCTTTGTGGCGTGTCAGAGCAAATGACTAACCTGGGGAGCGAAGTAATGTGCAGCAATGCCACCTACGATATCGTCATCATAGGCAATTACACGAAAGATACGATCATTTCACCGTCCGGCACCAGGCACGTGGACGGCGGCGGCTTCAATTACGGCGCTCACGTGGCCTCCATGATGGGCCTGAAGGCCGCCGCGGTGACCCGGTTGTCGCAAGAAGACGTGCGCGTGGTGGATGCCCTCACCCGACTGGGTGTCACGGTCTATCCGACCTATACTTCCCATTCCACCGACATGAGCCTGTATTATCCGACTTCCGACGTGGATGAACGTGTCATATCGGTGACCCACACTGCCGGAGCGTTTACACCCGATCAAGTCAGAGGCCTCGAATCCAGAGCATTTCTCATCAATTCCTCGATTCGGGGAGAGGTGGACCTGGCAGTCATCCGGGAGTTGCGCACCAAGAACGCTCTGCTCGCCGCCGACGTGCAGGGGTTCATTCGGATCATAGGCGCGGAGGGCGCCCTGATGTACGATGGCTGGCCGGAAAAACGGGAAGTGCTCTCGCAGATCGACATCCTGAAGACCGACGCCGTGGAAGCGGAAAGGCTGACCGGGAAGACGGATATGGAAGCCGCGGCGCAAATCCTCGCTGGGTATGGGCCCAAAGAGATTGTGCTGACGCACAGCCAAGGGGTTTTGGTCTTTGCGGACGGCCAGTTTCACGAGGCGCCGTTCTGTCCGCAAAAGCTGGTGGGGCGCTCCGGCCGGGGCGATACCTGCATTGCTTCGTACGTATGCAAGCGCCTGAGTGCTTCTCCTCAAGAAGCTACTATCTGGGCTGCGGCTGTCACCAGTCTGAAAATGGAAGCCGAGGGCCCCATCGAGAGAAAAGCGAGTGAAGTCGAGGAACTGATTGCAAGGGCGTATGCCGCATCGGCGGGGTAGGCTGTTCATCAAAGGAGGCAGTACTCGTAATGAACTTAGCAAGAGTTGTTTCGTTGGCACTGGCGGTTGTGTCGATTCCCTGGAGCGCAGGGGTGGTCCTGGCTCAAGGAACTCCCGCGCGCGGGGAGGAACTGAAGTTTGTGGCGATTGTGACCCGGCATGGCGTTCGTCCTCCGACGGTGAGCAACGACCAGATCAATCCGTATTCGGCCGAGCCATGGCCCAAGTGGGATGTTCCTCCGGGGTATCTTACGGCGCACGGCAGGGCCTTGATGAAACTGTTCGGCGCCTATGACCGGGCGCAATTCGCGCGCACCGGGCTGTTCACTCCGTCGGGCTGCGCGGATGCGGAGCACGTCTATTTCTGGGCGGACACCGATGAGCGAACCATTGAAACCGGGCGCGCTTTGGTGGAGGGCATGCTGCCCGGTTGCGGAGTCGAGGTGCACTCGGCGCCGGCGGGGACTCGCGACCCGCTGTTCAATCCGTTAGCGGCCGGTGTTGGGCATGCGGACCCCGATTTGGCGGCGGCGGCGGTGTCCGGCCGGATCGGGGGTCACCCGGAGGCGTTGCTGACTGCCTATCGCCCGGCCCTGGAAGCCATGCAGCAGGTGCTTACCGCGGGCAAGACCGTCAAGCAGTCTCTGCTGGAACTGCCGGTGTCGCTTGGTCCGGCCGCGGGCGGCCTGGCTGAAATGCGCGGACCCCTTGCCACAGCCGCTTCGCTGGCGGAGGATTTTCTTCTCGAGTACACCAACGGAATGGAAGGCAACGATCTCGGTTGGGGCCGCCTCACCGAGTCCAACCTGCGACAGATGATGACGCTGCATATTGCGTACACCGACTTGGTGCGGCGGACGCCGCAGATCGGGCGCACGTCGGCATCGAACCTGCTGAGCGCAGTGGCGAAGGCCATGGAGCAGGCGGTTGCTGGCAAGGCTGTCCCCGGCGCCATTGGCAGGCCCGGCGACCGTATGCTGGTGATCGTCGGCCACGACGGCAACCTTTCCAATATTCAAGGGACGCTGAATCTCTCGTGGCTGCTGCCCGGTGATCTTCCCAATGACACGCCTCCCGGCGGCGCACTGGTTTTCGAGCTGTGGCGCCAGGCCACCGGCGGGGAGTATTCGGTCCGCACTTACTATACGGCCCAGACCCTGGAGCAGATGCGCAAGGCGCTGCCTCTGACGCTGGATTCGCCTCCGGCCAAAGCGACCGTCTTCGTGCCCGCTTGCAGCACGGCAAAGGCGGGATCGCCCTGCGAGTGGAAAGCGTTTCAACATACGATTGAGAGCTCCATCGATCCGGCATTGGTGAGGCCTTAAGCTACCAGTCAAGCTGCGCGGGGAAGAACTCGGCCACCAGGTCTTCGTAGTACGGTCTGACTTGTTCGAGGTTGGGGCGTTCCCGGCCCTTGGAATACAAATCGTACGAGTTGAACTTCCGCACCCATTCGAACATCAGCTCATCCTGCGCGTTCATGAGGTGGCGGTAGGCGCCATGTTTGTGGGCCGGGTAGAAGGAGTGATAGCGCAGCATGTATTGCGCCGGCTCGGGCAGATAGTTCCTGGTTACGCGGTAAATGTACTCGTCGTGTCCCCAGGAGAGGCAGACTCTGTCGAGGCCGCAGTGGGGTTCGTAAATCCCGCACAGCGTTTGATATTCGGGCACGCGGCTGTCGGGGTTGGCGGCAAAGTACTCGGGGAAGACGATCTGGTCCGACCAGGCGCAGCCGACGGGGAAGGTATCGCCCACCACTGCCCACTGCGGCTCGCCGTAGAGGCACAGGACTTTGCCCAAGTCGTGAACCAGGCCGACGAGGACAAACCAGCGGGGGTGGCCGTCGCGGCGGATGGCCTCGGCGGTTTGCAGCAGGTGCTCAATCTGGGAGAGGTCGGTATCGGGATCGCTGTCGTCGACCAGGGTGTTGAGGTACTCGGCGGCTTCCCAGATGCTTTTCTTGCCACGCTCGAGCGCGAGGTATTGGGCTCTTTTGGCGCGGACAAACTCGACCGTCTGGCCGGCGTGATTCTGGCGATAGAACTCAGCCACGGCGGGGGTGGTATCGGGCGAGTAGTTGCGGAATTCGTCTTCGGATTTTCCGGGACGGTAGCGGGCAGCGACGTAGTCATCCCAGTTCATAGCCCCGGCTCCCAGGTGCACACGTTTGCAGGTATCATCTTTCCAGAATAGGGCATATTCTAGGCATTCGTCAATGAGGATTCCTGCAACCGCTCATGCAACGGCTGGCAGCAGCCGATTCAGGTCGGAATATCTGTTGACTTGGGCACCGTCATGGAGTTATTCTGAACACGTTTGCAGATGGTCTCGATCAAGGACATTGCGCGGGCCGCTCACGTTTCCCATTCCACCGTCTCGCGGGCCCTTCGCAACAGCCCCCTGGTGAACTCCGAGACCAGCGCCATCATCCGCAAAATCGCCGACGAGCAAGGCTATACGGTCAGCGCGGTGGGGCGCAGCCTGGTTACCAGACGAACCAACACCATCGGGGTGGTGGTCACCAGCATCGCCAATCCCTTCGTCGGGGAGATCGTCAATGGGATCGAAGAGGTCGCGCTGGCCCACGACTACTCCTTGTTCCTGGCCACGTGCCACGCCGATCCCGTCCGGGAGGTGCGCGCGGTACGGTCGTTCCAGGAACGCCGCGTGGATGGGATTCTGGTGAACTCGTCGCGGGTGGGCGCCCTTTACCTGCCGCTGCTGGAGGAAATGAGGGTCCCCATCCTGCTCATCAACAACCAGCACCCGGGCGAGTTCGTACACTCCGTGTCCATCGACAATCTCAATGCCGGACGCGTTGCCGCGCGGCACCTGGCCGAGCTTGGTCACAAACGCATCGGCTACCTCGGCAACCGGTTCGGGCTTCAGGCGGACATGGAGCGCTTCTCCGGTTACAGGCAGATCCTGGAAGAGGCGGACATCGGCTTCCAACCGGAGTTGGTGGCGCATGGGGATGGACGGCCGGAAGGCGGGATGAGCGCCATGGAGCGTCTGCTGGCGCTGCCGGAACCCCCGACGGCGGTCTTCTGCTACAACGACATGGAGGCCATTGGGGCCCTGCGCGCGATACGGGAACACGGCTTGACGGTTCCGGGCGATGTCTCGGTGGTGGGGCTCGACGACCTGTTCCTGGCGTCCTACACCGATCCGCCACTGACCACGATTCAACAGCCCAAGCACCAGATGGGGCGCCTGGCCGCGGAAATCCTGCTCCAATTGCTTTCCGGCGAGAAGCCCGACAGCCACGTAACGCTCGTCGGTAAACTCATCGTGCGGCAAACCACAGCGCCGCCGCCGGCTGGGAGGCGCACGTGAAGCCATCCGCGCAGCTTCTGGAACTGCGGGGCATTTCGAAGTGGTTCAGCGGCGTCCGAGTGCTCGAGGGAGTGGACTTCGAGGTGCGCGCGGCGGAAGTGCATGCGCTGGTTGGGGAGAACGGCGCCGGCAAGTCGACGCTCATGAACGTGGTGAGCGGCATCGTGGCCGCGGATGCGGGGCAGATGCTGTGGGAGGGCCAACCCGTGCGGCTGCGGTCGCCGCGCGAGGCGCAGGATCTGGGCATTACCTTCGTGCACCAGGAACTGGCGCTGGCGCCCCAGTTGAGCGCGGCGGAGAACATCTTTCTGGGCCGTCACCCGGCCGGGGGCGGCTGGGTGCGCTGGCGCGAGATTTACGACCGGGCGCGCGAGTTGCTGAGCGGATTGGGGCACACTATCGACGCGCGGCGCCTGGTGGCCGACTTGAGCCTGGCGGAGCGGCAACTGGTGGAGATCGCGCGCGCGCTGGCGTTCCGCGCCCGGCTGATCATCATGGACGAGCCCACCGCGCCACTGGCGGAGCAGGACGCGGAGGGACTGTTCCGGACGATCCGAAACCTGCGGGAGCGCGGCGTCAGCGTGATCTTCATCTCGCACCGGCTAAAAGAGATCTTCCAGGTGGCCGATCGGGTGACGGTGCTGCGCGACGGCAAGCGCGTGCTGACCACGGAAGTGGCCAGCGCCAGCGTGGACGGCTTGGTGCGTGCCATGGTGGGAACCGAACTGAGTGCGCATGTGGCGCCCGAGGCGGCCGCCGGGGTGGCGGGCGAAGAGGCCATACGGGTGGAGGGACCGGTCCGTTTCGCGGTGCGCCGGGGCGAGGTTGTGGGGTTCGCGGGATTGGCCGGCGCGGGGCGGACGGAGTTGCTCGAGTGGCTGTTCGGGGTCGGCAAGCAGGCTGGACAGATTTTTGTGAACGGCCGGCCGGTGAAGGTGCGAAGGCCGCTGGACGCCATCCGGCACGGCATGGCGCTGGTGCCCGACGACCGCAAGGCCAAGGGCCTGGTGCTGGGGGCGACCTTGCACCAGAACATCGCGCTGGCCAGCGGCCGCCGCCGGTGGTTTATCCGCGCGGCGCGGGAAAGGCAGGCGGCCGGGCAGTTGCTTGCCGATCTGCGCATCAAGGCGGCCGGCCTCGATCAGCGGGTGTTGTACCTGAGCGGCGGCAACCAGCAGAAGGCCGTGCTGGCGAAATGGCTGTACGCGGGGGCGCGCGTGTTTCTGCTGGATGAACCCACGCGCGGCATCGATGTGCGGTCGAAGGCGGAGATCTACGACCTGGTCCGGGGGCTTGCCAGCCGCGGCGCGGCGGTATTGCTGGCCTCCTCCGAACTGGATGAGCTTTTGCGCCTGGCGGACCGCATCGTGGTGATGCACCGCGGGCGGATCGCCGGGGAACTGGTGCGCGCGGAAGCGACCGAGGAACGCATTATGCAGCTTGCAACGGGAGGCGTCCAGTGAGCCCGGCGGCGCTGCTGCGGCGCTTCGGCCCGCTGCTGGGACTATTGGCGCTGTGCGCTGTGCTAGGGACTCTCTCCGATCACTTCCTGACCTTCGACAACCTGATCAACGTGTTCCGGCAGTCGGCCGTCAACGCCCTACTTTCGCTGGGGCAACTGGTGGTGATTATCACCGCCGGGATCGATCTGTCGGTGGGATCGATTCTGGGGCTTAGCTGCGTGCTGGTGGCGTTGCTGCTGAAAGCGGGCGTGCCGCCCGCGCTGGCGGTGCTGGCCGCGCTGGGGATCGGCGGCGCGCTGGGCAGCGTCAATGGCTTGCTGCTGACCAAGCTGCACCTGCCGCATCCGTTTATCCCCACGCTGGGCATGATGAACGTGGCGCGCGGGTTGGCGCTAGTGATTTGTGGCGGGTTCCCCATCTCGGAGCTGCCCTCCAGCTTCCGTTTCTGGGGAGCGGGCTCGGTGGGCTGGATTCCGGCGCCGGTGATCGTGGTGGTGGTGTTCTGCGTGGTGTTTCACGTGTTTCTGACCCGCACCACGGTGGGCCGCGACATCTACGCGATCGGAGGGAACCCGCAGGCGGCGCTGCTGTCGGGTGTCCCGGTGGACGCGCGGCTGATCCTGGTGTATGCGCTGAGCGGGGTGACGGCGGCGGCGGGGGCGATTGTGCTGGCGGGCCGCATGAACTCGGGCTTTCCGCTGGCCGGCATGGGCAGCGAACTGGATTCGATTGCGGCGGTGATCATCGGCGGCGCGAGCTTTTTCGGAGGCGTAGGGACGGTGGGAGGAACGCTGGTGGGCGCCCTGATCATGGGAGTGCTGCGCAACGGCCTGAACCTGATGAACGTATCGGCGTACTGGCAGACGGTGGTGATCGGAGTGGTGATCGTGGCCGCGGTGTGGGTGGACGTGGTGCGGAAGCGGGCTGCGGAGAAGGGCCGCGCCGCGGTGAATTAGCCATGGGCACGCGCAAACACTGGTGGATGGCGATGGCGCTGGGCGCGGCTGTGCTGGCCGCGGGGGCGTGCTCGCGGGGTGCGAAGAGCCGGAAACTCGAGATCGTACTGGTAACCAAGGCGCTCGACAGCGAGTTCTGGCAGCGCATCAAGTCGGGCGCCGAGGAAGCCGCGCGGGCGGACCCGGGAGTCAGCCTGGCGGTGCTGGCGCCGGCGCAAGAGATCAACATCGACCAGCAAGTGTCGATTCTCGAAGACCAGATTCTGAAGCGGGTGTCGGCGCTGGCGGTATCGCCGGCCGGCGTGGCCGAAATTGTCCCGGTGCTCGACAAAGCCCGCGCGGCGGGCATCCCGGTGGTGATTGTGGATACCGATGTGCGGTGGCCCTATCAGACGAGCTTCGTGGGGATCGACAACCGGCTGGGCGGCAGGATCGCCGGCGAGTATATTTTGAAGGCCATCGGGGGAAAGGGCAAAGTGGCGGTGATTCGCGGCGTGCTGGGAGTGGCCACGCAGGAAGACCGGCTGACAGGCTTCCGCGAGGCCATTGCCAATTCGCCGGGCGTCGAGTTGGTTGCCGTGCAGCCGGCCAACAGCGAGCGCGCGCTGGGCATGCAGGTGATGGAGAACATGCTCACCTCGCATCCGGATGTGAAGGCCGTTTTCGGCACCAACGATCAGATGGCGCTGGGGGCCAAGGAGGCCCTGGAGGCGCACCACTTGACGGGCAAGATTGTTCTGGTGGGCTTCGACGCCACGCGCGAGGCGCTGCGCGCGATTCAGGCGGGCGCGATGAATGCGGTGATGGCGCAGTACCCGGAGCGGATCGGCAAGCGCGCCATCGAGGAGGCGATCAAAGCGGCCAGGGGCCTTCCGGTGGAGAAACGCATCGACATCGGAACGGCGCTGGTCACCAAGGACAATGTGTCACAGTTTTTGAAATAGCTATCTTAAAAAAGGAGCGAAAGACATGAGCAGCATGAAAAGCGTAGTGATATCGGCCGATTGGTCTCCCAAGCCGGGCTTCAAGCTGGGACCGAAGGATATCGACGGCAAGCTGACTTACCTCGGCAGTTACGTGTGGCGTTACCCCAAACTCTCGGTGGACCAGAAGGAGTTTCCGGAAATCGGTCCTACCGAATGCCTGATCGAGGTGAA
>PMYB01000073.1 GCA_003170915.1 Bryobacterales bacterium | reverse complement strand
CATCCTGCGTTATACAAGACTCATGGGGGGATTTCGAGCGGTGTACTGATATGATCGCAGTAGCGGATGAATCCGGACTTTCTCGTCATTGGAGCCGGAGTGGCCGGGTTGCGCGCCGCAATCGAACTGGCCGAGGCGGGCCAGGTGCTGGTGGTGGCGAAGGACAGCCTCCGGGAATCCTCCTCCGAATATGCGCAGGGCGGCATCGCCGTCGCTTTGAGCGACGACGATGAGGTGGAACTGCACGAGCGGGACACGCTGATCGCGGGAGACGGCCTGTGCGACCGCGCGGCGGTGCGCACCCTGGTGGAGGAAGGACCCGCGGCGATTCAGCAGCTCATCGACTGGGGCGCGGAGTTCGACCGCGAGGGAACCAAGCTGGCATTCACGCGCGAAGGCGCGCACAGCCGCAGCCGCGTCCTGCATGCGCACGGCGATTCGACGGGGCGCGAGATCGCGCGCACGCTGTACCAGAAGGCGGCCTCGCTTCCCAACGTGACGTTTCGCAGCTATGCGGCCGCCACCGATTTGCTGCTGGCCGAGGGCGTGTGCGGCGCGTCGTTCCATGACGCCAAGACGATGCGCGATATTGCGATCTGCGCGCGCGGGGTCCTGCTGGCAACCGGCGGGCTGGGGAGCGTGTTCCTGAACACGACCAATCCCGCGGTAGCCACCGGCGACGGCGTGGCGATGGCGTACCGGGCGGGCGCGGAGATCGGCGATATCGAGTTCGTGCAGTTCCACCCCACGGCGCTGCACGTGGAGGGCGCGCCGCGGTTTCTGATTTCCGAGGCCATGCGCGGCGAAGGGGCGTACCTGCGAAACGCCGATGGCGACCGGTTCATGGAGCGCTATCACCCGCTCAAGGAACTGGCTCCGCGCGACGTGGTGGCGCGCGCCATTGTGGCGGAGACGACCCGGACGGGCGCTGGGCATGTGTATCTGGACCTGACGCACCGCGAGGCCGGATTCGTTCGCGGGCGGTTTCCGCGCATCTACGAGACGTGCCTGCGGTATGGCGTGGATTTCGAGAGGCAGCCTGTGCCAGTGGCGCCCGCGGCCCACTACGCCATGGGCGGCGTGCGCACGGACCTGGACGGGCGCACCACGCTCCCGCGCCTCTTCGCGGCGGGCGAGGTGGCTTCGACGGGTGTCCACGGGGCCAACCGGCTGGCGAGCAATTCTTTGCTGGAAGGCGTGGTATTCGGGGCGCGCGCCGGACGCGCCATGCGGGAAAGCGCGGCGGCCCTACGGACGGCCCCCATGCGGGAGCCGGAGGGCGGGAGTGGAGGCCCGGCGGAGCAGACGCAGCGCGTGGCCTGGGAGAAATGCGGAATCGTGCGCGACGGCAAAGGCTTGCGGGAAGCATGCGAATGGCTGGCGCGCCGCGCGGCGCCGGAGCGCTCCGAAGAGCGCAACATGCGCGAGGTGGCTCTCCTGATTGCGCGCTGCGCCCTGGCGCGCGAGGAGAGCCGCGGCGCGCACTTCCGCACCGATTATCCCGCCCAACGCGCGGAATTCGCGAAACATTCGGTGGTGAAGAAAGATGCGGAGATCGTTTTCCGATAAACGGCGGCAGGCCATCGGTTAAGATGGAGTTACACCAACCATGACACGGAAAATACGGTCGACGACAGTGATTTGTGTCCGGCGCGACAACAAGGTCGTGATGGCCGGCGACGGGCAGGTCACGCTCGGCAACGAAGTGATCAAAGCGTCGGCCAAGAAGCTGCGGCGGCTGTATAACGACAAGGTGCTGGCGGGCTTCGCGGGCTCGACGGCCGACGCGTTCGCGCTGTTTGCGCGCTTCGAAACCAAGCTGGAACAGTTCAACGGGAACCTATCGCGCTCAGTGGTGGAACTGGCCAAGGATTGGCGCACGGACCGCATCCTGCGCCACCTGGAGGCGCTGCTGCTGGTGGCGGATACCAAGAGCACGTACCTGGTGAGCGGAAACGGGGACGTGATCGAACCCGACGAAGGCATCGCGGCCATCGGCTCGGGCGGCCAATACGCCATGGCGGCGGCCACGGCGCTGCTGCGCAACACCAAGCTTTCGGCGCGGCACATCGCGGAGCAGGCCATGGAGATCGCGGGCAAGATCTGCATCTTCACCAATGACCATGTCACCTACGAGGAGCTGGAGTAGCCATGGTGATCTATCTGCCCGCGCAGTCCGTGGATGAAGAGCCGCTGCTGGACGAGCTGACCCCGCGCGAGATTGTCCGCGAGTTGGACAAGCACGTGGTGGGACAGGCGGATGCCAAGCGCGCGGTGGCCATCGCGCTGCGCAACCGCATCCGGCGGCAGAAGCTGGCGCCGGAAATGGCCGAGGAGGTAATGCCCAAGAACATCCTCATGATCGGCCCTACGGGCGTGGGCAAGACGGAGCTGGCGCGGCGCCTGGCGCGCCTTGCGAATTCGCCGTTTCTGAAGGTGGAAGCCAGCAAGTTCACGGAAGTGGGCTACGTAGGGCGCGATGTCGAGTCGATGATCCGCGACCTGGTGGATATCGCCATCGACATGGTGCGCGAGGAGCGGCTCGACGAAGTGGCGGACCGCGCCGAGCTCAACGCCGAGGACCGGCTGCTGGACCTGCTGATGCCGCCGCAGCCCGAGCCGAGCGAAAGCGTCGAGCGCACGCGCGAGAAGCTCCGCGAGCGGCTGCGCGAGGGCAAGCTCGACGAGCGGCTGGTGGAGATCGACGTCAAGGACCGCGGGCCGACGCTCGAGGTCACCACCAACGCGGGCATCGAGGACATGGGCATCAACTTGAAAGATATGCTGCCCAACCTGTTCGGCCAGAAGACGCGGCGGCGCAAAATGCGGGTGGCCGAGGCGCTGGATTACCTGGTGCAGGAAGAAGAGCAGAAGCTCATCGACATGGAGCAGGTGACGCGCGCGGCGCTGGAGCGCGTGGAATCGAGCGGGATTATCTTTCTGGACGAGATCGACAAGATTGCGGGCCGCGAATCGGGACACGGACCGGACGTGAGCCGCGAGGGCGTGCAGCGGGACATTCTGCCGATCGTGGAAGGCACGACGGTCAATACGCGCCACGGTTTCGTGCGCACGGACCACATTCTCTTCATCGCGGCGGGCGCATTCCACGTATCCAAGCCGAGCGACCTGATTCCCGAGCTGCAAGGCCGGTTTCCGATCCGCGTGGAGCTGAAATCGCTGACGGTGGAGGACTTCATCCGCATCCTGAAAGAGCCCAAGAACGCGCTGGCGAAGCAGTACACGGCGCTGCTGGAGACGGAAGGCATCAAACTGGTGCTGACCGACGACGCGCTGGAAGAGGTGGCGCGATTTGCGGCCCAGGTGAACGAAGCATCGGAAAACATTGGCGCGCGGCGGCTGCACACCATCATGGAGAAGATGCTGGAAGAAGTGTCGTTCGCGGGGCCGGACCTGAGGAAGAAGACCGTCAAGGTGGACGCCGCCTACGTACGCAAGCAGCTTGCCGACATTGTGAAGGACCAGGACTTGAGCCGGTACATTCTGTAGGGCGCGCAGTTGCCAATCGGCCCGCAGCAGGCCGGCGGAAGATGGGACTCAGCCAGGCGCAGTTCGCGACCAAGTTCGGTTTGCCGCCGGCGACGTTGAGAAACTGGGAGCAGGGCCGGGCGCACCCGGACGCGCCCACGCGCGTGCTGCTGGCGGTGATCGCGAAGCACTCTGAGGCGGTAGAGGATGTTCTGCGGAAGGCGAGTTGACGCGGTCAGCGCGTCCCTGGGTTGCCCGACCGCACCATCAGCACACGATCCACGGTGACCACGCTGGCGTGCCCGCCCCATCCCTCGTCAGCGCCCACCGTGCGGAGGAGCAGTGGTGTGACATTCTCTGGAATCGCCGGATGTACACGAAACAAAATCACGCCGCTTTGCCGCAGCGGCCGCCGCCGTTGGATCGCAATTTGCCAGAAGTCCTTGTCGAGAGTGACCAAGATTCGGCCTTCGGCCTCCGCGCGATCCAGTAGCGCGCTGTCCTTTGTGCCGGGACAATCCGTCCGAGCCCAGGTCACGTCGTGGCCAGCCTGCCGCAATGCTTCGATGGTTGGCAGAGGGAAGTTCTCGTCCGCAATGAGGCGCATCAGACGGGAACCGGATACGCCTTGTACTCGTGAGCGAGATAGCTGGCGTACGCCAGGCACGCGAGGATGTCATCACGCGTCAGCCCCGGATAGTTTGCGAGGATGGCGGCTTCCGATTGACCGGCGGCGAGCAACTCCAAAATGAACTCCACCGCCAGCCGGGTCCCGCGGACGACCGGTTTACCCGCCAGGACCCCAGGCTCGATCACGATGCGCTCGGGCCAGGACATGCCTTGATCATACACCAGCGTTCCGGGCTGTGTGCCTGGTGGGCTATGGTGAACTGCCGGTGCTTTTGGCGCTCCTGCGCAATTTGCGTATAGTGAAAGACATGGAATGCGCGCCGCCGACCCTGGCGGCGGGATACCCAAGAAAGGCATAGATAGGACGTCCGATATGAAAGAGCGGAAGATATCCAAACCGGCCATGAAGAAGACACCGCGCGCGCGAAAGCGCCAGACCGTTGGCCAGAGCATTATCGAAGGATTGAAGCAGGCGGTTGCGCGGACTAAGGGAGAGAACGATGACGTTCGCGTAACGCTGGTCCATGTGCCGCAGGTGGATGTTCGCCAAGTCCGGCGGAAGATGGGACTCAGTCAGGCGCAGTTCGCGACCAAGTTCGGCTTGCCGCCGGCGACGCTGAGAAACTGGGAGCAGGGCCGGGCGCACCCGGACGCTCCCACCCGCGTGCTGCTGGCGGTGATCGCGAAGCATCCCGAAGCGGTGGAGGACGTTCTGCGGAAGGCGAGTTGATGGGCCGGTGAGGTACGCTGGAAGAAGTGTCGTTGCGGGGGCGGAGGGCCGATTGCTAATCGGCCGCAGCTTAACAAGCTGCCCCACAAGAGAGTACACACACGAGGACAAACACGCATGCGACTGATCTCGACGATTTTGATGGCTTGCCTGGCAGGCTCGGCTTTCGCCCAACAACCGGGCGCTCCGCCGAAAGCTGCGCCGCGGCCCGCGCTTACGCTGTCGACCACGGCGTTTGAAGATGGCGGAGTCATACCGAATAAATATACGGGGATGGATGCGCATCCGGGTTCGCCCATGCTCGCATGGACTAATGTCCCCGCCGATGTGGTGACGTTCGTAATGATCATGCACGACACCGATGTGGCGGCACAGAAGAAGGCGGAGGACAATCTGCACTGGATGGTTTTCAATATTCCGACCGGCACCACCGGGCTGCCGGAAGGCGTGCCACCGACGATCAATTTACCCGATGGCGCCATCCAGGCGAAGCACTCCCGCGGGGCAGTTGGGTATATGGCGCCTGGGGCGCCCCCCGGACCATATCACCACTACATCTTTGAGTTATACGGGCTGGATACAAAACTGGATGTGGGGTCTGACGCTACCAGGGCGGATGTTCTGAAGGCTATGGACGGGCATGTGGTGGCCAAGGCGTCCATGACCGGCCGCTTCCATCGATAGCTCTCAGTTCACGGTCCAGGTGCCGCGCTCCTGCCAGCCGCTGTGCTTGTGAGGGCCTGAAGCAACCACCCAGACCTTCTTCGCCCCGGTGAATTTTGCGGCGAAAGTGACGGGAAGAGTCACGGCGAGCTCGTTACCTTTGGTTTCCAGCTTCACCCCGCTGGCGGCCACACTGCACTTGCTGCTGGCGACCGTGGCGGCGGAGCCGATGGGAACGGAGGGCTGCCAGTCCGACCCGTCTTCTTTTCGGGCGGCAACCGACTTGAGCGGGTTGACATCGATCCAGCAGGCCCCGCTGCCGCTCGCGGTCATCTTCTCGTCGATGAGAATTTCCACGTCGTTAATAGCTGATGCCCCCGCGGGATGCGAGGCCACCACGCGAAAAGCCTGTGAACGGCCCGCGCCGTTGATAGGACTCACCTCGCCGATCTGAGGAGCAGCTTCGAGCGCCTGGGAACCGGCCTCCGGCTGCTGCTCCGCCGCCTGATGGCAGCCGCATGTAAGGACCACCGCACCTACGGAAACGAGAATGCCGGCGCGTCTGAACCAGCAGAATGATGACATGATGCCTCCTCTTGGAGGCTAACATCGGGCAAACGGGAATTGCAATGCGATTGGGCGTGGTGTGGCCGGCAGCCGGTGACAACGGCGCATCTGGTGCTGCCGCCAGTGACTTCGTTGTGCTACGTCGGAGGAGTGAGGTCTCGGGCCTTACTTCCTGCGCACGCGTTGGAAGAACAGGATGAGCGGCAGGGTCGCCAACGCCAGCCCTGCCAGCAGCCGGAAGATATCCATATATGCCAACAGCGTGGACTGGCGGATGAGTTGGGCGTAAATCAACCCGTACGCCTGCTGCGTGGTGACGCCTTGCTGTAAAGCGCCGAGCTCCTGCTGGAACGCGGGATTGGCCGCCGACAGGTGGCCCACCAGGATGGACTGGTGAACCTGCGCGCCGCGCGCCAGCAGCGTGGTAACCACCGCGATTCCGACGCTGCCCCCGATGTTCCGCATCAGGTTGTAAATGCCTGTCGCGTTGCCCATTTCCCGCTTGCGCAGCGTGCCCATGGCCAGGGTGGTCAACGGCACGAATATGAAACCCGTCGCAAAGCCGTTGATCACGTTGGGCCACGCCACACTGCTCATGGCGATCTCCAGGTTGATCTGCCCCAGCATGGCGGCGGAAATCGCCAGAATGATGAACCCGAAGGCGAGCAGCACGCGGTTATCGACGACGCTAACCAGGCGCCCCACCACGAACATGGATAGGAACGATCCCAGCCCGCGCGGGCTCACCGCCAGGCCGCTCTGGAGCGCCGGGTATTGCAGCAGGGTCTGGAGGAACAGTGGCAGCATGGCGGTGACGCCATACAGAATCACGCCATAAACGGCGGTGATGAGCGTTCCCGCCGAAAAATTGCAGTTCTTGAGAACGCGCAGGTTCACGATCGGGTCCGTAACCGCAAGTTCCCGCCAGATGAATGCCGCCATGGCAGCCAGCGACAGAGCCGCGGTGGCGCAGATCCAGGCGGCGGCGAACCAGTCGTCTTCTTGTCCCTTGTCGAGGACGAGTTGGAGCGAACCGAGCCACAGCGCCATGGCCAGGAAGCCGGCATAGTCGATGCGCCGCTTCAGACTGGCCCGAATGTACGGCGGATCTTCCACAAACAGGTTCACCATGAAGAGCGCCAGTATGCCCATGGGCAGGTTGATATAGAAGATCCAGCGCCAGGAATAACTGTCGGTGATCCAGCCGCCGAGGGTGGGACCGATGATGGGCGCCACCACCACGCCCATGCCGTAGGCGGCCATGGCGGCGCCGCGCTTCTCCACGGGAAAACTCTCCAGCAGAATGGCCTGCGCGATGGGCTGCATGCCTCCGCCGCCGGCGCCTTGCAGCACCCGCGCCAGGATCAACATCGGCATGCTCACCGCCGCGCCGCAAATCAGCGAGGACACGGTGAACATGGCGATCGAAAGCATCAGCAGCCGTTTGCGGCCAATCATGGAGGCCAGCCAGCCACTGGCCGGAAGCACGATGGCGTTAGAGACCAGGTAGCTGGTGAGGACCCACGTGGATTCGTCGGTGGTGGCCGAGAGATTGCCGGCAATGTGCGGCAGGGCGACGTTGGCCACCGAGGAATCCAGCACAACCATGAAGGTGGCCAGCATGACCGAGACCGCCACGATCCACGGATTGACGCTGGGCACCCAGTTGCCGTGCGCGTCGTCGAGAAGATCAGCCGCCATTGCCCGTGTCTGGTTGCAGGAACTGGTGGGCCCTGAAGGATTTGAACCTTCGACCAACGGATTATGAGTCCGCTGCTCTAACCGCTGAGCTAAGGGCCCGCAGTATCCATATTGTACCGGCTGGCTCGTTGTCCTGTCTCTCCAATGCGCCGTAAATGCGGAACATGAGTTTCGACAGCGCATGCCTGTTCGGGGCGTTTATGTTCCTACTGAAGGATTCGAAAGGCCAGCGCTACCCCGGGGATCAAGCTATAGTACCGACATGAGCTACCTTGTGAACCTGGCTTTGGAAGGCCGCGCGGCGGTGGTGATCGGCGGCGGCGAGGTGGCCGCCCGAAAGGTTCAGGACCTTCTGGCGGCCAAAGCCAATGTCACCGTGATTGCGCCGCAGCTTTGTGATGGCGTTGTGGCGCTGGCCGAGGAGAAACGGATCGTGGCGCATGGCAGGCCCTACAGCACAGGGGACCTCGCCGGCGCGTTTGTGGCGATCGCCGCAACCGATGACGAGGATCTCAACGCCCGCATATCCGGAGATGCGGCGGCGATGAATGTGCTGATCAACGTGGTGGATCGTCCGGCGCTGTGCACCTTTACGGTTCCCGCCACTGTCCGCCGCGGCGACTTGACGATCGCCGTCGCCACCGAGGGGCGTTGTCCGGCCCTGGCGGGAATCCTGCGGGAGGAACTCGAGGCGCGGTATGGGCCGGAATACTCCGAACTGGTCAGCCTGTTCGGTGAAGCGCGGAAGAAAATGATCGAACTGGGGTGGGACGGGCAGCGCATCCGGGAGACACTGGCCGGGATCTATCGGGCCGGAGATCGCGGGGCGCTGGACGAGTTTCTTACACGCCGAGCTTTCGGAGAATCGTCATCATCGGGCACCAGTTCGTGAACGCGGATTGAAATAGGTTCAGCCCCACGAATGCGGTGAACAGAAACCACGCCGGGTTCACGTAGTAGCCCAGCGCGAGGCTGAGCATCACGAAGAATCCGGCGATCAGGCGGAGATATCGGTCGATAGTCATGTGAGTTTCCTCTTTCGGTTTACAACGAAATAGACAATCGGTACGGTCATGCGCGAGAGGGCGAGCGAAGCGACTTCACCGGCCCGATTGCCAGGCCCTGAAAAATGGGGTCGAAGAGAATCACGGCGGACCCCACTACCACGGCCGCGGCAGTCAGCATCATGGGACGGAAGCGAACCGCGCCGGCGTCGATCACGGCGGCCTCGAGAGGCATGCCCTCGCGCAGCCGCAACTCGACAAAATCCACCAGGATGATCGAATTCCGCACTACGATGCCGGCTCCGGCGATGAAGCCGATCATGGACGTGGCCGTGAAGAAGGCGTGCATCAGGCCATGGGCCGGCAAGATGCCTACCAGCGAGAACGGGATGGCCGCCATGATCACCAGGGGCGTCACAAAAGACTGAAACCACCCCACCACCAGCGCGTAGATCAGAATCAGCACGGCCGCGAAAGCGATTCCCAAGTCGCGGAAGACTTCATAGGTGATGTGCCACTCGCCGTCCCACTTCATGGAGTAGTGCTCTGAATCCGACGGCAGGGCGGCCATGTGCTGCTCAATGGCATACCCCTCGGGCGCCTTGAACTTGTCCATTTCCGGCCCCAGCTTCAAGATGGCGTACACCGGGCTTTCCATGGCGCCTGCGATGTCCGCTGTCACGTAGGTCACCGGCATCAGGTTCTTGTGATAGATGCTGGTATCCACAACCGCCGGTTCGACGCGCACTAATTCGCGCAGCGCCACCAGCTTGCCATTGCGGCTAGCCACCTTCAGGTCTTCGATTCGTTCGAGATCGGAGCGGCTGGCGCGACTGAGCCGCACGTTGAGGGGCACGTCTTCTTTTTCGGAATCCACGTGCAGCAGGCCGGCCTCGTACCCGGCCGAGGCCACCTGCATGGTGCGGGCGATGTCCTCCTCGGAGATGCCGTCGATCGCGGCCTTCTCCTTGTCCACCAGGATGCGAAACTCCGGCTGATCGTCTTCCACGTACCAATCCACATCCACCACGCCATCGGTGCGCTTCCAAAGATCGCGGATGCGGCGCGCGATGCCGATCCGCTCCTGCTGCGACGGCCCGTAGACCTCGGCCACCAGGGTCTGCAGCACCGGCGGACCGGGGGGAACCTCGGCCACCTGGATGCGCGCCCCGTAGTGGTTGGCAACGGGAACCAGGCGCTGGCGCACCTGCTTGGCGATTTCGTGGCTCTGCAATTTCCGCTGGTCTTTCGGCAGAAGATTGATTTGCAGATCGGCCACGTTGGGACCCCTGCGCAGGTAGTAATGCCTCACCAGGCCGTTGAAATTGTACGGTGATGCCGTGCCAACGTAGGTCTGTAGGTTGACCACCTCCGGCTGTTCGAGCGCGGCGCGGGCCAGCGCATCGGTCGAGCGCGCGGTCTCTTCGAGCGTGGTCCCGTTGGGCATATTCACGATCACCTGAAACTCGCTCTTGTTGTCGAAGGGCAGCATTTTGACTTTGACGAACTGGAAGTAGACCAGCGACACGGAGCCGAGCAGCAGGAACACGACGCCGCCCAGGAATCCCCATCGCAGCGCCGGCCGGTGAAGGATGGCGCCCATGACGCGGCGATACAAGCGCGTGAGGCGGTCCTCCTGTTCGCCGTGGGCCGAAGAGTGGCTGGGCTTCAGGATACGGACTGCCGCCCATGGCGTGACCACGAAAGCCACCAGCAGCGAGAAGATTATCGCCGCGCTGGCCCCGATCGGGATGGGCCGCATGTAAGGGCCCATCAGCCCGCCGACAAAGGCCATCGGAAGGATTGCGGCAACCACCGCCAGGGTGGCGAGGATGGTGGGGTTGCCCACTTCGTCGACGGCTTCGATGGCCACGTCGAATGGAGGCCGTTCGCGGTTGGCGGGCATGCGCCAGTGGCGGACGATGTTCTCCACCACCACGATGGCGTCATCCACCAGGATGCCGATGGAGAAGATCAGAGCGAACAGGGTAATACGGTTCAGGGTGTACCCATAGAGATAGAAAACCGCCAGCGTGAGGGCCAGGGTGACCGGGATGGCGATGAACACGATGAGGGACTCGCGAAACCCCAGCGTGATGGCGATCAGGATGCTCACCGACGCCACCGCGATCAGCATGTGGAAGAGCAGCTCGTTGGACTTTTCCGCGGCCGTCTCGCCGTAGTTTCGCGTGATCGCCACCTTAACATCCGACGGAATGACGGTTCCCTTAAGCGGTTCGATTCGCCGCAGCACGTTGCCGGCGACCATGACGGCGTTGGTGCCTTTGCGCTTGGAAATCGCCAGAGTCACGGCGGGAAGGAATTGTCGAGAAGCGGCGTCGGCCGTGCGAACGTACTCCGTGGGCTCCTCGCCGCCGTCGCTCACCTCCGCTACGTTGCGAACGTATACCGGCTTGTCGTTGGCCACCGCAACCACCACGCCCCGCACATCTTCGGCGGTGCGCAGGAACTCACCGGTTTCGAGCACGTACTCGCGGTTCCCGCTCGAGAACTGGCCGGAGGGCAAACCGCGGTTGGACATGCCGAGCGCGCCGGCCACCTGGAGCGGCGAGAGGTTGTACGCCGCCAGCTTGGCTTCGTCGAGCACAATGCGGACTTCGCGGCGCTCTGGGCGGCGATGCGGCGCAATTCGAAATCGCCATAGCGTTGGCTGGACAAGGTCAGTGCGAGGATGGGGACGTCGTCGATGGAGCGCGGTTTTACCAGTGGCTGGGAGCAGCCCGGGGGAATCAGTTCGAAATTGGCGTACATTTTCTGGTTGAGGCGGACGAGGCTCTTTTCTTCGTCCTGCCCGACGTAGAAGCGCACGATGGCCAGGGAGCTGCCCGGACTCGAGGTGGAGTAGATGTATTCCACGCCGGGAATCTCCCACAGCAGCTTCTCCATGGGCTTGGTGACGCGCTCCTCCACCTCGCGAGCCGAAGCGCCGGGCATCTGGACCATGACGTCGATCATGGGCACGATGATCTGCGGCTCCTCTTCGCGCGGGAGCTTCCAAACCGCGAACGCGCCCACCAGCAGAGCGGCGGCAATCAGAAGCGGCGTCAGTTTGGACGAGATCCACACGTGGGCGAAGCGGGCCGCCGGACCGAGGCGCCGGGGAGCGCTCATGGCCGCACCTCCAGCCGGGCGGCGTCCTGGGTGCGCTGGCCAGTGGTGACGATGCGCGTTCGAGCGATTCCCTCTTCCGCCACGAAAACGGATTGCAGTTGACCGCGCTCGACGATGGCCGATGCGGGAACCACCACAACCTTGCGGCTGCCGAGTGGAAAGAAAGCGCGGTCGAACATGCCGGAGCGGAGTTGCGGAATGGCGGGCAAATCGATCTTCACGATCGAGGACCGGGAAGCCGCGTCCACCGCGGGGACAACCTCGGAGACGCGCGCGTTCAGCCTGTGTTCCACCCCTTCCAGCGCCACTTCGACAGTTGCACCCGCCCGGGCGGACGGCAGTCTGGACTCGTCCACGGACGCTTCCAGGCGGTAGACGCCGTCCTGTTCGATGGTGAGCAGCGGAGCTCCCGGAGTGGCCAGATTGCCCGGCTCGACCGACTTTGCGGTCACGATACCCGAGAAGGGAGCGGCGATCCTGGCATACTCCCGCATGATGGCCGCCGAGCGAAGTTCCTGCTCGGCGCGTGCCAGCCTGGGGTCGAGCTGGGCACGTTTGGCGCGCGCCATTTCGTAGTTGGCCTGCGCGGCTTTCAGCTTGGCCGACGCCTCATCGAACTCCTGGTTGGAGATGGACTTCTTGGCAGCCAGGTCCTCGATGCGCTTGAAGGTGGTCTCGGCCAGATCGAGATTGGCCTTGGCGGCGGCCACCGCACTCTCCGCTTCGGGGATAGCGCTGCGGACCTCGGCGCGGCCGGCTTCGGCGCCGCGCACACCTTCCTCCAACTCGCGGGCGTCCAGGGTGACGAGGATCTGCCCCTGCCGAACGCGGTCTCCCACCTGCACGCTCACCTGCTGCACGTAGCCCATCACCTTCCTGGAAACGGTGCCGGCGGTGCGAGCCCGAACCGTACCCGTGGCCTCGTAGACGGCCGGCCACTCCTGAATCGAGACGGTGGCGACCTGGACCGCGACCGGCGTCGTGGATGAAGTTGCGGAGCGGCGGGGCGGCTCGTTCCCGCAGGAGGTCAGCAACGCCAGGGGAATAAGAAGGGCAAGCGGTTTCATCAGTTCAGCACCTCCGAATCCGCAGAGAGACGGCCCGCGGCATATTCCAGCATGGTGGCGGCCACGCGCTGGTCGTGCACGGCCAGAAAGCGCGTGCGGCTTTCCAGCAGAGCCGTTTCGTTGCGCAGCAGCTCCGTCACGTTGGTCATGCCGGCCTCGTAACGGTTCTGAACGATTCGCAGGCTCTCTTCCGCCTCCGCCACGGCGGCCTTGGCAACGCCGATACGCTCGACGGCGGCCTCGAGGCCGGCGGACGACCGGCGCACCTGGAGCCGGACGGCGGATTCGGTGCGTTGCGCATCGGATTCAGCGCGCCGCAACAGGTGGCTATTCTCGGCGATGCGCGCCTGGTCGGCAAAGCCGTTGAACAGATTCCATCGAAGGGAAACGGAGGCCATCCAATTGGCCCCTCCGCGAGTGACGAACCGCTGGCGGTCGGCTTCAAAGCCGGCGCGGAAACTTACCTGGGGCAGCAGCAAGCCGCGCGCCGCGTCAACTTGTGTCTGCGCCAAATCCTTGGCCAGCCTCATCTCGCGCGTTTCGGGACGGTCGGTGGAAGCCGCCCGCTCCAGGCCGGCGAGAGCCAAGCCGGTCGAGGCCAGCGGCGCAAGCCCGGTGGTCAATGTATGGGGCGTATCGAGCGGCAACCCGAGGACATCGTTGAACGCAGCCTTCGCGACATCCAGATCGGCCGCGCGGGTGATCCGCTGCTCCTGGACGCCCGCCAGGTGCACGCGAATGGAAAGCACATCCACATCGGTGGACATGCCCGCCGCCCGCACGGACTCGGCGCGTTTCAGATCGGCTTCCGCCGAGAGCACCGCCTGCTGCGCTGTTTTGAGACTCTCCGCGGCCAGGACCACTCCGTAATAAGCCCGGGCCACTCCCGAGATGACTTCCATTTCGACCCGCCGCTGCTCCTGCTCCGTCAACTGGCTCGCCAGTTGAGCGGACTTGACTGCATTGCGGGTTTGGCCCGCATCGTACAACACCTGGTCGACCGTGACTTGCGATTGGAAATTGTTCAGAAAGTCGGGACGGTTGAGCGGGCCTATGTTGAAGTCCTCGGCGCCAAACTGGTGCTGGGTCAGCAAGGAACTGAACACGAATACGGGGTTGTCGCTGCGCGCGAAGGACTCGGAGTAGTTGACCTTGGGCAGCCGCCCGCTGCGCGCCTCTGTAATACGCGCCTGGGAGGCCTGCGTTCCCGCGACGGTGGCTGCAATCGCCTTGTTTTCGCGGATCGCCAGGCGCACTGCATCGCGTAGCGAGAGCGGGTCCTGAGCCCATAGGTACCCGGAACACAAAAGGAAGAGTGTCTTTCGCATAGGATTGGGACCGGAACTGCGGTCTCAAAAGCTAGATGCGGAAAGAAGGCTCTAGGTGACAGGGGGCTGTTTCGTGGTCTTTTCACGCCGCGCCGCGGCGTCGCAGGAGTCGGCCATTCAAGTGGGCACTCCAAACCGGGGCAAGACCCACTTCATCACCACGAAATATGCGAGCAAGAAGATCGCGTAGGGCAGCCATTCAGTCATGAGGAGTCTCTACTCTTAAGGATGCAGTTGCGGGAAAGAGGTTACACGGACCCGAAAGAAGCTTTGCCGCACGGAGGTATACTGTTCGGGGGAAAGGACCTGAAATTGGAGCCTCTCGACAGTCCGCTCATTTATCTGGACAATGCCGCCACCGCGTGGCCCAAGCCGGAGAGCGTTTACCGCTTCATGATCGACTTTTACCGCGGCACCGGAGTGAACCCCGGACGAAGCGGCTTCGACCTGGCTCTGGAAGCGGGCTCTCTCCTCGATAACCTGCGCAAACGGCTCACGCGGTTCTTCGGCGGCGATGAAGACGCGCCCGAGCGCCTTTGCTTCGGCTACAACGCCACGGATGCGCTGAACCTGGCGATTCCCGGCTTGCTCGCGCCCGGTGACCACGTGATTACCACGAATCTCGAGCACAATTCGGTGATCCGCCCGATCAATCACCTGGTGCGCGACGGCGGCGTCGAGGCGACCTTCGTTCCGTTCGACGGCGCCGGATTTGTCGACCCCGGCGGCATCGCCAAGGCGATCCGGCCCAACACCACGCTGGTGGTTGTGAACCATGGCTCCAATGTGACCGGCACCGTTCAGCCCGTCAAAGAGATTGGCGCCATTTGCCGGGAGAAGGGCGTGACATTCCTGGTTGACACGGCTCAAACCGCGGGCGCCATCCCCATCGACATGAAGGAAATGAATATCGATGTCCTGGTCTTCACAGGTCACAAGTGCCTGATGGGGTCGATGGGGCTGGGAGGCCTGTCGGTCCGCAAGCACGTTGAAATCCGGCAGGTTCGCAGCGGCGGAACGGGAGTACGGTCGGCTGATCCCTATCACCTGGAAGAGTACCCGTGGAGACTGGAATACGGCACACCGAACATGGTTGGGGTCGCCGCGCTCTGGGCGGGGCAGGACTGGCTGGAGAGCCGCGGGTTGGAGAATATTCACGCCGGCGAGATGAAACTTGCGGCCAAACTAGTGGATGGCTTGCGCGCGATCCCCGCGGTGCGCCTGTACTGCTGCGAGAGCCTGGCGAATCACCTGCCCACCATCACCATGAACCTCGACGGTTTTGACGCCGCGGACCTCGGAACCATGCTCGACGTGGACCACAACATCGCCACTCGCACGGGTCTGCACTGCGCCCCGCTGGCGCACGGCCAACTCGGAACAGTTGCGATCCATGGGGCCGTGCGGTTCTCTATCGGTCCCTTCAATACGGAGGAGCATATCGATGCCGCCATCCGGGGCGTAGCGGAAATCGCGCGATGGAAGGCCGGCCGCAAAGTGGCTCCAAACGTCACAGCGGCTTCCGCGCGCCTTGCTTAGACGTTGGCGAACTTTAATCGCCGCCGAAGCCCGTTGTGCTCGGGCATGGTGCACAATGGCTGCGGAAGGGCTGGGTCCAGATAGTGGGGTAATTTCTCGCCATAGTACGCGAGGGTGCGGGAGATGCCGTCGGTGAACCCGACCTTCGGCTCCCAGCCGAGTTCGTCGCGGATGCGGCTGTAGTTCGTGTAATAGCTTCCGATGTCGATGGCCTTGCGCCCCTCCGGGAATGGACAGGTCCGCACGGCCGCGCCCCCCGCGGCGCGGCTCGCCAGTTCCGCAATTTCCAATAACGTCAGGGGTTCCGGACCGCCCACGTTGTAAATTCGCGAGGGCAGGCTCGGAATGTCTCCGGCCAACAGGAACGCCTCCACCGCGTCGTCCACATATATCGGATCGCGCACCTGCCGGCCGTCTCCGTAGACCTCCAGCGGGCTGCCCGTCAGCAAACGGCGTAAGAAGGTGCTGAGAAAACCCTGGCAGGGAACATTCACCGCCATGCGGGGGCCGTACACGTTGGTGAGATGGAGGGCCACGGCATCAATCTCGCCGAGGGTGCTGTACAGCAGATGGTAGGTGGTGGCGGCATACTTGTGCACCCCATTGAAATCGATGGGTTGAATGGGATGGGACTCATCGACCGGCAGATACTTTGGCACGCCGTAGACCTGGCGCGTGCTGGCATAGACGATCCGCACCCCCCGTGCCAGGCGCCCACACGCCTCCAGGAACTGCAATTGCGCAACCGCGTTAATCTGCATGTCCCGCTCCGGGAAGTCCATGCTGTGCACGTGGCTGATCTCGCCGGCCAGATTGAAGATCACGTCGCTGGCAGCGAGTCGATCGGAGAACCATTCCGGCTCGCAGATCGGGTGAGGACACACCTGGACCCGCTGGCGGACCGGCTCGATGTTGTAGGGATTGGCGCCGCAGCCCGGGACAGAGGAATCCACGATGGCGACTTGCGCTCCGGCCTCGACCAGCCGGATCGCGAGGTTGCTGCCGATGAAGCCAAGCCCGCCGGTAATCAGGACTTTCTTATCGCGGTACGACAGAGCCTTCCCTCCTTCGCGGCGCCGCCATGCGCCGCACCCACATCCAGAAAATGGTCAGCGTGAGGAGCACAAATACGCTCTCCCACACATAGAGGTGCGCGAAGTCGAACCACTGCCTGTCATATTGGCCCAGGTAGAAAAGGCTGATGATGCGCAGAAAGTTGATGACGTAAATCGTCGCGGTGCCGGCGAGGAGGCCCTTGCCCTTCTCGAACCAGGACGCCGGATAGGCCAGAATGGCCGCCCACAACAGGACCGCGACATCGTCTCCGTTGCAGCCGTCCAGCACCTCCATGGCGAAGCCGTTAGAAGGATTCTGCAGGACCACTTGATGCGCGGCAGCGCTACCTCCGAAAAGACGAATGACCATCGCGGAGATTTCCACCAGGCCGCGAGTGAAGCCCGTGACCACCGGATGCAGGAACGGAATCAGTAAACCACAAAACCCCACCGCCAGGAAAATCGGGAACAGCACCAGGAAACGGAGCATCCGGTTCTTCGGCGACGGCGCGCCGGCCTCCTCCGCCTGCACGACGCGAGTATGGCTGGGGCTGGGTTTACGTGCCATCGATCCGACAGAATACCATGGCTTCAGCGCCTGTAGCGGCGCCGTGGAGCTGCCGATACTGTCGGCGCCGCAGCCGGCGCAGCCTCGCCGGCCAGGATCAAACCGCGAAGTTCCCCATCGAGCGATAGTGCGACCAGCACTGGAGCCAAATAAGGCACCACACCCACGGCAAGGTACATGGCGGAGTCCGTCAGGAATCCGGGAAGGCCCTCCGTGGTCAATTGAAAGTATCCGCCGACGAGCCGGATGGCGTAAACCGCGATGGACAGGAGCGCGAAGGTCGCCAGCACCGCCGTCCCGGATGCCATCCGCAACAGCCGGCGGTGTCCCGGCGCGGCCAGCAGGATGGCCCAATAGAGCGGAAGCGAGACAGTGAACAAGATAGGGAACCTGGCGGCGCCTTCCACCTTCATCGAGCGGATCTTGATGCGCCCGGAACCCGCGGCCGCGGCCCCCAACATCTGCTGTGTTTTCTCCTGGTTCACGATGGCCGCGGGTGCGGGAACCTGGAAAGTCCAATTCCGGTCGGGGCCGATGGTGACGTGCGAGACCGAACTCCCGCCGGGCAGAAGCCGGAGCGTCAACTCGGCGGAAAGGCGCAAGCCGGCGAGCAGCGGATTGAGCAGGACCAGCCACCACAGCGCCAGCATGAGCGCCAGAAAAACCAGCGCGCGCAGAAGGAATCGCAGTGGATCGGACAACTGACGATCAGACTCGCTCACATCATCAGGTTCGCACAAGGGCAGCGGCGTAGAGGCGGAAGTGTTGGCTGGGACGCAGGGATTCGAACCCCGATACGCGGCTCCAGAGGCCGCAGTCTTACCGTTAGACGACGTCCCAACGGAACTCCATTTTAGCAAAGACGCGGCGTCGGAATCCAGATGCCGATGCCGGCGCGTAGTACACTGAAACTTCACCATGCGGAAATGGTTGCGGCTGGGCCTCCTGGTCGGCTTGTGCGCCTGCGCCGGTAGGGCGGTCGATTGGAAAGCGCTCCAGCCGCAAGGGTATGTCAGCGATTTCGCGGGCGCGATCGACCCTGCCAGCAAGGCCCAGTTGGAGGCTTACGGCGGGGTTGTGGAGCAGTCGACCGGCGCGCAAATGGCGCTGGTTACCATCGCGTCTCTGGAGGGCGAACCCATCGAAGACGTGGCCAATACCATCTTCCGCGCTTGGGGCGTGGGCCAGAAGGGCAAGAATGAAGGCATCCTGCTGCTGCTCTCCATTGGCGACCGCCGCAGCCGGCTCGAAGTGGGGTACGGATTGGAGCCGATTCTGCCGGACGGCCTGACCGGCAGCATCCTGCGCGAGATGCGGACGGCGTTGCGCCAGGGGGACTACGGCGACGCCATGATGGCGGCGGCCGAGACCATGGGGAGCGCGATCGCCAAGGCCAAGAACGTGGAACTGGCGGCGCGCCTGCCGCGGCGCACGCGGCCGGCGGTTTCCGATTCGTTCCCATGGCCAGTGCTGATTGGCGGCGCCTTTTTCCTGCTGCTGTTGCTGACGCGCGGGGGCCGCCGTGGTGGAGGCGGGGGCCTCGGAATCCTGCCGTGGCTGATTCTTGGCAACGTGATGGGCGGATCGATGGGGGGTGGCCGCGGCGGCGGCGGATTCGGCGGATTCGATTCCGGCGGCGGATTCGGCGGATTTGGCGGCGGCGACTCGGGTGGAGGCGGCGCTTCCAGCAACTGGTGAGGATCATCTCATGGACAAGGTGCTGAACCAACTGGTGGAGAAATTGCAGAAGGCCTACGGCGACCGTCTGGTCTCGGTGGTGCTCTACGGCTCGGCGGCAGCCGGCGACCACCACGCCAAGTTCTCCGATCTCAATATTCTCTGCGTTCTGAGCGAGATTACGCCGCGCGAGCTGGGCGCCGGCGAGGACATGTTCCGCTGGTGGCGCGAGAAGGGCAACCCCTCGCCGCTACTGCTCACCGAGCACGAATTGGCCACTTCCACCGACTGCTTCGCCATCGAGTTCAACGACATGAAGCGGCACCATCGGCTGCTGCTCGGCAAGGACGTAATTACGCCGCTGGTGGTGGACCATTCGTTCTACCGCGCGCAGGTGGAGCACGATCTGCGGGCCAAGCTGCTGCGGCTGCGCCAGAAGGCTTCGGGCGTGCTCTCCGATTCCAACCTGCTGCGCCGGCTGATGCTCGATTCCGTTTCCACCTTCTGCGTGCTATTCCGCCACGCCCTGGTTTTGCACGGGGTGGACGCGCCCTCCAGGAAGCGCGAGATCGTCGAGCACGCGCGGGAACATTTCGGGATCGACCCCGCGCCGTTCCAGAAGCTGCTCGACATTCGGGAGGAGCGCCTCAAGCCGCGCGACGTGGAACCGGTCGCTTTGCTGGCCGCGTATATGCAAGGGATATCGGTGGTCATCGACGCCGTGGACCGGCTCGAGAAATAGGAGACTACACGTGAAAACTGCTCTGATCGTGGTTCTGGTGGTGGTCGTGGTGGCGGCCCTGGCGGCCGTGAGCCAGTACTACAGCATCCGCAACAACCTGGTGACCGAGCGCAATGGCATGGACGCGGCGTGGTCGGATGTCGAGGTTGTCTTGCAGCGGCGCGCCGACCTCATTCCCAACCTGGTGGAGACCGTGAAGGGGTTCGCCAAGCATGAGACGGAGGTTTTCAAGGACATCGCCGACGCCCGCGCGGCCCTGATCGGCGGCCGCACGCCCCAGGAAAAGATCCAGGCCAACGACCAGCTCTCCGGCGCGCTCTCGCGGCTGCTGGTGATATCGGAGAACTATCCGCAGTTGCGGTCGAACGAGAACTTCCTGCGGTTGCAGGACGAGATTGCGGGGACGGAGAACCGCATCGCCGTGGAGCGCCGGAAATACAACGAGGTGCTGCAGCGATACAATACGTCGATCGAGCTGTTCCCCAACAACATTGTGGCGTCTATGGCGGGGTTCGCGCGCAACGACGCCTATTTCAAGACGGAGCCAGGCGCGCGGACGGCGCCCAAAGTGCAGTTCTGATTTCGCCATGCCGGACATCCAGCGGTTGACGCAGATTGCCACGGGCCTGGGCATTCCGGGCATTCGGCGGCACATCTTTCTGTGTTGCGATCAGACCACGCCGAAGTGCTGCTCGAAGGAAGCCGGGCTGGAGTCGTGGGACTATTTGAAGAGGCGGCTGGCGGAGTTGAGGTTGCTGGACCGTGTCTACCGCACCAAAGCCAACTGCCTGCGCATCTGCGAGCAGGGACCGATTGCGGTGATCTATCCCGAGGGCGTCTGGTACCACTCGGCGACGCCCGAGGGGCTGGAGCGAATCATCCAGGAGCACCTCATCGGCGGCCGCGTGGTGGAAGAGTTGGCGTTCGCGCGCAGCCCGGTTTGCGGCTAACTTCCGGCGGCACTCTCCAGTCGACAGAGGTTGACCGTTGACTGCCCTCACTGGGCGGTAGTGGGCTAGCCGTGGCGCCCGGCTACTTCGCCTGCAACTTCATCAAGATTCACCGCACCCTCCGTGTGACCCCTGCAATGGCGGCTGGCGTTACACGTCGGCTCTGGGAAGTGGTGGACCTGGTTGCGCTGTGGGAAGCCTACGAGCGGGGCGAGAAAATCGCCGCCTGAAATATGCAGGGGGATGGAAGTTGAATCATTTTATGGGAGTGGGCCGAACTATCGGCCCGTGCCACTCATTGAGAGCCAGTATCCTTGCCGTTTGTGGATCTGATATCGATCCGCAGGTCTCGCAGGAATACTTGAAAGCAATATCGAACCAAGGCAACGGTTTGATTGGCTTCACTAGAATCGTAGTCGTTTCAATGGTAACTCCAGGGTTTAGTATTCCGGGAAGAAACCTATGACGCATGTGCTCATTCATACCTGATGGTTTTTCAAAGTTACTTGGCTCTGCGGAGTAAATACAGTCGGTACATATGGAGATCCAAAAGTCAATTTTGGATGCAGTCGCCTGTGAAACATTCTGAAAAGTGAAGTCCACACTAAAGACGCCAGCGGTATCCGGCTTTAACGCATAAGCTACCAAAGGGGATTTAGCAACATCGACATTTCCGTCACCCCGCAGGCTAAACCTAAGGCGTGCCCGTTCAGGGGGATCTGGCTTGCCGACCTTGGCAATCGCCGAGTTAAGATCGCCCGTTGTTTTGGAAATTAGCCCAGTTACGGCAACCATTGATCCTTTCAGGTCGGTCCTGATGGAATCTATCTGTTGATCAGAATGTTTACTCACACCCGCCAAATCTCTTTTGACTCCAGCGATCTGCGTATCAGAGTGCTGATCCGAGTGTTCATTAGAGTTATTGACAGCAGTTGCCACAATTTGTTGTTGGTCATGACGAGAGGCGGTTAGGTTAACAGACTGTTGATGCCACAAGATCAGGCTATAAAGTAGACCGCCCGCTATGATTCCAATCCTCCAAGCGCGCCTCATGCCTTTGGTCCTCTCCAGATCCGGGATGAACGCAATAAACACAGAGACAGCGAAAGGATAGAACGCCGCAAGAAAGTTTGTGAATTTAATCTCTCGGTCAGGGTCGGTCCAGTGATTAAACATCCACAGGCAACCCCAAGCAATGGCCCCAGCCACGAAGGCAACGAGGAGCGAATGCCGCATGCGGCGATGCAATTTTGCACCAGAGGGCTAATCGGCATCGGCAATGGGCGTACGACCAGCCATGCGCCGCATTCGATCCCACAGCGGCATATTGCCAGCCTATCACAAGCAGATGCGTGACCGCATATGGGACCAGAAGTGTCAAGTGTGGACATTTTCAAAGTAGCCCACTACCCACCGGGCAGGGCTGTCGGGGTCGGTTTTCGACCCTGCCGGGGCGGGGGTGGCATACAAGAAGAAAAACCGCTACACCGTAGCGGTCCCCGTACGTAGAATCAATGGGTTAGCCGGAGATTTCCGCTACGCCGTAGCGGTTTTTCACTCGATATGTGCGCTTCGAGGTCTTCGTACCAGGCGCAGTGCCGACGTGGCGCGGACTCTCAGCCTGCTCCACGGGGCCCATGCAGTCAATGTGAAATTGTTTTTGCGCGGTCCCTAAGTACTGAGAAAGAGTTCCCGCTCCGCCTCGCGCCGCCGGGTGAGTCCGGGCAGCACTGCGCCGTTGGCGTGGTTGATATCGAGGAGTTCGAGGGCCGCCGCGGCGTAGTCGCCGGAGTTGATTTTGGAAACCAGCTTCGGCGCCACCCTGGGAAGTTGCCGGGGGCCCCCTTTGAGGTTGAAGCACAGCGACACCAGTGCGTCATTCTGCCCTTGTGTCAGCGGCGCATGAATCACCGATCCAAGGTTGCGCTCCACTTCTTCGATATCGAGGCCGAGCAGTTCTTCGGCGTGTTGCTCGGTGATTCGCATTCCCGATTGCACGCCGGCGGTGTGTCCCCACCCGATGGTCCATGCGCCCGCGGGACAAAGGTAGGCTTCGAGTTCGAGCGACTCGAAGCGCTTGATCAGGTCAATTGCCGCTTGGCTGGCCTTCATTCGTCACCTTGTCGAAGTTGGCCAGAATGAGATGCGCAAACCGGTACAACCACAGGTAGAGGCGCGACCCCGCCGGCGTGGGATCGGGGAGGGCGCGCGCGGCGGCCGAAGCCACCAGCGCGGCCGTGCCCCCGGTCAATAGATTGAACACATATGAATGCATGGAGGTAATGTCCTTTCTGTCTTACGGGCCTTAGTTAGCCTTTTGAGGGGTACTAAGAGCCGCAGTCACGCTGGCCACGGTCGGATGGTTCTCCAGCGCTTTGACCAGAGCTTGGATCGCAGGCCATGCCTCTCCAAACAGGACTGAGAGGCTCGATGCGTTGGCTGTGTCGGTTGCGGCTGCCGCGATTTTGCCGATAATGACCTCTTCCAGCGCGTCGAAGGCTGTAATTTCGGGCGCGATAGACGGAGCGATGGCAACAGCCACGGCGCTGCCACCCGCGACCACCGTTTGGATACTGGCGGAGTTTTTGGCTAACGCGGCCGAGACCTTCCCGGCAAGGGTTTTCAGGTCTTTCCATGCGGCCGCAAATGCGTTTGCAAGTTTCATCATGTTTCCTCTCTATTTGCCTGGCTCGCCAGGCGCGGTTATGTTCCCAACTTCACGGCCGCGCGCTGAGAATTTGCGCTCCTGCGATCGTAAGGCTGGTCACGGGGTTGAGGTTGCGGTAGATGACTACACCATTCAATCCGTACCCGATCAGCCGGTCATACCATTTGGGCTTAGTGAGGCGGTTTAGGTTGTTCGCCGTCGCGGCGCTGTCCGCTACGAGGGAATCGGCGTTCCTCACAAACCCTGGCAGCGCCGAACTGAAGGTTGTCGATGCTTGTCCAAAGCTCAACGCGGCCCGCTCGATCCCCTTTGAAGCTCCGACGTACCGGTTGAAGACGCAATCGACGTTGTGGTCGCAGTCGAGAAAGAGGGGGAGGGAAGCATTCACCTGGGCGGTGATGGCGGCGGAATTGTCGAGGACCGGCTTCAGATCCCGCCGCAGCGCTTCCACCGTGCCAAGGGCGGTATCCGCGCGCGCCAGGGTGTCGCCGAGGCGCCGGTCGGCCATCTTTCGGATCTCGGCAACCTCGGTCATTACTTCCGTGCGAAACGCCGCCGACTGCCGCTCGGAGCGCGTCAGCACATCCTGGCGGGCGGATTCCACCTGCGCGGTGAGATCCTTACGGGCCGCCTCGACCACGCCGATGAGTTCCCGGCGAGTGGCTTCGACCTCGCGAGGGATGGCCGCCACAGTGGCCGTGGCGGCGCGCAGCAGGAGGATGGCACACACCACCAGCGCCGTCAGGGCCGACAGAAAGGCACAGACGAGAATCTGCTGAAATGTCTTCATCGGAGGAATCCCGAAACCCAGCGAGTACTCCCACCCTGTCCGGGAGACCCGGGAGCCGCCCAAGCCCCAGGCCGCCCAGACAAGTGGAAGCCATGGCACCAGGAGTTGCTCGCAACAACTCCTCTGATTCGAGCCTAGCAAACGCCTAGTGCAAGCAAATCCCGCTAAGTTAATGAATCTGAAGGAAAAAAAAGTTGTGATTGGATTTCGCTGGAGAGTCATAATAGCGGGCAGGAGATTCGGATCCGGTATGACCGTCATGGAGCGTATCCAGGACTTCTTGGGTCAGAAGCGCTTCGCCATAGTGGGCGTTTCGCGCCGGCCAAAGGATTTCTCAAGAGCGGTGCTTCGCGAGTTTCGCGAGAGAGGCTATGATGCCGTGCCGGTGAATCCCGAAGCGCGCGAGATGGACGGGCTGCCGTGCTTTGCCCGCTTGCAAGAGATCCAGCCACCAGTCGGCGCCGCTCTGCTCATGACACCGCCGGCGCTTACGGACAGGGTGGTCCGGGACTGCGCCGAGGCGGGCGTCAAGCGGGTATGGATGTACCGCGCCATCGGCCAGGGAGCCGTCAGCGCCGATGCCGTTAAGTTCTGTGAAACCAATGGCATCTCGGTGATTGCGGGCGAGTGCCCGATGATGTTTCTGCCCGGCGGGGCGTGGTTCCATCGTTTTCACGGATGGGTGAAGAAGATCGCCGGCTCCTACCCCCGTTGATCTCCGCGCCGGGGGTCGCCACGGCACCCCGGCGCGGGCGGTCACAAGAAAACAAAAACTAGATTTCCTTTAGAGTCAGCGGGTTGGCGCGCCCAACCTCTGAATTGGGCAAGTGCGTAAGGTAGCCTGAAATTGAAAAGGACCGCCGCTTTTCTGACGGTCACTTACAGCGAAAATGCCAACCGAGCCGATTATTATCGTCGTTTCCGGATTGTGGTAAATAGCTGTTTCCGAAGTAACCAAATCGCGCTACCCACAGACGCGTCATGTGAATAACCCCAATTTGGGGCAACCTATTCAAAGGTAAGAACTGGTATCATTCTTTGGGGGTATTACCGGAAGGTGGTATTCCCAAAGAATCACCAGATTTAGTTTGAAATTCCGACAAACAGGTTCGAAGCTGGGTCATTTGAAAACAGCCAAAGTAGTGGCTTGTTGCCTGCTCGTATTTTCGTTGGTCGGCACGGCGCGGAAACCCGTTGCGAGACGCGGGGCGAAGCCCCTGCTCCTCACGCAGGACAGATCCGCCCGCCGTGCGCTGGTGCTGGCACGATTGCGTCCGGGTGCCGGCATGTTCGGGACCGGCCAGTATGGCGATGCCGCAAATTACTTTGAATCCCTCCGGCGGGCTGCACTGGCAGCACGGGAAGACGATTTAGCTGCGCGCGCCACCGGCAACCTGGGCGCTTGCCAATTCGCTCTCCACCAGTATCAACCCGCTCTACGGACCTTCCTGGAGGCGCATCTCCTGGCCGATCAGGCCGGCGACGCCAGCTACGCCGCGGTATTGGATGTCAACATCGCATCGCTCTACTCCGAAATGGGAGAACTGGAAGCCGCGGCGCAATGGATCGAAGGCGCCCTGGAGCGCGTGTCCGGCAAGGACCGGCGCGACCACCTGCCCAAGCTGCTGATCCAGTTGGCCACCGTGCGCGCGCGGCAAGACCGCATGCCAGAAGCGGCCGAGTTGTTCCGCCAGGGAACCGACGGCGCCGATCGCGCCGGCGACCTCGAGCTTTACGCCATTGGCTGGGACCGGCTGGGCGAAGAGTTCCTGAAGCGCGGCGACCTTCCAAAAGCGGAAGCACCCCTTCTGGAGGCCTACCGCATCCGAAAACTGCACAAGCTGGCTTTGGAGGGATCGTATCGCAACCTGGGACGTCTGCGCCTGGCGCAGGGCGACCTGGCGTCCGCTTCGACGCTGCTGGATCGCGCCGTGGAACTGGCGGCGCGTCCCCAGGGTCCCATACCTTCGTGGGACGTCTATCATTTCCGCGGACGCGTCCGGCTGGCGCAGGGCCGCCTCCGGGAAGCGCTCGATGACTTGCGAATCGCGGCGCGCCTGGCGCGCGCGTGGCGCTGGTCCGCGCCGCCCTATGACGCCGCCCGCACCGGAGCCGAAGGCATGCTCGATCAGGTCTATTCCGCTCTGGTGGAAGCCGGCAACCGGCTTTATCTCGAGACCGGCGACCCCGCGCTCATTCGTGAGACGTTCGAGGCCGCGGAGGAGAACCGGGCGGGCAGTCTGCGGGAGCTTCTCTTCGGACGCCGCGCGGTCTCTGTGGACGTGGCAGCCACTGGGGAGGCGCTCGACCGGTTGCAGCGCGAGGAGGCCCAGGCTCTGCGGACTCAAGACCCGCACGCCCAGGATGTGGTTCGCGCCACACGCGCCGAAATCGTCCGCATGCAAGCATTGCCGGAAGCGGTTGCCCATCCTGCGACCACCGGCATGCTGGAACGCACGCGGGCCGCGCTCGATTCCCATACGGCTCTGCTCAGCTTCCACCTGGGCGATTCCGTCTCCTGGCTGTGCGCGCTGGACCGGGGCGGGCTGGCGCTCTACGTTTTGCCGCCCCGCAAGAAGATCGAGTCTCAGATCCAAGCCGTGACGCGCGCCATCCGCGAAGATTCGACGGATGCCGGACCGGCTGGCGCGAATCTGTACCGCACTCTTTTCGGGCCGCTGGCTTCCCGGTTTCGAGATAGGACGCGCTGGCTGCTGGCGTTGGACGAGGGGCTTTTCGACGTTCCGGTAGCCACGCTTCTCGAAAGCACCCGGCCGCGGCCCGTCTATGTAGCCGAGCGGCGCACCACGGTAGTCGTTCCCGGCGCCGGCTATTGGCTCGAGGCCGCCACGCGACCAACGGCCGGGCAGCCCTCTCCTGTGTTCCTGGGAGTGGGCGATCCCATCTACAATGCGGCGGACCCGCGACTGCCGCACGGCCGGGGGAATGCCGCGGCGGGATGGCTGTGGCCGCTGAGACTCTTCACCGCTTCCGTCCCGAGCGCCGCCGCCGGTCTGGTCCTGCCCCGTTTGGTGGCCAGCGGCGCTGAACTGGATCATTGCGCACGAGCCTGGGATGGCGAAAGCATCCTGCTCCGGGGAGCCGGCGCGACGCGCCGCAACCTGGCGGAGCAGATGCGCCGCAACCCGGCGGTGGTGCACTTCGCGACTCACGTTCTGGAATCCTCCGAGCGCCCGGCTTGCGGATTGATCGCTCTCAGCCTGACGGAGGGGAAGGAGGCGGAACTTCTGACGCCGTTTGAGATCGCCCACTGGAGAATCGACGCAGGCCTCATTGTGCTGAGCGGTTGCTACTCCGATCAGGGTGCGGCTCTGCCTGGAACCGGCCTGATGGGATTGACTCGCGCCTGGCTGACGGCGGGGGCGCGAGCCGTGGTGAGCAGCCGATGGCCCACGCCCGACGAGGATGGGCCGCTGTTCCAGGCTCTGTACCGGAACCTGCGAACCGAGCGCCGCGCGGATTCGGGACAGGCGCTGCGCACCGCGCAGCTTGAAATGATTCGTTCCGGAGGCTGGCATGCCCAGCCGCGCTACTGGGGAGCTTACTTTGTGATTGGAGGCGAATGAACTCCAAGACCCATGGCGCCATGGAACCGGTTACCAATCTCGCGGACCCGCCCTGGTCCGGACTGGTGGAACAGATTCGTAACGGAGATCCGTCCGCTCTCGAGCAGATGTATCGCATCTTTTCGACGGGCATTCGCTTTTATCTCTGCCGCCAGCTTGGACCGCAGGATCTCGACGACAGAGTGCACGATGTGTTTCTGATCATCGTCCAATCCATTCAAAAAGGCGAGTTGAGGGAACCCGAGCGCTTGATGGGTTACGTGCGCACCATCGTACGCCGGCAGGTAGCCGCGCAGATCGACGATAACGTGAAGGCGCGCCGCAACCAGGCCGATGCGGAATTCGGGACAACCCTCTGCGACCACCACCCCAATCCGGAACGCAGCGCCATCGAGCATCAAAACGGAGAGTTGGCCATGCGCATTCTGAACAGCCTTCCCAAGCGGGACCGCGAAGTTCTGGCCCGTTTCTATCTGGACGAGCAGCCGCCTGATCGGATCTGCCAGGAGATGGGCCTCACGGAAACGCAGTTCCGCCTTGTCAAATCCCGCGCCAAGGCGCGATTCGGCGAACTCGGGAGGACCCGGTTCTCCCGCCATGTGGGTTTCCGCTCGTAACCGCACTGAGGTTGTCTCCAGAATTCCTGAGAATTCCGCCGCCTCGGAAGCACCTTTATTTCAGAGAGAAATTGATTCACAATAAGGGTGCTGGATATGTACGCCAACCGTCACATGGACGAAGAAACGCTTGAGCGATACTCCATGGGGGCGATGCCGGAAGGGGCCATCGCCCCCTTTGAAGAACATCTCTTGATCTGCGAACCCTGCCAACTGCGGCTGGCGCAGACCGACGTCTACGTTGGCGCGATGCGACAGGCCTCCGCACGTCTGCGCATGGAGCCTCTCAAACGCGGACTCCCCTGGCTGCGTTTTCCCCGCTTGGTCCCTGCCTTGGCTGGCATGGCGGTGGCGGTTGTGGCGGCCGGTTTGTGGCTCAGCCGTGTGGATATGGGCGAGGCTCACCCGTTTGCGGTCGATCTGGTAGCCACGCGCGGGGCCGCTATCGAAGCCAAAGCGCCGGCGGGCAGATGGCTTCTCCTGCGGTTAGACCTGGCGAATTTGCCGGCCTCTTCATGGTACCGGCTGGAAATGGTGGATCGCTTCGGCAGCCGTGTCTGGCAGGCCACTGTGCCGGCACAGGGATCGAAAGCCGGCTTCAAGGTTCGGGGAACGCAGCCGGGGATCTACTTCGTGCGCGTCTATGGGCCACCCGGAGAACTGCTTCGGGAGTACGGTTTCGAAGTCGAAAGCCGAAGGTAATCAATCCCCCGCTGATAGAATGGTCTCATGGTGCGTTCG
Source organism: Bryobacterales bacterium (assembly GCA_003170915.1). Lineage (GTDB taxonomy): Bacteria > Acidobacteriota > Terriglobia > Bryobacterales > Bryobacteraceae > Fen-178. The sequence goes on along the minus strand of PMYB01000073.1, from coordinate 3,108 downwards.
GATGCGAGCGCCTGGCCCAGAGGGCACCCCTCCGTCGAGCGTTTTTTCCAGTTCTCGCTGCTGGGCCTGGTGGCCAGCGGATATCTCGCGGTGGCCGGCTCGGGGTATCTGGATACCGCGACCATCGCGCTCACCGCCGCCGGCCTTGTGCTTCGCGGCCTGCTGATCCGCGGGCTGGTACGGCTGGACCTTTCCGATCGCACCGTAACCCTCATCACCCTCGGCTATACCGGCTTCTTCCCGCTCGATTATTTCCTTCTTTCGCGGGAGTTTCTCGCCGCCACTGTCCACCTGGTGTTTTTCCTGGCGGTGATGAAGATCCTCACGGCGAAAACCAATCGGGATTATCTTTACACCGCCGCCATTGCCTTTGTAGAGCTTTTGGCTGCCGCCCTGCTGTCCCTCGATTTCAACTTCTTCCTGTTTCTGGCGCTATACCTGTTGTTCGCCATAGCGGCGCTCACCAGCGGAGAGATTCGCCGCTCCACGCGGCAGGCCGCAGCCACGGCGCGCAGCGGGCTGAAGCGCTTCTACTTCCGCCTGGCGCTGCATTCGGCATTGATAACTTTGGGAATCCTGTCGCTCACCGCCGGGCTGTTCTTTCTCCTGCCGCGCACCGCCGAGGCGGCATTCTCCCGCCTGATCTCGCATCGTTTCTATCTTCCCGGTTTCTCCAGCGAGGTGACGCTGGGCGAGTTCGGCGAGGTCAAGACCGCCTCCCGGCCGGTCATGCACATCCGCATCTTCAGCAGCGAAATGCCTGGCGGCCTGAAATGGCGTGGCCGAGCGCTTGCTGAATTCGATGGGAAGCGGTGGTCCGAGCCCGGCCGGGCGAACCAGACGGTCCCAGTGGAGAACGGACACGCCGACCTGGAGCCGTCCGCCGACCGGCGGCCGGGGCGGCACATCAACTACCACGTCGATCTGGACGCATTCGGCACCGATGCGCTCTTTTTCGCCGGGGTGCCCGAGATGGTGGATCTGCGCTACTCATTTCTCTTGCGGACGGCGACCGGAAGCTACCGGATCGGACACCAGTCGCCCCGGGGCCTACACTACGACGCCTACAGCCGGCTCGAGGATCCGCCGGAAACTTCGCCGGCGCCCTACCCCGCGCCAATTCTGCCGCTCCGGGCGCGAAGCGACTATCTGCAACTGCCGCCGCTCGACCCGCGAATCCCGGAACTGGTGCGCGCCATAACGGCGGGCGCGGCGACGGACCTCGAGCGGGCGCGCGTCATCGAGCGCCGGCTGCGCGCCGATTACGGCTACACGCTCGAACTTCCGGACCACGAAGTGGCCGATCCGCTGGCTTACTTCCTCTTCACGCGCAAGAAGGGCCACTGCGAATACTTCGCGTCCGCCATGACGGTGATGCTGCGGACTGCCGGCATCCCCGCGCTCCTGGCCACCGGCTTTCAAAGCGGAGTGTACAACCCCATCACGGATTTCTGGCTGGTGCGCGCCTCCGACGCGCACGCCTGGGTGGAGGCCTGGATTCCCGGTCGTGGCTGGACGACCTTCGATCCCACGCCGCCCGATCCCAACCGCCGCGGCTTCGCCCTGCTGACGAAACTCGGGTTGTACCTGGATGCGGCCGGGACCTTCTGGCAGGAGTGGGTGGTGAGTTACGACATCAGCCGGCAGGGCACGCTGGCCGACCGCTTGGAACAGGGTGCGCGCAGCATGGGAATCCGCTGGTTCGACTCCCTTTCCGGACTGGACTGGAATTGGCATCTCCGCGCGGCGGCGTGGTTCCGGCGCTATGGCGCAGGCATCCTGATCGGTCTGGCGATGGGCGCCTCGATCTGGGTGCTCGGGCCGCGGCTGCTACGCTTGCTGCGCATCCGCAGCCGTGTCGAGCGCGTCCGCCGCGGCCAAGCCACGGTGGGGGACGCCACCCTGCTTTACGAGCGCATGCTCGACCTGTTGAAACGCCGCGGTTACCAGAAGCCCGCGTGGTTCACGCCCACGGAGTTCGCCGAATCGCTGCCGCCAGGCCAGATGGGGACAGCCGTGACGGAGTTCACCGACAAGTACAATGCTCTGCGTTTTGGCCGCCGCACCGGGGTGGCGCCGCGCCTGTCGATGCTTCTGGATGAACTCGAGCGGCAGTAATTTTGCGCTCTCCGCCAAGAACTGCGACCCTGGGAGCATGTTGAAGAAGCTGCTGGCGGCCGCCGCGGTCTGCGCCTCGCTGCTGCTGGCCCTGGCCAAGATCCCCTTTCAGGCGCAATCCGCCTCCACTGTCTCCTATACCGTCGAAGGCGACGGCGAAACCGTGGAGATCCATAACGTAGCCTGGCAATACACGGGAACCCGCGTACCCGGCCGGCCCGCCGATGAGCGCCTCCTGCTGCGCACCACCACGCACGAGAAAGACTTCGTCGGCGACATACCCGAGCCGGGCGCCGTGACGCTGGAAGCGTGGCCGCTGGGCGCCGATCCGAAGCAGAAGCCTCTCTACTCGGTGAAGCTCGAAGCCGATTCCGCTCGCACGCTGGACAATTGCCTCTGGGTGATCGACCGCGGCTACGGGGACGCGCCGATGTGGTCCATTCACCGCCTGGGCGACGGCCGCCATCTCTTCGACACGCATGTGGAGCTGGTCCGCTTCACGGTATCGAGGGCAGACGGCACCCCAAGATACACCGGTCTGGACGTGCCGGCCGACGACACGCCCGATGCTCGCCTCAAAGACCCGCACGTGGTGGCGGTGCTGGTCTACGCGGCGGAAGATCGCGTTCTGCGCGAAGCCCTGATCACCCACGACAAGCCGGCGGAGGCGCGGCAGATGCGTTCCTTTTCGGACGAGACGCCGGAGGTCGCGTTCATTGGGACCCCCGCGCGCCGCCTTAAGATCGCCTTCAGCCACAACTACCCGGACGCCCCCGCCACGGTGGAAGCAAGCGTCCCGCTAGTCAAAGACGACCTGGATGTATCCCACGCCCAGGTACCGCCCGGCCTGCACATCGCGGCGTGGCGAAGATAGCATGGTGGGCGAACTTTTCCGCCTGCTGCGTTCGGAACCGCGAGCCGGGTTGACAGACGAAAGCGTCTGTCCCACGTAGGTCCGCAAAGGCTTGCGTTTTTGTGGGGCAGGCGCTT
>PMYB01000189.1 GCA_003170915.1 Bryobacterales bacterium | reverse complement strand
TCATCCTGCGTTATACAAGACTGATTCTGCGAGATTCCCGAATCCGGGCCGCGACACCGGAGAACTTCCACCTCATCCTGACCGACGAGTATTGGTACCACGAGTTGACCAGTGGGCTTTACCGCCCGCTGACCACGTTCACTTACCTCGTGAATTACGCCATTCTCGGCAACGGCCCCCATCCGGCCGGCTATCATTGGGTCAATTTCGCGCTGCACGCCGTCAACATCGCGCTGGTCTACCTGCTGGGCCTGCTGCTGTTCCAGGAGACCAAGCTGAAAGAGCGCCTGGCCTTTGCGCTGGCCGCGGTCTGGGCCGTTCATCCGGTCCTCACCGAATCCGTCACCAACATCGTGGGCCGCGCCGATCTGCTGGCCGCGTTCGGCGTGCTCGCGGGCCTGCTTTGCCACGTCCAGGGCGGGGCTGCTTCCCTCTGGCGCAAACTCGCATGGCTCGCCGGCCTGGCGCTGGCCACTACCATCGGGCTGTTTTCGAAAGAGAGCGCCGTGGTGGTGCTGGCCGCCATGGTGATTTACGATCTCGCCTTCCCCCAGGCCTGGCGCGCCCGCGCCGCCGGATACCTGGCGCTGGCGGTGTCGTTTCTGGTTTTCTTCTACGTCCGCAGTCAGGTTCTTGCCAGGCTCCCCTCGGCGCTGGTTCCGTTCGGCGATAACCCCCTGGTAGGCGCCGATTTCTGGACTGCCCGGCTTACCGCCATCAAAGTCATCGGAAAGTATCTATGGCTGTTGCTGTGGCCCAGCCGGCTGTCCTGCGACTACTCCTACAACCAGATCCCGTTGTTCACCTGGCGCGATTGGCAAGCGCTGCTCGCCGTAGCGGCCTGTGCCGCCCTCGCGGCCGTGGCCGTGGTTTGCTACCGCCACGGCAAACCGGTGTTTTTCTTCATTGCGTTTTTCTTTGCCGCCCTGGCGCCCACCTCCAACCTCGCGATCCTGATCGGTACCATCATGGCGGAGCGCTTCCTGTACTTGCCCTCCATCGCATTCGCCGGCTGTCTGGTAGTGGCCGTTTATTCCGCTTGCCGGCGCCTGCCCCGTGTCGCGCCGGCGCTGCTGGCGCTGGTTTCGGTGGCATTCGCCGCCCGCACCTACACGCGCAACTTCGACTGGTTCGACGATCTAAGCCTCTGGACCAGCGCCGTCAAAGTGTGCCCCGGCAGCTATAAGACACATAGCAGCCTGGCGACTGACTTGATTGCCCTTAGAGAGGCGGGTCCGGACTGCGCCGTCGGCGAAGCCGACCGGTCCCTGGCAATCCTCGACCCTCTGCCCGAAGAACGAAACGTGTCCGCGGTATACGCCAGTGCCGGCGTTTGCTATCGCACCAAGGGCGACACGCTGTCCAGGCCGCAGAGCGACTACTGGTACCGGAAATCGCTCGACGCGCTGTTACACGGGGAAAGAATCGACGCCGTCCACGACCAGGACCTCCGCCGCGAGAATGCGGCGCACGGCAAAATAATTGCCAGATCCGGCTGGATTCCCTTGTACCTGGAACTGGGCCGCACCTATCTCCGCGTGTCGGAACCGCGCAAGGCCTTGGAAGCGTTCGAATTCGGCCGCGCGCTCCGGCCGGACCCCGAGTTTTTCGAGGAGATGTCGGCCGCCTGGCGCGCCCTGGGCGACCCGCAACAGGCCGCCATTACGCTGATGGAGGGCCTCGGCGTAGATTCGAGTCACACGCAATTCGCCTCCGAGCTGGTGGACCTGTACCAGCGGACGGAGCCGCAAAGCTGCGCCATTCGGAATGTGGGGGGCTCGGTGAGCCTGAACCTGGATTGTCCCCTGGTGCACAGCCAGCTCTGCACGGCCTCCCGGAACGTGGCGCTGATGTACCATCAAAAAGGTCAGGATTCCACCGCCGCCAGCACCGTGCGCAGCGCCATCGGCGACCTGGGCTGTCCGGCGGAATTGTTCCGATAGACTCAATTACGATAGGGAAAGATATGTCGAAGCGCGCATTGCCGGCCGTCCTGGGCCTTGCCTTTTCATTCGGCCTGAGGGCGCAGACGCCGGACACTGCCACCATCCACGGCCAGGTGGTCGACCAAAGCCATGGCGCCGTTGCCGGTGTGCTTGTCACAGCCAGGAATACCTTGACCGGGCTCGAACGGAGGGTCGAAACCGGCACCTCCGGCAACTTCTCTCTGGCGGGGCTTCCCATTGCGGGCCGCTATGACGTCACCGCGGGCAAACCAGGCTTCGCCGAGGCCCGCCTGAGCGACCTTACGCTGGCCGGCGGAACCACGGCGGACCTCGACCTCCAACTCAACGTGGCCGGCGGCCAGACACACGTATCGGTGACCGGCGTGGTGGGAGAGGTGCGGACAGACCAGCCGCAGTTAGGCACCCGCCTGAGCGCCACGCAGATGGAAGACACGCCGCTCGCGAGCCGGAGGATCACGTACCTGCCGCTGTTGAATGCGGCCAACCGGCCGGCGATCAACGAGGGCGACGTCTTCATGAACGAAAACCTGTTCACCACCAATGGCGCGGGGCGGCGCCAGACCTGGTTCGAGGTGGACGGCAGCACGGGCAACGATACTTGGGGCCGCCAGACCATCTTCAGCAACATCCCGCTGGCCGCCGTCGAGGAGATAACCGTGCTGACAAATGCATTCTCGGCGGAATACGGCGGATCGACCGGCAGCGTCGTGAACATCGTCACCAAGAGCGGGGGCAGCCGGTTTCACGGTGAGTTGATGGAGTTGTGGCGTCCCTCCACCACCGAGGCGGCGCTATCCGGCTTCACCTCCGCCAACGCCGCCAGTGGCAACGACCTGACCAACGACACGCTGGGACAATCCGCGCTGGCGCTCGCCGGGCCGATCGGCAGCGGCGGCAAAACGCACGTTTTCGCGGCCGGCGAATTCAGCCGGGAAGACAAGGCCTCGCCCATCATTTCGCCGGTTGCGCCGGGCAACTTTGTCGGGCACTACCGCGGTTGGCTGGCGGACTTCCGTCTCGACCGCCAGATCGATGCCAACAACAATCTGTTTTTCCGCGGCAACGTCGATGGCTTCCACGACACCAACCCCAACGGCACCGTCGGCGGGAATAGTCTCCCCACCGTGGATCGCGTGTTCCGGCGGCGCACCTACTCCGAAGAGTTAGGCGAGACGGCCGTGTTGAGCCCCACCGTGGTCAACAATGCCCGGCTACAGTTCCAATTAGCCTCCCCCATCACCGAGTTCGATCCGGCGATCTATGGCACGCAGTTCCAGGTCCCCATCTCCACCGGCGGCACATTTACCACCGGCACCTCGCAATCGGCCCTGCTGATGAACCGGCAATACCAGGTCGGCGACACGCTCTCGGCGGTGTGGGGGCGCCACCAGGTCAAGTTCGGCGCTGACGTGATCCGGGCGCACACGGGCGGCAACAGCAAGGAATTCGGCGGCCCCATCTACCTCGGCCAGTTCGTCTACAACACCTGCACCGAGGCCCTTTCGGTGTGCGAAGGCTCCGCCTACCTCGGCAACATTGCCAACGTGAAAACCTACACGCAAAGCTACGGCAATGCCAACTACACGGTTGACGACACGCTGTGGTCCTTGTTTATGCAGGACGATTGGCGGCTGCGGCCTAGCCTCACGGTGAACCTGGGCCTGCGCTACGAACAACAGACTTTCACCGACTCGCGCCGCGATTTCGCTCCGCGAGCGGGGTTTTCGTACAACTGGCGCGGCGATGGCAAGACCGTGATCCGTGGCGGCTTCGGCATCTACTACTCGCAGATCGTGGATAACTCCGAGGCCAATTACGCCCTCACCGGACCCACCGGCGTGTTCAACTACACGGCATCGCCGGGCCAGATCGGTTTTCCCGCCAGTGTGGCGGCGGCGCCTCTGCCCGCATTCCCGGCGGGAGCACAGGCGCCCTTACGCAGTCTCTACATTCGCCCTGGCGACGGCGCCGATCTCAACCAGTTCTTCCCCACTTCCACTCTGATCGGCTATCGGGACAAGCTGATGAATCCGTACTCGGAGCAGTGGACCTTGGGCGTCGAGCGCCGGATCCAGCCGGATTGGGTGCTGAGCGTGGATTACGTCGGGTCGCACACGATCGGGATCAACCGCCCGCTGGATGTGGACCCGCCGTCGCCCTACATCCGCACCGCGCCCGGCCAGACCCGTGCGGCCCAAGCCGCCAACTGCACCCGGCCGTATTGGATCTGGTGGTACAAGCAGAACGGCATGGCCTGCAATCCGGCGGCCGCCACCACTCCCCAGCCCCCCTATGCCGTAATTCAAAGCGACGTCAACGACGGGTACGCCTACTACGACGCGCTGGATGTGAACCTCAGCCATCGCTTCAGCCGCCGCTTATCCATGCTGGCCAGTTACACGTGGTCTCACGCCATCGACAATGTGGATCCGGACATCCCCGGCCAGAATCCCAACGACCCCAACTTCACCGGCAGGATTGAAAACGGCAACGCCATTTTCGACCAGCGCCACCGGTTCGTGCTCAGCGGCGTCTATGTGACGCCCCTGAAAATCGATTTCGGCGGCATCGCCACGCTGGCCTCCGGGCTGCCCTACAACATCACCACCGGGACCACCAATGGCGGAGACACCGGCGCCACTACGGACCGGCCGGTGATCGATAGCGTCGTCATTGGGCGCAACGCCGGCCGCGGCAGGTCCATCTACGACCTGTCGCCCTTCATCCAGCGGCCTTTCGCGCTGGGCGGCGACCGTGTGCGCCTGGTCCTCCGGGCCGAGTCCTTCAACGTGTTCAACCACGCCAACTTCGTGGGCTACAGCGGCACGTACGGCAACGGCGCGACCGCGGGCGCCGGGTTCGGTACACCCCTGGCCGGCATCACCAACCAGCTTCCCGCGCGCTCGTTGCAGTTCTCGGCTAAGGTGACGTTCTGAGTACGGCCCGGGTCACTTCTTCGTCTTCCGCGGGGTGGCCTTGCCGGCCAGCAGACTGTCGATTTCGGACATAAGCGCGTTCCCTTCGAAGATGTCGCGCGTAGTCAGGCTGTATCCCCAATCGTTCTTGATCGTGCCGCTGGCATCGATCAGGAAAACACTCGGAGTGTCGAAGCGCATGCTTCGCACGTACGAATACTGCATCTGGCCGGCGTCGAACAGAACCGGGTAGGTAATGCCATGGCCCGAGATGTATTGGGCCACGGTGTTCTGATTATCCCCTCCCGAGTTGACCACCGCGAGGATAGCCACCTTGTCGCCGTACTTCTGTTGCACTCGCCCCAGCACATCCGCAAACCCGGCGCAATGCGGGCAGGCTGTTTGCAGGAACTCCAGCACCACGATCTTGCCGCGATAATCGGCCAGGTCGAAGACCTGCATCTTGGCATCGGGCAGGGCAAAGCCGGGTGCGCGGCGCCCGGAGTTATCGCCGGCGGCGAAGAGCGCCGCGGTACACAGTAGAATGGCTAGGATAGTTCGCATTTATGTCCACCTTAACATGGGAATCAGCTCGCCAGTTTCCTCAGGGACTCTTCATAAGGCGCGCGGGCCACGCCTCTTTCCGTGATGATGGCGCCGACGTAGCGGGAAGGCGTGACGTCGAAGGCCGGATTCTCGACCGCGGTGTCTGGCGGAGCCACCTGTCGCCCGAAAACGTGGGTCACCTCGGAAGCGGCGCGCTGTTCGATTGGAATCTGGCCGCCCGAAGCGAGCGTCAGGTCGAGCGTGGAAATGGGGGCGGCCACGAAGAACGGGACGCGGTTCTCTTTGGCGAGCACCGCCACCGTGTAGGTGCCGATCTTGTTGGCCACATCGCCGTTGGCGGCGATGCGGTCGGCCCCTACCACCACGCACCCGATGCGGCCGGACTTCAAAAAGTGCCCCGCCATGTTGTCGGTGATCAGCGTGACCGGGATGCCGTCGTGCTGCAATTCCCAAACGGTGAGCCGCGCGCCTTGCAGGAACGGGCGGGTTTCGTCGGCGAAGACATCCACCTGCTTGCCGCTCTCGATGGCGGCGCGCACCACGCCGAGAGCGGTGCCGTAGCCCGCCGTGGCCAGCGCGCCGGCGTTGCAGTGCGTGAGGACGGTCTTGTGGTCCGGCACCAACGCCGCCCCGTTGCGGCCGATGGCGCGGTTGATGGCGATGTCCTCCTGGCGCACCGCCAGCGCCTCCTCCACCAGGCGCCGCCGGATCTCGGCGATCGGCTGGCCGCGCACGGACGCGTACAGTCGCTTCATGCGTTCGATGGCCCAAAAAAGATTCACGGCCGTGGGGCGGGTACCGGCGAGCGCGCCGCAGATGGTCTCCATCTCTCGATCGAGCTGCTGCCCGCTCGCCTGCAGCACGCCCAGCGCCACGCCCATGGCGGCGGCCACGCCGATGGCCGGCGCGCCGCGGATGACCATCCCGCGGATGGCGTCCGCGACCTCCTCATACGTCCGGCAGGTCACGTACTCTTCTTCGAGCGGCAGGCGCGTCTGGTCGATCATGACGACGCCCGCCTCGGTCCATTGGATTGTCTCTACCATTCCAGTCATTAGGATACTGTGAGTGTCGGCTCCGGCGTGGCGCACGCACTCTTGCGTGCCGCGTCGGCACTCGTGCCGACGCTCATGTGCGACTGTGCGGTCCGGTTCTCCGGAGGCGGGTCCCGGTCTTCTACCACATGTGCGGCAGCTCCCTCCGCTGAGCGAACAGAACGAAAAAAAACAGCGCGTTATATGACGCGTGCATGATGGTGGCGGCCCGGGTGGAACCGGTCGCCTGGCGCATCCATCCGAAGGACGCGCCCGCCAGCGCGATCAGCACGGCGTGGCGCCACGAGTTGCCGTATTCCTGGAAATGCAGCAACCCGAACGGAATCGTGGCCGCCAGAATGCCCGGGACCGCGCCCAGGCTGCGCACCAGCAGCGGCTGCAGGAATCCACGGAACGCCAACTCTTCGCATAGCGGCCCAAGCGTGACTCCGAAGGTCGCGAGCAGCATCACGGAAGCGCGGTCTTGCATCATATCCGTCAGCGGAGTGCTGACGTTGGGCGTGTGGATCAAGTAACTCATCACGGCCACTACGAAGGCGGCGCCCAGGCCGCAGATGACATTCCAGAGAAACGGCAGGGACGCACTGGTCCACCCCAGCGAGCGCCAGAAGGGACGCTCGTACTGCATCCGGAACATCGCCAGCAGCCCGCCGAATAGAATGCCATAGCCCAGGAACTGCTCGGACAGGAGTTCGGCCACGCGAAGGGAGGCGTGGATGTGAAACAGGAACATCCCGGCCTTCACCACCGCCCAGCCGATCAACATGCTGGGAATCACCAGGCCGGCAAAAAAGAGCAGATCGAGGTAACCCCAGAAGGGGTAACGCTCCGGTTCCGGCGGGGGCGCCTCGGGCGGCTGCTCTTCGATCATGAATCCCTTTCGATGAGCGCCGCGGCCAGCAGCGGGACCATCAGTTCGTGGTGGCCGGTGATGGCATATCCCGCGCCGCCGGAACCGGCGTGCGGGCGTTCCACCACGTTCACGCGCGGGCGGTAGTGTTGCAGGAAGTCGAAATCCGCGGTGGTGAAGTTGGCCAGCGGGTGGCCCAGGTTGCGCACCGCGGAGACGGCTTTGAGGAACACCTCGGGCAGCACCACGGCGGACCCCACATTTAGGTAAACCCCGCCTTCATTCAGGTCCGCGACATAGGCCGAGAGCAGCCGGAAATCACGGTGCGAGGCGCTGCCGATGGCGGCCGCATCGGCGGCCGGATGGGTGTGCGGCGTATCCGTTCCGATGGCCACGTGTACGGTCACCGGAGTGCCCTGGCGGTAGGCTTCGAGCAACACGCTCGATGCCGCGTGCTCCGACGCTGCCCCCGAATCCAGCCAGCGGCCCAGCGCTTCGCCCATGCCCAGCCCGTCCCTGTCTCCTTCGGCAATGGCGCGATTCATGTCGCGCCCGGTCTCCTCCGCCGAGCCGAACCGGCCATCCGGCAGCACGGCTTCCACGTCTTCACTGGTGTGGCCGGCCAGCGCGATTTCGAAATCGTGGATGGCGGCCGCGCCGTTCAGCGCAAACACGGTGACATAACCGCGGCGCATCAGGTCGATGAGCACCGGCGCCAACCCGCACTTGATGACATGGCCGCCCAGTCCCCAGATGATCGCGCGCTCATGGCGGCGCGCCTCAACCAGCGCATCCACCACCGCGCGAAACGAATTGCCCGCCAGTATGCGCGGCAGAGAATCCAGCCACCCCGCCACGCCGGAGCCCGCCCGAAAAACGGAAGCGAAGTCCGCCATCTTCACCTTGCCGCCGCGCTCCTTCAGAGGGACGGTCTTGAGGCCCGCGAAATCGAGCGGGCGCTTGGAGTATTTGCTCATGCCGCCTTCCCGTTGCCGAGCACCTTTCGCAAGGCCTCGGCCGTGTAGCTTTTCTTCGACCGGCTCACCTGCTCGGGAGTGCCCGTGGCCACCACGCGGCCGCCATATTCGCCCCCATCGGGGCCCAGGTCGATGATCCAGTCGGCGGTCTTGATCACGTCCAGGTTGTGCTCGATCACCACCACCGTGTTGCCCAATCCCACCAGGCGCTGCAAGACGTCCAGGAGCTTGCGCACGTCGTCGAAGTGCAGCCCCGTGGTGGGCTCGTCCAGCAGGTAAAACGTCCGGCCGGTCTGGCGCTTGCTCAGCTCCTTGGCGAGCTTGATGCGCTGCGCCTCGCCGCCCGAGAGCGTGGTGGAAGACTGGCCCAGGTGAACATATCCGAGGCCCACGTCAAAGAGCGTTTGCAGCTTGGCGCGGATCTGTGGCAAATTCTCCATCAGGGGCAAGGCCTCTTCCACGGTGGCGTCCAGCAGGTCGGCGATGGAGTGGCCCTTGAACTTCACCTGGAGCGTCTCGCGGTTGTACCGGCGGCCGCGGCAGATGTCGCAGGTGACGTACACGTCCGGAAGGAAGTTCATTTCGATGCGCTTCAGACCGTCTCCCTGGCACGCCTCGCAGCGGCCCCCCTTCACGTTGAAGCTGAAGCGCCCCGGCTTGTAGCCCCGCTCGCGCGATTCCGGCAGCATGGCGTAGAGATCGCGTATGGGCGTGAACAGCCCGGTGTAGGTGGCCGGATTGGAGCGCGGCGTGCGGCCAATGGGCGCTTGGTCGATGCGGATGACCTTGTCGATATTCGCGATTCCCTCGATGGCGTCGTGCGCGCCGGGTTCTTCGTGCGAGCCGTAGATTTCCTTGGCCAGCGCGCGGTAGAGGATCTCGTTGACCAGCGTGGATTTGCCGCTGCCCGAAACGCCCGTCACCACGGTCAGAAGGCCCAGCGGCACCTCCACGTCGATCGACTTGAGATTATGCTGGCGCGCGCCGCGAATCACCAGTTTCTTTTCCCCCGGCTTGCGGCGTTCCGTCGGAATGGCGATTTCGAGCGCGCCCGAAAGGTAGCGGCCGGTGAGCGAGCCGGGATTCCGGGCGATAGCGGCGGGAGTTCCAGCGGCCACCAGCGCGCCGCCCAGGCGTCCCGCGCCGGGTCCGAGGTCGATCACGTAATCGGCCCGCTCGATGGTCTCGGCGTCGTGCTCCACCACCAGTACCGTGTTGCCCATGTCGCGGAGATGCTTGAGCGTGTCGAGAAGCCGGCCGTTGTCGCGCGGATGGAGGCCGATCGAGGGCTCGTCGAGCACATAGAGCACGCCGCGCAGCTTGGAGCCGATCTGCGTGGCCAGCCGGATGCGCTGGGCCTCTCCGCCTGCCAGCGTGGCGGCGGAGCGCTCCAGGCTCAGGTAGTCGAGCCCCACGGCGGAGAGAAACTCCAGGCGCCGGCGGATTTCATCCAGCACCCGGCCGGCGATCTGCGTCTCGCGATCGTTGAACTCCCAGTTGCGCACGGTCATCAGCGCGCGCGCGACCGGCAGCGCCGTGAACTCCGCGATGGAAAAGTTCTTCACGCGCACGGCCAGGCTCGCGGGCCGCAGCCGCCTGCCCCGGCAGGCCGGACATTCCACCGGCGACATGTACTCGGTGAGCCACTCGCGATAGGTGTCCGTGGACTCCTCGTAAAGCTCCTTCAAGGTTCCCAGAATCCCCTCGAACCCGGCGCCGCCTTCCAGCAGCAGAGCGCGCGTCGCTTTGGGAAGCTCTTCGAACGGTTTCTTCAGGTTGATGCGCGAGCGCCGCGCGAATTCCTCGAGCCGCTGCTGCATCGACCGGGAATTGGCGCCCGGACCGAGACCGCCGTCGAGCAGCGGCTTGGAACTGTCCACCACCACCTTGGCCGGGTCGAAAGTCCACTTGCTGCCCAGCCCGTGGCATTCCTCGCAGGCGCCGTAGGGGCTGTTGAACGAGAACGAGCGCGGCTCCAGCTCCGGAATGCTGGCGCCGCACTCGGTGCAGGCCAGCTTCTGCGAGTAGAGGCGCTCCTCGCCGTTCACCACCGCGACGAGCACCAGCCCGTTGGCCAGCTTGGTGGCAATATCGATGGAGGCCTCCAGGCGTTTTTCGATCCCCGCCTTCACCAGCAGCCTGTCTACCACGACTTCGATGGTGTGGTTCTTGCGCTTGTCGAGCACGATATCTTCGTCCAGAGAGCGCAGCACGCCGTCGATTCGCGCGCGCACGAAGCCCTGGCGGGCGAGTTTTTCGAGGTCCTTCTTGTACTCCCCTTTGCGGCCGCGCGCCACCGGCGCCATCACCATGATTCGGTCCTCGGGCTGGAGCGCCAGCACGTGCTGCAGAATCTGTTCGGTGGTCTGCCGCGAAATCCGGTTGCCGCACACCGGGCAGTGCGGCGTGCCGATGGAGGAATACAGCAGGCGCAGATAATCGTAGATCTCGGTGATGGTCCCCACGGTCGAGCGCGGGCTGCGGCTGGTGGTCTTTTGCTCGATGGAGATGGCGGGGCTGAGACCGTCGATGGAATCGACATCGGGCCGCTCCATCTGGTCGAGGAACTGGCGCGCATAAGTCGAGAGCGTCTCCACATAGCGCCGCTGGCCCTCGGCGTAAATGGTGTCGAACGCCAGCGACGACTTGCCGGAGCCGCTGAGTCCCGTGATCACCGTAAAGGCGTTCCGGGGAATCTCGACATCGATGTTCTTCAAGTTGTGCTGGCGCGCGCCATGCACGGTGATCCGGTCCAGCATAGCGATCTACGGATGGAAAGGGCGATCTCTTATTGTGGCGCGGCTTGTGCCGGTTCCGCAAATTGCGTTATAAATAGTGCCTGGAAATGCTGAAATGCGAGCGGTGTGGCGGGCGAGTGCGGCGTGTCCACAGGACTTTTGTCGAGCGCTTCACCTACATGGGGATTTACGAGTGCCGCGACTGCGACACGGAAAAGTTCTATCCGCGCCGCTACATGTATCATTTCGGTCCACACTGCCGTTGCCCGTATTGCGGAACCTTCCGGGTCACCCGGCTGAAGGCACCTGACAAGATCGATCGGGTGCACACCGGTTTTCTGAACTTTTTGGAGAAGCAGTTCGGCGGAAGGCTGCACCACTGCCGTTTCTGCCGGATGCAGTTCTATGACCGCCGGATACTGACATCCGAGGACATAACTGGGACGACGCAGGAAGGACCGGAACCCACGTCTCCCAAGGACCAGGCGGACTCGGACGCGTAAATAGCCGAGCAATCCCCGTGCGCCTCTCAGCCGAACCCAACGAAGCCGGCAAGCGGCTGGACCAGATGCTCCACGAACGGCTGCCGCAATACAGCCGCTCGCGGATTCAGCAGTGGATTCAGGCGGGCCGCGTGCTGGTGAACGGCGTCCGGAAGCGGCCTTCGCACGCCCTGCGGGCGGGTGAAGCCATTGACGTCGATCCCGCCGAAGCTCCGCCGCTCCGCGCCGTGCCCGAGGCCATTCCCCTGACCGTGCTCTATGAAGACCGGGATGTGGTGGCCATCGATAAGCCGGCCGGCATGGTGGTCCACGCCGGCGCCGGCGTCCATTCCGGAACCGTGGTCAACGCGCTGCTGTACCGTTTCGGCGCGCTCTCTGGCGTTGCCGGTGCCCTGCGCCCCGGCATCGTGCACCGGCTCGACCGCTATACCAGCGGCGTCCTGCTGGTGGCCAAGAACGACGACGCCCACCGGTGGCTGGCGGCGCAATTCTCGGGCCGGCAGGTCGAAAAGGTCTACCTGGCGCTGGTACACGGCCAAGTGAAGCACGAGAGCGGGCGCATGGAACGCCCCATCGCCCGCGACCCCGTGCACCGCACCCGCATGACCACGCGCCTCGCCAAAGGGCGCGCGGCATGGTCCGAATACCGCGTCTTGCGCCGGTTTGAACGCTTCACGCTGCTCGAAGTGAGGATCGGCACCGGCCGCACGCACCAGATCCGGGTACACCTTTCCAGCATTGGCCACCCCGTGGTCGGCGATACGCTGTATGGCGCGCCGGCCAAAGTCGAGGGCCGGCCGCCCCTGGGCCGCTACTTCCTGCACGCCCAACGGATCCGCTTCCACCAGCCGTCCACGGGCGAGGAGATCGCGGTCGAATCGCCGCTGCCTCCCGAGCTGGAGGCCTGGATGGAAGGGCTGGTGTAGGGGCGAGGCACGCCTCGCCCTCGCCGCCGGCCTAAGGCCGGCGTTCAGCGGCCGGCGCGCCGGGGTGCCATGAAGCAAGCCTTCGACGCTGATGTCCTCGTCAACGTCAGGCCAATGAACTCCCTGGCCGGTTCCGATGAGTAGATGGGTCACAGGGGCCTCCTTGTGACCCAACACTATTCCTCGTCGCAGCCGAGCGCCTCCCCGTGACGCCACGCGTAGCGTCCGCCGCGCCAGCGGCTTAGTTCTTGTCGGCCACTCGGAAAGAGTCCCAATGGCCGGCAGCTCTTCTCGTGGCGGAAACGATCGGTTTTGCAGCGAGGCGCCATCCCCTCGATTTCCTGGGGTTTGAGCGTTGCGAAACGGTGTTGCGTCACGCTCGGGGATGGCGACGAGGTTGCGCAATTGCCGATCCCCCGTCCCTCTCTCCGCTTTCCCTTGCCCTGCCCTTTGCCGCCTGGCTCCGTATGCCAAATAGCCTGCAAACTCTTGCGCCAGATAATTTGCGGAGTGACCGCCGACCCTACGGCAGCGGCTTTTCCCGTTGCAGTAAATGCAGAATGTTCCCGTCGCAGTCGGTGAAGAACACCAGCGAGTTCCCGCCCTTCTTCTCCGGCTCCGTCAGGAACGAAACACCCTTGCCCTTTAATCGCTCGTAAACGGCGTCAAAATCCGTTACCGCGATCGCCAAGTGGCGCAACCCCGCGGCCTTCATGTCCAACGCGGCCGGCGGTGCGCTGTTGGACTCGATGATCTCAATCATCGATCCGTCCGACGCCTTCACAAATGTCGTCTTGCTGCCCGCCGACTGGTAGTTGATGGCGAAGTCGAGGTGCTCCACGTACCAGCGAGCCAGTTTGTGCGGATCGGGCGATGCGATGGCGGTATGTTCAATGCCTTTGACCATACCCGGATTGTAGCAGGGCGGCCTGTGGCGCTAGTGTGCTGTCCGGCGTAATAATCGATGCGATAATGCTGTTTCAAATGCTCTGGGTACGCGGCATCGTCTTTACCGTCCTGCTTCCCGCCGTTGTGGGGTTCTTCCTCCCTTCGGCCATCGACCCCCGCGCGCAATTCCGGGGAGGAATCTCGGACGCAGGCTGGTTATTGGTCGCGGCGGGGATGCTGACATATGCCCTGTGCCTGATCCGATTTCTGGCTGCCGGAGGGACACCGGCCATCTATTTTGCGCGTCATCTGCGGCTACTGATCGGAGAGGAACCGGCAGGCTTGGTGTCGGGCGGTCCGTACCGTTTCTCTCGCAATCCCATGTACGTGGGAGTGCTGTTGGTGGTCTTCGGCCAGGCAGTGCTCTTCGCATCGCCTCTCCTCGCGGCATACGGCGGTACGGTGTTCCTCCTCTTCCATTTGATGGTTGTGTTCTTTGAGGAGCCACACCTTCGAGCGACGCGCGGCCGTTCGTATGATCTCTATTGCCGCGAGGTTCCCCGCTGGCTAGGCCGGCCGAGGCGGCGATCGGGCGGTCAGTAGGCGCCTCCAGGTCCTTTCAGCGTCCGAGAATACCGCAAATCAAAAGACCCAGCGCCAGAGCCGGGGTGCTATATTGGCTCGGAAAGCAACCGCTCCCGGGACACCCTTATGCCGAAGCACATCACACTTCTCAGTCGTCTCTCGCTGACGATTCTCGTTTTGGCCCTCTGGCAGATAGCGGCCAGCGGCGCCAACGGACCGTCCACTCGTCTGCTGCGCACCCCGACGGTGAGCGCCACCGAAATCGCGTTCGCGTATGCCAACAACCTCTGGATCGTCGAGCGTGCGGGCGGCACGGCGCGGCGGCTGACCAGCTTCCAGGGCCAGACCACCAATCCGCATTTTTCACCCGACGGCAAATGGCTCGCGTTCAGCGCGGAGTATGCGGGCAACACGGATGTTTACGTCGTGGCCGCCGAAGGCGGCGAGCCGAAACGCCTGACCTGGCATCCGGGCAACGATTCGGTCGAGGGCTGGACGCCCGATGGCAAGGCGGTGCTGTTCACTTCGGGGCGCGCGACGTGGGCGCCCAGCGCGGCGCCGCGTTTCTGGACGGTGCCGGCCGAAGGCGGAGTCGAAGAACCGTTGGCCCTGCCTCGCGGTTATCAAGGCAAGATTTCCCCGGACGGGAAGCGTCTGGCTTACCGCATGAATAGTTCGTGGGACGAAGAACGCCGCAACTATCGCGGCGGGCAGAACCGGCCGATCTGGATTGTCGATCTGAAAACCTACGATCTGGTCTCGCCGCCGTGGACCGATTCCAAGGACATGGATCCCGTGTGGGTGGGCGACGCCGTGTATTTCATTTCCGATCGCGATGGCGTGGCCAACATCTGGGTTTACGACACAAAGACGAAGAAGCTCGCGCAAGCGACCAGGTTCCCGGACTTCGACGTAAAATCTCTGGACGCCGGCCCGGGCGCGGTGGTATTCGAGCAGGCCGGCTACATCCACGAACTGGATCCCAAGACCGGCAAGTCGCACGTGGTGAATATCACCGCCTTGGGCGATTTTCCGTGGATGATGCCGCGCTGGGAAGACGTGACGAGTCGCATGACGAACCTGGCGCTCTCGCCCACCGGCAAGCGGGTGGTGGCGGAAGCGCGCGGCGAGATTTTTACCATCCCCGCCGAAAAGGGAGACGTGCGCAATCTGAGCCACTCGAGCGGCTCGGCGGAGCGCGATCCGGCGTGGTCGCCGGATGGTAAGTACATCTCCTGGTTCAGCGACAAGTCGGGCGAATACAAGCTGGTGATTGAAACCCAGGATGGCTTGGCGCCGGCCCGCGAGATCGCCCTGCCGAACCCGACGCACTACTACACGCCCTCGTGGTCGCCCGACTCGAAGAAGCTGGTTTATACCGATACCAATCTGAAGGTGTGGGTGCTGGATGTCGCCACCGGCCAGGCCAAGGTGGTGGGGAACGATCCGTGGATGGTGCCGGCTCGCACGCTGAATCCCGCGTGGAGTCCCGATTCCAAATGGGTGGCCTATTCCAGCCGTCTGAAGTCGCTGTACCACGCGATTTTCGCCAGCAATGTCGAGACGGGCGAAACCAGGCAGGTGACCGACGGGTTGGCCGACGCGGTGTGGCCTGCCTGGGATGCCAGCGGCAAGTACCTGTGGTTTCTGGCCGCGACGGACTTCGGGTTGAAATCGCAATGGCTGGACATGACTTCCTACGACCACGATGAGAACTTCGGTTTGTATTTCGCGGTGCTCAAGAAAGGCGAGGCCAGCCCGCTCCTGCCGGAGAGCGATGAAGACCACGGTGTGGGCAGCGCACCTCCGCGCGCTCCCAGCACTGGCGGCGGCCGGGGTGGCCGTTCCGGCGGCGCCGCTCAGGAGGACGCCGAGGGCGAACCGGCCGCGGCAGCGGCGCCGCGCACGCCAGTCAACGTCCAGATCGATTTCGCCGGCTTGCAACAACGCATCATCGCCGTGCCGGGGGTCGCCGAGCGCCAGTATTCGCAACTCCGTGCCGGTGTAAGCGGCACGGTCTACTTCCTGGAAGCCGCCGCGGGCCGTGGCGGGCGTGGCGAGGAGGCCAGCGGCGCCGCCGGCGGCAGCACCCTCCAACGCTATCGTCTGAGCGACCGCCGCGCAGCGCCATTCGTCACCGGCGTCGCGGCCTACGATATCAGCGCCGATGGCCACAAGCTGGTCTATCGCACGAGTGGCGGCGCCGGTGGCGGCCGCGGCCGTGGCGGCGCTGGCGCGACCCCGGCGGCCCCGTCGCTCTTCCTGGTGGACGCCGACCGCCAGCCGCCCCAAGCCGGACAGGGGCGGCTCAACGTATCGTTGCGCATGTACCTGGAGCCCAAAGAGGAGTTCAAACAGATCTTCTACGAGGGCTGGCGCAACCAGCGCGATTACCTGTACGTGCCCAATATGCACGGCGCCGACTGGCCCAAGATGAAGGAAATGTACGGCCAGTTGCTGCCCTACGCCATGCACCGCGCCGATTTGAACTACCTGCTCGACATCATGGGCTCGGAAATCGCCATCGGCCACTCCTTTGTGCGCGGGGGCGACATGCCCGCCCTGCCCATTTCGGCGGGCGGATTGCTGGGCGCGGATTTCGCCATTGACGGCGGCCGGTACAAGATCACGCGCATCTACGACAACGAGAGCTGGAATCCCGATCTGCGCGCGCCGTTGGCCGAGCCCGGCGCCAGCGTATCCACCGGGGATTACATCCTGGCGATCGACGGAGTCGAGCTGCGGGCGCCGGACAATATCTATCGCTTGCTCGACGGCACGGCGAACCGGCAGACGGTGCTGACCATCAACAGCCGGCCGGAGCTGGAGGGAGCGCGGCAAGTGACCGTCGTCCCCATCGCCAACGAGCAAGGGCTGCGCACGCGCGCCTGGGTGGAGGAGAATCGCCGGCTGGTCGATAAGCTGTCCGGCGGCCGGCTGGCATACGTCTATGTGCCGAGCACCGGGCAGCCGGGCTACGCTAGCTTCAACCGCTACTATTTCTCGCAGCAGGACAAGCTGGGAGCGATTATCGACGAGCGGTTCAACAGCGGCGGCTCGGCGGCGGATTACATCATCGACGTGTTGCAGCGGGATTTCGACGGCTACTTCAACAATGTGGCGGGCGATCGCTATCCGTTCACCAGCCCGTCGGCCGGCATCTGGGGGCCGAAGGTCATGATCGTCAATGAGATGGCGGGTTCGGGCGGCGACCTCATGCCGTGGATGTTCAAGTACCGCAAGATCGGCTTGCTGGTCGGCAAACGCACGTGGGGCGGCCTGGTGCACACCGCGGACACACCGCTCTTCATCGACGGTGGTTCCATGATTGCGCCCCGCGGAGGGTTCTTCAGTCGCGAGGGCAAGTGGGCCGTGGAGAACGAAGGCACCACACCCGACATCGACGTCGAGAACTGGCCGAAGGACGCCATCGCGGGGCACGACGCGCAGCTCGAGCGCGCCGTCCAGGAGGCGCTGCGGATGCTCCAGGAAAAGCCGGTCAACCGGTTGAGCAAGGAGCCGCCACCGCCCAAGTGGGGCGAGCGCAAGCAGAAGTGAAGTTAGTCCAGCCAGGCCTCCTGCCGCCGCACCGCCGTTGGCGGCACGGCTCCAAACCTGCGGTCCCTTCCTCGAAACTCCCGGACCGCGCCCAGCAGGTCCTCGGCCCCGAAATCGGGCCACATCCGACGCGAGAATATCAGCTCCGCGTAGGCGCATTCCCATAGCAGAAAGTCGCTCAGGCGGCGCTCGCCGCCGGTGCGGATCAGCAGGTCGACCGGCGGACCCAACGCGTCTTCCAGCGACTCGCGCGAAAGATTCGCGACACGGCGCGCGGCGGCCAGAATAGCGTCGCGGCCGGAGTAATCGACGGCGATTCGCAGCCGTAACCGCGTTCCGGACGCGGTGGCCGACTCGGCCCGTTCGATGGCCGCGCGCAGTTCGGCGTCCAGACGGTCGCGGCGGCCGATCGTTTCGATCCGGACCCCGTTGGCGACCGACCGCCCGGTCTCCCTTTGCAGGTAATCCGCCAGCAGGCGCATCAAGGCCTGGACCTCCTCCCGCGGGCGCCGCCAGTTGTCGGATGAGAACGCGAAGAGCGTCAGAATCCCCACGCCCGCCGCGGACGCCGCCTCCACCACGCGGCCCACCGTCTCCACACCCGCGCGATGCCCCGCCACGCGCGGCAATCCGCGCGCGAGGGCCCATCGGCCGTTGCCGTCCATGATGATCCCAATATGAAGAGTACTTTGTGACGTAAAGTAAATGTCCACAAAAAAACCCCTTTACCTGTCCCGCATGGCCTGGATGAGCGCTTCCATGTGATCGAGGTAGCGCTCCAGGGCGCGCCGCCCTGCGGCGGTCAGCCGGTAATCGGTCCGCGGTATGCGTCCCGCGAACGACTTGGCGCAGGCCACGTACCCGGCCTCCTCCAGTTTCCTGGCGTGGACGCTCAGGTTGCCGTCGGTGGTATCGAGCAACTTCTTGAGCTCGTTGAAGGTGAGCGACTCGTTGACGGAGAGAGCGCTCACCATTCCCAGCCGTAGCCGCTCGTGAATCAACCGGTCGAGCTTGGGCGCTCCCGCCGCCAGGTTGATCGCCGGGCCGGGCTGCAACAGTCTCTTTTCGCGTTCGCGCCGCGCCGCGTTTTGTCTAGCCGCCATACTTCACCGCAATCACCGCTCCGAACATAATGTGGAGCCCTCCAAACCCCGCCGCCAGGATCGCATTGCCCCATTCCGCCGGCGCCAGGAAGGCGGCCGCCCCCGCCGCCATGAAGCAGGCGCCCATCAAGGGCACCACGCGGACCGAAGCCCCGCCGCCCGACACCACGCTGGCGCCGTAAAGCAGCAGCCAGGTCCCCGGCAGCGGCGCGGTCAACCCGGCGCGGAACAGGACCGCCGTAAGCAGCGCCCCAGCCACCATGGCCGGCGCGAACCCCGCCACGAACTTGCGTCCCGGCCCGGAGAGCAGCGGCATCTTGACGCGCCGCGATTTCACCGCCGCCGCGACCACCCCGACCAGTAGCGCCAGTACTGCGTCGGCCAGCCACACCGCCAGCCACGCGCCGGTTCGGGACCGGCCGGACGCCATCCACGCGGCCGCCAGCGCCGTCGAGCCCATCAGCATGCCGCCGATGCCCGGCACCGCCGTGAACGAGCCCGCCCGCTCGAGGGTCCGGCGGATATACCGCAGGTTCTCCATCGCATGTTCGTGCAGTTCCACCGGTTCCGTCCGCGGTGCGCCCATACAGGCATCATACACCCGCGTTTGAAGCTTTTCAAGTACTTTTTATTGCAAAGTGTAGGCGGCATGCTAAGGCATTGTCTAGAAATAACA